>DASQND010000105.1:0-127785 GCA_035645215.1 Allosphingosinicella sp.
GCGCGTCGGATGGGTCGTAGGTGCTGAACCTCTTCAGCGCCCTTCGCACCGTCTCCGGGCCGAGGTCGCAGCGCCCGGGCGTCACCGACCCCGCCTCCATCGGCGCGCCGACCAAAGCCACCTCGCCCACAAGTCCGATGAAATCCGCGATCGATCGCCAAGCCATGCTTTGCCCATAGCCGCGCGAGCGCCTAGAAAGCGAGGCCATGTGGGATCTGATGCTCGTCGATTGCAACGTCGCGACCATGGACCCGGCGGTGCCGGCGCCCTTCGGTGCGATCGAGAACGCCGCCATCGGCGTTGTCGACGGCAAGATCGTCGGCGTCGGGCGCCGCTCGGCGCTCGCCGGCTACCGGGCGAAACGGGTGGAGCCGCTGCACGGCGCCTGGGTCACGCCCGGCCTGATCGATTGCCACACCCATCTCGTCTTCGGCGGCAACCGTGCCGACGAATATGAGCAGCGCCTCCAGGGCGCCACCTACGAGGAGATCGCCCGCGCCGGCGGCGGCATCGCCTCCTCGGTCCGCGCCACCCGCGAAGCGACGCTCGAAAGCCTCGTCGAGCAGGCCCGCCCCCGCCTCCGCGCCCTCATGAAGACGGGCGTCACCACCGTCGAGATCAAGTCCGGCTACGGCCTCGACATCGAGACCGAGCTCAAGATGATCGAGGCGGCGAAAGCGCTCGGCGAGGCGGAGAAGGTGAGGGTGGTCCCGACCCTGCTCGGCCTCCACGCACTTCCGCGCGAGCAGAGCCGCCGCGATTTCGTCGACCTCGTCACCCGCGATCTTCTCCCCCGCGCCGCCGCATTGGGCGTGAAAGCGGTCGACGCCTATTGCGAAAGCATCGGCTTCACCCCCGTCGAAGTGCGCCGCCTCTTCGAAGCCGCCCGCGAGCACGGCGTCCCCGTCAAGCTCCACGCGGAGCAGCTGAGCAACACCGGCGGCGCGCGCTTGGCAGCCGAGTTCGGCGCCCTCTCCGCCGACCATCTCGAACATGCCGACGAAGCCGCCGTCGCCGCCATGGCCGCCGCCAACATGGTCGCCGTCCTCCTCCCCGGCGCCTTTTACGCCCTCCGCGAAACCGCAAAGCCCCCCATCGACCTCCTCCGCGCCCACGGCGTCCCCATGGCTGTCGCAACCGATTGCAACCCCGGCACCTCCCCGGTGCTCTCGGCAACGCTGATGCTGAGCATGGCCTGCACCCTCTTTGGCCTCACCCCCGAAGAAGCGCTCGCCGGCATGACCGTCAACGCCGCACGGGCGCTCGGCCTCGCCGCCGAAACCGGCACGATCACCGTCGGCAAGGCCGCCGACCTGTGCATCTGGAACATCTCTCGACCGGCTGAGCTCGCCTACTGGGTCGCGCACCCGGGGCCGGGGCGCAGGATCGTCGGGGGCGAGGACTCCTGAGCCCCGCACCGCGTCATTGCGAGCGCGGCGAAGCAATCCAGCGGGCATATCCGCCTTTCTGGATTGCTTCGTCGCTTCGCTCCTCGCAATGACGGGGACCATGAACAGACGCGACAACAGCCGTTCGATCCGCGCCCGCACCGGCTCGGAGATCGTCGCCAAGAGCTGGACCACCGAAGCCGCGGTCCGGATGCTCCAGAACAATCTCGATCCCGCCGTCGCCGAAGCGCCCGAAGAGCTCGTCGTCTACGGCGGCATCGGCCGCGCCGCACGCGATTGGGAAAGCTACGACAGGATCGTCGAAACGCTGGAGCGCCTCGAGGAGGACGAAACCCTTCTCGTCCAGTCCGGCAAGCCCGTCGGCGTCTTCCGCACCCACGCCGATGCGCCCCGCGTCCTCATCGCCAATTCGAACCTCGTGCCCAAATGGGCGGACTGGGCCAATTTCCACGAGCTCGATCGCAAGGGCCTCATCATGTACGGCCAGATGACGGCCGGCTCGTGGATCTACATCGGCACCCAGGGCATCGTCCAAGGCACGTACGAAACCTTCGTCGAAATGGGCCGCCAGCATTATGGCGGCGACCTCTCGGGCAAGTGGATCCTGACCGCCGGCCTCGGCGGGATGGGCGGCGCGCAGCCCCTCGCCGCCGTCATGGCCGGTGCCCACTGCCTCGCCGTCGAGTGCCAGGAAAGTCGGATCGAGAAGCGGCTCGAGACCCGCTATCTCGACCGCCGGGCCGCCTCATTGGGCGAAGCGCTGGAGATCATCGCCGCCGCGTCGGAGCCGACCTCCGTCGGCCTCCTCGGCAACGCCGCCGAGATCCTCCCTGAAATGCTCTGCCGCGGCATCCGCCCCGACGCCGTCACCGACCAGACGTCGGCCCACGATCCCGTCAACGGCTATCTCCCCGCCGGCTGGACCGTCGAGGAATGGATCGAAAAGCGCGAGCGCGATCCCGCGGCCGTCGAAGCCGCCGCCCGCGCCTCCATGGCCGTCCACGTCAAAGCCATGCTCGCCTTCCGCGCCCAGGGCATTCCGACCTTCGACTACGGCAACAACATCCGCCAGGTCGCCCGCGACGAGGGCGTCGAGCACGCCTTCGATTTCCCGGGCTTCGTCCCAGCCTACGTCCGCCCGCTCTTCTGCCGCGGCATCGGCCCGTTCCGCTGGGCGGCGCTCTCCGGCGATCCCGAGGACATCTACAGGACCGACGCCAAGGTGAAGGAGCTGATCCCCGACGATCCCCACCTCCACCGCTGGCTCGACCTGGCCCGCGAGCGCATCGCCTTTCAGGGCCTCCCGGCGCGCATCTGCTGGGTCGGCCTCGGCCAGCGCCACCGCCTCGGCCTCGCCTTCAACGAGATGGTCGCTTCGGGCGAGCTCAAGGCCCCGGTCGTCATCGGCCGCGACCATCTCGATTCGGGCTCCGTCGCCTCGCCCAACCGTGAGACGGAAGCGATGAAGGACGGCTCCGACGCCATTTCCGACTGGCCCTTGCTCAACGCCCTCCTCAACACCGCGTCGGGCGCCACCTGGGTTTCGCTCCACCATGGCGGCGGCGTCGGCATGGGCTATTCGCAGCACGCCGGCATGGTCATCGTCGCCGACGGCACGGCGGAGGCGGCGCGCCGCCTCGAGCGGGTCCTCTGGAACGATCCCGGCACCGGCGTCATGCGCCACGCGGATGCGGGCTACGAAGACGCCATCGCCTTCGCAAAGGAGCAAGGCTTGGACCTCCCAATGGTGCGCCAGTGAATTACGCTCCGCAGCACGTCACAAACACCGTTCGGGCTGAGCCTGTCGAAGCCCTGTCCTTTCCTTACGGCCGCGAAGAAGGGCAGGGCTTCGACAAGCTCAGCCCGAATGGAGACCTGCATTGACCGCAATGCTTTTCAAACCCTGCTCGGTACTCCTCTCTGACCTCCCCGCCATCGGGTCCGCGCCCACGAGGTTCAATCTGGTGCACGTCACAAACACCGTTCGGGCTGAGCCTGTCGAAGCCCTGTCCTTTCCTTTCGGCCGCGAAGAAGGGCAAGGCTTCGACAAGCTCAGCCCGAACGGAGCGGGGGAATGACTCCGGTAACTCTCCGCCCTGGCTCCGTCCCGCTGTCGGAGCTCCGCGCCATCTGGTCCGGCGCTCGCGTGACGCTCGGCGACGAAGGCTGGCGCGCGGTCGAAGCGGCGGCGCAATCAGTCTCCGCCATCGTCGCCTCCGGCCGCACGGTCTACGGGGTCAACACCGGCTTCGGCCTCCTCGCCCAGACCCGAATCGCGGACGACCGGCTGCTCGATCTCCAGAAGAACCTCATCCTCTCCCACAGCTGCGGCCTCGGCGATCCGCTCACCCGCGACGTCACCCGCCTCACCATGGCGCTGAAGGTGATCGGCCTCGCCCGCGGCCACTCCGGCGTCAGCCGCGCCGTCGTCGAGCGCATCCTCGCACTCCTCGAAGCGGACGCGCTCCCCGTCATCCCCGCCCAAGGCTCGGTCGGCGCCTCGGGCGATCTCGCCCCGCTCGCCCACCTCGCCGCCGCCCTGATCGGCGAAGGCGAGATCGCGCTCGCCGGCGAGACCCTCCCCGCCGCCGCCGCGCTAACCCGCCTTGGCTTCGAACCGCTCGTCCTCGGCCCCAAGGAAGGCCTCGCCCTCATCAACGGCACCCAGGTCTCCGCCGCAATCGCGCTCGATACCCTCTTCACCGCCGAGCGCGTCTTCGCGTCCGCCATCCTCGCCGGCGCCCTCTCGACGGACGCGCTCAAGGGCAGCGCCGCCGCCTTCGATCCGCGCATCCACGAAGCGCGCGGCCAGCCCGGTCAGATCGACGTCGCCGCGACTTTGCTCCGCCTCATAACGGGCAGCGGCATCCTCGCCTCGCACAGCGATTGCGGGCGGGTGCAGGACCCGTACAGCTTCCGCTGCCAGCCGCAGGTGATGGGCGCCTGCCTCGATCTCCTCCGCAATGCCGCGCGCACGCTGGAGATCGAAGCCAATGCCGCGACCGACAACCCGCTCCTGTTCGGCGAGGATGCTTTGTCGGGCGGCAATTTCCACGCCCAGCCCGTCGCCTTCGCCGCCGACACGCTCGCCATCGCCTTGTGCGAGATCGGCTCCATTTCCGAGAGGCGCACGGCCGTCCTCGTCGATCCCAAGATGAGCGGACTCCCGCCCTTCCTGGTCGCGGACAGCGGCGTCAATTCCGGCTTCATGATCGCGCAGGTCACCGCCGCCGCCCTCGTCAGCGAGAATAAGAGCCTCGCTTTCCCGGCAAGCGTCGACACCATCCCGACCTCGGCCGGCCAGGAAGACCATGTCTCGATGGCGACCCACGCCGGCACCAAGGCGCGCCGCATCGCCGGCAACGCGGCCGGCGTCGTCGGAGTCGAACTCCTCGCCGCCGCGCAAGGGCTCGATTTCCTGAAACCTCTCGAAACCTCGCCGCCGCTTAGCGAGGCGCACCGCGCGATCCGCGCCGCCGTGCCTTTCTACGAGACCGACCGCTACCTCGCCCGCGATCTCGCCTGGGCGAAGGCCGCGGTGTTGGAGGGGCAGCTTGCCGCCGCCGTCAGGGATGCGCTTTTTTGAAGGCTCGCGTTCAGTGATCGGAAATGGTTTCCGGGGCATAAAGCCGCCATGCGCACCTTCCTCATTCTCGCTCCCGTGTCGCTCCTCCTCGGCGGCTGCGTCGCCGCGCAGGTGGCGCAGACCGCGGTCGACGTCGTCAGCATTCCGGTGAAGGTGGTCGGCGCCGGCGTCGATGCGGTGACGACCAGCCAGGCCGAAGCCGACCAGCGCCGCGGCCGCGAAATCCGCAAGGAAGAAGAGCGCCTCGGCCGCGAAGCCCGCCAACGCGAACGCGAGCGCGTACGTGAGGAACGCCGCAATCGCGAGGACGGCAACGGGAGCTGAGCCTCCACGATCATGACCGGCCGGGGCTTTATCCCCGCTGCAAATCCGCCAGAAACTCCCTGATCCGCTCCGCATTCTTGCCGACGTCGCTGCCGCCGACGCGGCTCAGCGAACGCATGTCCACGTCGGTCCCGCTGCCGCCCGGCGCTGCCCGCGCCCGAAGCACCACATCGTCCTTGAAGCGGAAGAAGAAGGTCGTGGCCGTCGCTTCGAGCATCCCCGCGCCCGCATCCACGTGCGCGATCTCCCAGCCATTGTCCCGCGCCAGCCGTTCGGCGCGTTGCACAGTTTCGGCGACGCTCCACGGCACCCGCACGGTGCGCAGGTCGCCATAAGCCTCGCGGTGGAGCCGCCGCCAGCGCTCGACCGGCGGCAGCGGCTGGAGTTCGGCCCGGCTCGTCTTCTCGACGCTCTTGTAATTGTCCTCGCGCACCGGGAGGCGGCCGAACTGCGGCATGTCGTCGAGGTTCGTCGTGATGTCGTGGATCGGCGGCACGGAAAAGGCGGTGCGCGCCAGCGAGCCGACGTAAAGGAGGAAGCCCACGGCCACGAAGATCGCGAGAAGGTTGGTCATGATCAGCTTTCCCGTCCGCCGCCCAAGGAAAAGGGCGATGAGGGCGATGACCCCGCCCGCCGCGGCCGCGTAGAAGAGGTAGCGAAGCGGCGTCAGCCCAACCCGGAAATGCCACAGACCCTGTCCCGATCCGACCGCGAGGACGATCGCGATGAAGACCGATCCGAAGCACAGCAAGGCGGCGAGCGCCGTCAGCCATCCCGCCCAGTTCCGCCGTTTCCCTGTGTCCGCCATGCCGACCTCCGCGTCCTAATCGCGGCGTCGCTACACGATACGGTTCAGCGAAGCGAGGCGAAGGCCTCCTCGACATGTTCGACCTTGGTGAGCTTGCCGCCGTCGAGCTTCAGCACCAGCCCCGCGCGGGCGACCAAGGCGGGCCGGTGCGCGACGATGATCCGCGTGACGGGAAGGCTGGAGATCATCTCCGCGATCGCCTTTTCGTTTTCCTCGTCGAGATTGGCCGTGCCTTCGTCGAGGAACAGGACGTCCGGATCGCGGTAGAGCGCGCGCGCCAGCATGATCCGCTGGCGCTGCCCGGCCGAAAGCGCCGCGCCCATGTCGCCGATCAGGCTTTGATAGGCCATCGGCATCTTGACGATGTCCTCGTGGATGCGCGCCAGCCTCGCCGCTTCCTCGACATGGTTCTGGTCGATCCGCTGGTCGAAAAAGGCGATATTGTCGGCGATGGTGCCGGTCAGCAAATGATCGTCCTGCATCACCGCGCCGATCCGCCCGCGCCAGCCCGAAAGCGTCGCCGGCCCGAGCGGCACGCCGTCCACCACCAGCCGCCCGCCGGTCGGCGGCAGGAGGCCGAGCATGATCCTGACCAGCGTCGTCTTGCCCGCGCCCGAAGGCCCGACGATCGCGACCAGCTCGCCGGCCGGTATCTCGAAGTCGATCTTGTCGAAGATCGGCGCTTCCGTCGGCCCGTAGGCGAAGGTCAAGGCTTCGGCGCGGATCGCGGGGGCGGGGAGGAGGCCGGCGCGCGGCATGATCCGCAGGTCCTCGCGCTTCTCGCCGACGATGTCGCTGAGGCGCTCGAGGTGGACGCCGACGAGGCGCCAGCGCTGGAGCTGGTCGACGAGGGCGACGGCGCTGGTCATGAAGGCGGTCCGGTAGGCGACGAAGGCGAGCAGGAGGCCGATCGTGAGGTCCTGGGCGAGCACCGCAACTGCGCCAAGATAGACGACGAACAGGAACTGGAAGCCGAACAGGATATTCTCGGCGAGATCGAGCCGGATGCCATAGATTTGAGAGCGGTAGGCGGCCGAGATCACTTCGGCATAGCGGTTGCGCCAGCCATTCTCGCGCATTGCCTCATGCGTATGGAGCTTGATGGCGCGGATCGCGCGCATCGTTTCCATGAGGTAGGTTTCCTCGCTCGCCCGGGCGATGATCTCCTCCTCCGTGCGCTGCTTGATGCCCGGATAGAGCATCAGGCTGACGGCGAGGTAGAGGAGGGTGGTGCCGACGACGATCGCGGTCAGCATCGGGCTGATCATGATCATGACGACCACGGTGGTGAGCGTCAGCACCGAATCGATGACCACGTCCACCAGTCCCTGGGTCAGCAGGGTCTGGATCGGCCGGATCGAGCCAATGCGCGACAGGAGGTCGCCGATGTGGCGCCGCTCGAAATAGCCGATCGGAAGCCGGACGAGGTGGCGCACGACGTTGCCGGCGAGCTGGTAGGTGAGGCTCTCCCCCAAGGTCAGCAGCACCCAGGATCGAAGCGCCCGGATCACCCCGTTCAGCGCGTAGACGACTCCGAAGCCGACAAGGAGGATGAGGAGGAGGTTGGTGTCGCCCTGTCCGATCGCTTCGTCGATGGTGAGCTGGACGAAGAACGGCATGGCGAGCGCCGTCGCCTGGAGGAGCAGCGAAAGCGTCAGCACCTGGATGAAGGCGCCGCGATAATTGGACATGCGCGACCAGAGATCGCGAAGCCGCGTCCTGGTCCGCGCTTCGACGGGCTCGAACTCGTTGGTCGGCGTCAGCTCCAGCGCAACGCCGGTGAAGTGCCGCCCGAACTCGCGCATCGACAGCCGCCGCCGCCCGGACGCGGGATCGAGCAGGACCGCCGTGTCGCCCTTCAGCGCTTCGAGGACGACGAAGTGGTTCAGGTCCCAGTGCAGGATCGCGGGAAGCTGGAGCTGGTCCAGCTCGTCGAGCTCGAGCCTCACCGCGCGGGGCGCGAGGTCGAGGTCCGACGCGATGGTCATGAGATCGGTGAGCGAGGCGCCCTTGATCGACGTCGGGAAGCGCTGGCGCAGGCCGGGCAGGTTGATCTTGTGGCCGTGATGATTGGCGATCATCGCGACGCAGGCATGGCCGCATTCCGCGCCCTCCGACTGGAGGATCGGCTGGCAGCGCCGCACCCAGGGCCATTCGATTCCGCTCATCGTCCGGCAGCCCTGAAGAACGGATTGAAGAACACTTCCCAAAGCGGCCGCCGCTCCTGCACCAGGTTGGCGGTGATCGTCATGCCGGGGCGAAGCTGCCGGTCGGCGGCTTCCGCGCGCGGCGCCATTTTGTCGATGGCGACCCGAATCCGGAACACCGGCTCCTCGATGCCGAGCTGCGCGTCGATGGCACTCGGTTCGGTCGGCACGCGCGACACTTCTTTGACGGTGCCGCGCCCGGCGCCGTAGGTCTGGTACGGAAAGGCGTCGAACAGCAGCCGCACGTCCTGTCCCGGCCGCACGAAGCCCACCGCCCGCGTCGGCGCATAGAGCCAAACTTCCATCCGGCTCCCGCCCGGAACGACCGTGACGAGCGACGTCTCGGGCCGCGCCCTTTGGCCGACTTCGACGGGCACGTCGCCCACTTCGCCGGAAATCGGTGCGGTGAGCGTCACCTGGTGAGTCCTGAGCAGTGCTTCGCGCTGCTCGGCGAGCGCCGCGCGCTGCGCGCCGATGACGGAGCCGCTGCGGCTCGCCTCCAGCCGGCGCTCGGAAATCTGGTTGTCGATGGCGCGCAATGTTTCGCGCTGCGTCACGATCCGCTCGGTCAGCGCTTCCACTTCAGCGCGGCGGGCGAGGAGGGCGGCGCGCGCGTCCTCGACCTGGCGCTGCGTCCCCGCACCCTCTGCGGCGAGTTCGGACGCCCGCCGGGTCTGCGTTTCGGCAAGCCTGATCTGCCCCGACGCGATGCTGCGCTGCCGCTCCAGCGACGCGATGGCGGCGCCGAGCCCCGCGCGCTGGCTGGCAAGCCCCTGCGCTTCGGTGGAGCCGATCTCCCCGGCCAGCGCCTGCTGCCGCGCAAGCTCCGCGTCCTGATTCGCCATTTGCGCGATCTGGCTGGAAACCCCGTTCGTCCCCTGCGCCAGCGCCAGCGTCACCAGGGGATCGCCGGCATTGACCTGCTGCCCAGTCCGCACATGGATCTGCCGGATCTCCGCCGCGGACGACGGATAGACCCGCGCGATGCCGGCGTCGTAGGCGACCACCCCGCGCACGCTGGCGCTGTTCGCATATTGTCCGAAGATCAGAATGGCCGCGACGGCCGCGAACACGAGCAAGGCAAGCATCGTATACAGGCGCGATTTCGGCGGCACGGCGGCGACGACGGTCCCCGCCAGCCGGTCGCGGCCCGCGTCGATCACTTCCTGCCGGAACAACAATGTGGACATTCGCGCCTTTTCGTCCGTCTTCTCTGCCTGGAGAGCGGCTAGCCCAAATGGTTGAAAGTCCGGTTAATCGCGCTTCAACCGTTCTTAACCCCCGCGCGCTATCCAAGCGGCCTATGAAAGCCCGCTTTGCATTCCTCCTGCCCGTCGCCGCCGCAGCCGCCTGCGCCCCTTCCGTCGAGACGCGCCCGACGCCGGCGATCCAGTCCGCCCAGTGGAGCGTACAGCCCGTGGCCCTGACCGGCCCCGCCCACCGGCCCGAACTCGGCACCGCGCTCGGCGACCCGCAGCTCCAGCGCCTTCTCGCCCTGGCGGCGTCGCGCAACACCGACGTCGCCGTCGCCGCCGCCCGCATTCAGCGCGCCCGCTCCGAACTCGGCATCGCTCGCGCCTCGATGCTCCCGGTCGTCACCGCCTCCGCTGGCCTCGCCCGCACCGAGACCGACAATCGCGGCGGCCCCGTCTTCAACTTCGCGCAAGGCTTTGCCGGCCTCGACGTCTCCTACGACCTCGACCTGTTCGGGGCGGAAAGCGCCGGCCGCCGCGCCGCCCGCGCCCGCCTCGCCGCGGTGACCTTCGACCGCGACGCCGCCGCCCTGGTCGCCGAGACCGAGACGGCGCGCGCCTACGTCCAGCACGCCGCCCTCGCCGACCGGATCGCGCTCCTCGACACCAACATCGCCTCGGCCCGCGAGCTGGAGCGCATCGTCGGCGTGCGCCTGCGCCTCGGCGATGCCACGCGAGTCGACACCGGCCTCCAGGCCATCCAGGTCCGGCAACTCGAAGCCGAGCGCCTCCGCCTCGCCGAAGCGCTCGCCCGCACCCGAAACGCCGTCGCCGTCCTCGTCGGCGAGGAAGCCCCGCTCTTCCGGCTCGAACCGGCAAGCCTTTCCGCATTCGATCTCCCCGCCATCGCCGCCGTCCAGCCCGGCGAACTCCTCGTCCGCCGCCCGGACGTCCGCGCCGCCGAAGCCCGCATCGCCGCCGCGCAAGGGGACATCGCCCGCGCCCGCGCCGCCTTCCTCCCCCGCATCCGCCTCTCCGCAAGCGCGCTCGGCCAGGCGGCGAGCATCGGCGGCCCGCTCGGCGCCACCCTCTCGATCGGCTCCGATCTCCTCGCCCCGGTCTTCAACCGCCGGCGCCTGCGCGGCGACCTCGGCGTCGCCGCCGCGACGCAGGCGGAAAGCGTCGAACTCTATCGCGGCGCGCTCCTCCAGGCGCTCGCGGAAGGGGAGAATGCGCTCAATTCCGTCGAACAGTCCCGCGCCCGCGAAAGCGTCCTCGAATCGATCGTCGCCGAAGCCGAAACCACCGCCCGCCTCGCCCGTCTCCAATATCTCGAAGGCGCGGCGGACCTCCAATGGGTGCTCGACGCCGAACAGCTCCTCGTCCGCGCCCGCGACGCCCGCGCCATCGCCCGCCAGGAGCGCCTCGAAGCCGCGATCGACCTCTACAAGGCGCTCGGCGGCAGCCCCCGCGCCTGACGGATTGACCGGGAGCGGCCCCTTGTGGCAGTCGAACCGGAGCCCGAGCGGGTGTAGCTCAATGGCAGAGCAGAAGCTTCCCAAGCTGCCGCCATCGACGGTTTTCTGCGGCTGACGCTGTAAACCCGGTCCAAAAGCCGCCACACGAAATCAAATGCTTAGCGCCGCGGTGTAAACCCGTCGCGAAGCTTGCGCTGCTCGCTCCTCCTTAACCCAACCCACGACGGCGTGTTGGGTTGGCTAGATACTCTGGCGACACGTCGACTGCTGTTACCAGAAGGGGCTGATCAAAGCAGCGACCCGAGTCCGAAAGGCAGAGCGGGGATCAGCGGGGCAGAGGAAAGCCTCGTAGCAACTGCCAAGCATCTGGCGACCTCTCGACCAGAAGCGTCCGAAGCGACGGTCGGCTCCGACTGCCATGCCTTAGGACCGGACTGCCCCTGGCACTTGAGCGACACAAGCTCAACGCCGGGGGTAGTTGTCCTATGTCCATCGCTCAGGTCTCACCAACTACCATACACCTAGTAGTAGAAGGTTAGAGCTCGTTATGTCGCACCGAGGGTCGAGTAGCACCGGCGAAGCTGACCTAGGCAGCGTAGCCGCCGGTCGTCTGAGCAAGCCGGGCGCCGCGCCTCGCGCGCTGTACGTCAAGTGGTGCCGAGAGCTGCGCCGTGTCAGTGAGCATATTGAGGGTCTCGGCGACGACGGCCGGGAAGGTCCTCCCGACGTCCGCTGGCCGCCGTTCCCTGAGGCCGCGCACGGGCTTGCGTGTGGTGCCAAGACGAGAGCCGGCACACCCTGTCGGCGGCGGGATCTGAGTAGCAATGGCCGCTGCAAGTTGCACGGCGGTCTCAGCACCGCCCGCGGACCGCCGCGGGCCGAGAGCGTGCGCTCGCCAACTTGATCGTGCGGCGGAGCCAAGGAACCCCATGAGAGCAAAGCGAATAACAGCTTTTTTGCCGAACCGGAGGAGAGAAGAATGTGCGAATGCCATCCTGACGCGGACTTGCTCTGCGGATACGAACCGGCGCTGTTCCAGCGCTACGATCTCGCCGCAGAATTCCTGCGCCGCCGCCGCCTCGTGAAGGACCTGTTGGCACAGCGCTGGCCCCGGCTGCACAGGGTGAAGGACGCCGAGATCGTTCGCGAACTTGTTTGCGTGTGCTCGATCGAACCGCTCCGCCTGAATCGCAAGCAGGAGCGCCTGATGGTCGAGGACGTCGGTCTAGCCACTGAGACCGGCCAGCCGTGCTATCTTTACCGCAGGTTCATTCCCTTCGAAGGCGATGCAGAGCTTTGGTATCTCTCTCCTGGCCCGAACGTTGATCGGCGCGCCAGCGGTGAGGTCGCTTACCTCGAACACATCACTGGGGTACTCGATCTGAGCGAGGACTCAGCGCTGCAGATCTTGGACGAGAGAGCGGAGATCGTGGAACGCGCGATAGCGGCGCAAGGGGCTCGTATTGCCACCTTCAACAAGGGACTCGCGGCGTTCGTGGCGCGCGAGGTTGCGAAGTGGCGACGGTGCAGCCACCTCGTCCGATGGTGGGAGCGGCCGATCGCGCGCGTATGACCGAGGCAGAGTGTCGACCCCGGGCCGTGTAGAACTCGGAGTAGATGCGATGATGACGGAGTAGGGCTGATGCGGCAGACCGGACTATTTCCGTAACTCCTGCCGGATGCGTAGCCTATCCTCCCACGAGGGCTGCCGCCCCGTCTCAACGCAGAACCTCTGCAATGCCCAGCGCTCGGCCGCTCCCTCCCCGCCGTATAGATACGGGCGCGGTATCCCCCCGCAGAGGTTGGGCCACGCTTCGTCCTTGTCCTCAGGCATCGGGTTGATCAGCCCGCCCTGGACGTTGACCATCCCGGTCGGAAGTCCGTTCGCGGAGCAGATGCCTCAGACCTTCGCCCTTCAGCAGCCAGGCGGGCTTCGCTTCATCCGGAAGTGCTTCCCGCAGAATTTCGGCGAGCCAAGCCAAGCCTTCGTCCTCGGATGCTAGCTCTGCCGGCATCTCGCTCTCGACGAGCGAGATGCTGCGGCGGGCGTCGATGACGGCGCTGATACGATAGGTGCGCTTGAACCAGCGGCTCATATATTGGCCGCCGTGTACGCAGTACGGGCCAATCGGTAGCCTCAGGGCACCGTCGTCATCCTGGATTGCGCCGGGGTCCTCGACAGCCCCAAGATCCTTCAGCAGCGACGAAGTGGTAAGCGTCATCGGACAGCTCCATTCACGCCCGCCGCTTGTAGTCTGGTTCCGGCGCGGCGCCAATGTAGCTTGGAGGCGCCCACCGAACTCGTGGTGCGGTCAACGCGGCTCGAAAACGACCGGTTCCGATACACGATCTCTAAGTGTAACGGATATTACCTTTGCGTGCATTTAGATGCAGAAGCTGTTCCGAGCTTCCTTTTAGATACACTAAACGGCCTTTCGGTAAGGCGAACAACTTCTTTGCGGGCCACTCGGTCGTTCTCGTTGTCCGCCGTGGTAAGAGCGTTCCGCAACGGGCAGGCAGCGACGGTCTTGTTAACGCACGGGGCTCAGCTATCCTGCCGGGATGCCGGGGGGAAATTTCTACTTTCTCGAATCAGAACCGCGCCTCGCGCGTCTCGGCGCTCTCGCTGAGAGGTATTTTCGAGACGATCCGCCCGCAGCCTTGATCAAGCTGCGCCAGTTCGCCGAGCTGATGGCCAAGGACGTGGCGGCACGGCATGGCGAATTGCCGGACGCGCGGGTGACCTTCGACGAGGCGCTGCGTCGGTTAAGGCTAAGCGGCGCGCTGCCGCGCGAAGTCGCGGAGCTCTTCTACCACCTAAAGCGCGTCGGCAATGCTGCCGCCCATGAGGACACCGGCACGTCGAGTGGTGCACTCGAAGCTCTCAAGATCGCGCGACAAATTGGCACGTGGTTCCACCGGAGCTACGGAGGCCAGCCTGGCTTCAAGCCGGGCCCCTTCATTCCGCCGGTCTCTCCCGCCGACCCCACGCCAGAGCTCCGCCGCGAAATCGAGGAACTGCGTGCTGCCGTCCGCGCCAGCGCCAATGCAGAGGCGAAGGCGCGGCTAGCTGCCCAGGATGCTGCCGACGCCGCTGAGCGGAGGGAGGAGGAGCGGCGCTTCTGGGAGGATTATGCAGCGGAGACCGAGTCAGGTCTGAGAGACGCGGAGCGGCGTCTCCAGGCTTTGCAAAGCCAGGCCGAGGGGTCTCCGCCGCGCCAGCTCGAGCTCCTCGCTGAGGCTGCAGCCGCAGCGACCGCTGGGATCGACATTGACGAGAAGGCGACTCGCGCAATGATCGACGGACAGCTCCGCGCCGCCGGCTGGAGGGCGGACACCACCCTCCTCCGGCACGCGGCCGGCGCGCGCCCCGCCTATGGAGAGGCGGTCGCGATTGCCGAGTGGCCCACCCGCCGCGGCCCCGTCGACTATGCGCTATTCATTGATGGCTGCTGCGTCGGAGTCGTCGAAGCGAAAAGGGCATTCAGCGATGTTCCTGGGCGGGTGGGGCAGGCGAAACGCTATGCCCGCGACATCGAGCTGACGCCCGACGAGCTGCCGCCGGGCGGACCGTGGGCAGCCAACGAGGAGCGCTACCGCGTGCCCTTCGTCTTCGTTACCAACGGCCGTCCCTATGTGAAGCAACTCGAGACCAAGTCCGGAATCTGGTTCTGGGACGCCCGCCGCGGCGCTTCGCCGCCGCGGGCGCTGTCCGAATGGTTCGCGCCGCGCGACCTCGAGGAGCGGCTCGAGCAGTCGGGAGGCGATTTGGAGGTTGTGGCGGAGCGGGAACTCGGCGTCACCGGCCTCCGCCCCTATCAGGAGGAAGCGATACGAGCCGTTGAGTCGGGGATTGCCGAAGGCCGGCAGAATATGCTGCTCGCGATGGCGACCGGCACCGGCAAGACGCGTCTCGCGATCGCGCTCATGTACGAGTTGCTGAGGCGCAAGCGCTTCCGGCGCATCCTCTTCCTGGTCGATCGCAACGCGCTCGGCCGCCAGACCCTCGACGCAATGAGCAACACGGACACGAGCGGCTTCCTGAAGTTCGACCAAGTCTTCTCCGTCGCCGATCTCGACAAAAAATTCCCGGAAGCGGCGGACCGGGTCCAGGTGGCGACCGTCCAGGCGATGATCCGGAGGGTCTTCGACGATCCCGCGCCCGGTCGGCCGACGCCCGGCACCTATGACCTCGTCATCGTCGATGAGGCGCATCGCGGCTACGTGCTCGACGCCGAGCTTCGCGAGGAGGATCTCGGCTTCCGAAGCCTCGAAGACTATCTTTCCGCCTATCGCCGAGTGCTCGACTATTTCGACGCCACTCGAATCGCCCTCACCGCCACGCCCGCGCTCCACACGACTCAAATCTTCGGCGCGCCTATCTACCGCTACAGCTATCGTCAGGCCGTGATCGACGGCTGGCTGATCGACCATCGGCCGCCGCGGCGCATCACGACAGCCCTCGCCCAGGCCGGCATCCGCTTCGAAGCCGGCGAACGGGTGAACCTGCTCGACCCGCGGAGCGGCGAGCTTGACCTCATCAACCTACCGGACGAGGTCGACTTCGAAGTCGCCGCATTCAACCGCAAGGTCTATACGCGCGCGTTCAACGCCGCCGTCGCCCAAGCCGTCGCCCAGGAGTGCCCGCCCGATCAGCCGGGCAAGACGCTCATCTTCGCCGCGCGCGACGACCACGCCGACATTCTCGTCGACGAGCTCAAAAAGGCCCTCGAAGCCGAATACGGACCCCAGCCGCACGACCTCGTCGAGAAAATTACCGGAAAAGTCGACAAGCCGCTCGACCTCATTAAGAAGTACAAGAACGATCCCCGGCCGAAATATGCGGTCACCGTCGACCTGCTCACCACCGGCATCGACGTGCCCGCCATCGTCAATCTCGTCTTCGTCCGGCGGGTAAACAGCCGTATCCTCTACGATCAGATGATTGGCCGCGCGACCCGTCGCTGTGACACGATCGGCAAGGAAGATTTCCGCATCCTCGATGCCGTCGATCTCTACGCCGGGCTTCAGGCGGTGACCGAGATGCGGCCGGTCGTTACCGATCCGGGGCTCACCTTCGCAGGGCTGGTCGCCGACCTGGAGCGCGCGCTGAGCGAGGAGGATCGCACGTTCGTCCGCGACCAGATCGTGGTGAGGCTGCGCCAGCGCCTCACCAGCATCGAGGGAGAGGCGCGCGAAAGACTCGAACAGGCATTGGGGCCGCTTGACCGGCTCGCCGACCGGCTGAAGGACGGGGCGCCCGCCGATACGCTCGCCCTGTTTCGCCAGCATCCGCGTCTCGCTGGCTTGCTCGACGGCGCAATCGGAGGCGAGGGCGCGAGACCGAGGGTGCTCGTCTCCGAGCACGAGGACGAGCTGATCTCGGTCGAGGACGATTATGGCGGCCGCGCCTCGCCCGCCGATTATATCGAGAGCTTCGAAGCCTTCGTTCGCGGCAGCATGAACGCCGTCCCCGCCCTCGTCGCCGCCACCCAGAAACCGCGCGAGCTCACCCGCAAGGAGCTGAAGGAGATCGCTGCGTTGCTGGACGAGCGCGGCTTCTCGGAAGCGGCGCTGCGCCAGGCTTACGGCCGCGTCCGCAACGCTGACGTCGTCGCCCACATCATCGGCTTCGTGCGGCAGGCCGCGATCGGCGACCCGCTCGTGCCCTACGAGGCCCGGGTCGAGAACGGCGTCCGCCGCATCGTCAAGAGCCGGCCCTGGACGCCGAAGCAGCGTCAGTGGATCCAGCGCATCGGCCGGGCGCTGAAGGCGCAGCCGGTGGGCGACCCGGCCATCCTCTCCGACCCGCTCTTCCTCCAGCACGGCGGCTTCGATGCCGTCGACCGCGAGTTCGACCACGGCCTGCGCGATCTCCTCATGGACCTGAACGCAGCGATCTGGGACAGTGACGCCGCCTGAAATCGAAGGACCCGAAGTGAATCCCGCATCCGATCTCGTGAACCGCCTCTGGCGGCTCTGCGCTTTGCTCCGCAAGGACGGCGTCACCTATCAGCAATATGTCACGGAGCTTACCTACCTCCTCTTCCTCAAGATGGCGTCCGAGCAGAAGGACGAAGGCCGCATTCCCGCGGAATATCGCTGGGGCGCCCTCAAGGCGTCGAACGAGACGGAGCTCCTCACGACCTATAAGCGCGCGCTCGTCGATCTCGGCGACGGCACCAAGGTCAAGGACCGCTCGGTCGTCGCCATCTTCCAGAATGCGGCGACCGTGGTCCGCGAGCCGGCTAACCTCCGGAAGCTGATCGACGCGATCGACGCCCTCCGCTGGTTCAGCGAGGAGCGCGACGCCTTCGGCGACGCTTACGAGGGCCTGCTCCAGAAGATGGCGGAGGAGACTAAGCGCGGCGCCGGACAGTATTTTACGCCGCGCGTCCTCATCTCCGTGATGGTGAAATTGATGCAGCCGCAGCCCGGCGAGGTGATCCAGGACCCGGCGGCCGGCACCGGTGGCTTCCTGATCGCGGCGGACCAGTACATGCGCGCGGAAACGGACGGCTATTTCGAGCTGTCGGAGCGGCTGCAGAAGTTCCAGCTCGGCGAGGCGTTCCGTGGCATCGAGAACGTGGCGGACACCTTCCGGCTGCTGCTGATGAATCTCCACCTGCACCGCATGGACCCGAACTATGTCGACCTCGCCGACAGCCTCGGCCCGCGCGGAGCGGACGCGCCCTTCAAGAATGCCGACCTCATCCTCACCAATCCGCCGTTCGGCCCGGCGGGCGGCCCGCCCACGCGCGACGACCTCACCGTCACCGATCGGGTTTCCACCTACGCGCTCCCATTCGTCGAGCATTGCATTCGCGCGCTTAGGCTCGGTGGTCGAGCGGCGGTTGTAGTGCCGGACAATGTCCTGTTCGACGACGGCAGGGGGAAGGAGCTGCGGCGAATGCTGATGAACCGCTGCGACCTCCACACCATCCTGCGCCTCCCGACCGGCATCTTCTATGCCCAGGGCGTGAAGACCAACGTTCTCTTCTTCACCCGCGCCGACGAGGACGCGCCGATGGAGGACGCGACGAAGGCGGTGTGGATCTACGACCTGCGCGCCGGCGCCCCGGCCTATGGCAAGACCAACCCGCTGAAGGAGGAAGACTTCGAGGAGTTCATCCGGGCGTTCAGCGACGACCCGAACGGCCGCTCCAAGCGGAAGGCCGGGGGGGAGGGCGGCCGATTCCGCCGGTTTAGCCGGCAGGAAATCGCCGATCGCAACGACAATCTCGATATTGCCTGGCTGCGCGACGACGAGCGGGAGGTTGAAGAGGGGCTCACCGAGCCAGATGACATCGCCGCAGCCATCATGGGGCACCTTCGAGCCGCGCTGGAAGAAATAGAAGCGGTGGCGGAAGAACTCGCCGATACCGCGGAGGTCGCGGCGTGAGAGACCCTGTTTGGGCATATTGGCAGACGACGGGTCTGACTCCGGCGAGGCTCCACGCTGCAGATCCGGAAACGGGTGCCATCGGAGAGAGCGATCAGAATGCCTCGTTGCGCCAAGCCGCCCTCACTCGGGCTCACGAAATCCGCCAGTTCGAGATCGAGCTCTACTGGAAGCGGGCGACCTATTTCTGGATATTGCAGGCGGCGGTTTTCACCGCAATCGGCCTCACGTGGAAATCATCGCCGTCCCAAGCGGCCCCCCTCGTCCCGTTAGCGCTGGCTGCGCTGGGAAGCATTACGGCCTTCGCAGGGTATCTTTCTGCACGAGGCTCGAAATTCTGGCAGGAAAATTGGGAGCATCACATCGACATGCTCGAGGACGAGTTTGAGGGGCGCCTGCACAAGACTGCCTATGTCGGTAGCGACGGAATTGCCTGGTCGGTATCTGGCGTGAACGATCGTCTCGCTTTCTGCTTTTTCCTGTTTTGGCTGACGATCCTGGGGTCGGCGGCGTTCGCGGTGGACGCAAGCTGGTTTGACTTTCTGCCAGGGTTTGTCTTGACGAACGGCTTCCAGGCGATTGCGATCGTCGTGGCTGCGCTGTTGGCGATGCTGGTGCTGTTCGTGCGCAAGACGAAGTTCAAAGGCGCTAAAGGGGTGTCTTTCAGGGACAAGGTGCCGACCTACGAAGGCTCGGAGTGGATCGACGCGAGCCAGCTTCCCGAAGTTAAAGATCTCGCTAAGCTGAGGAAGCCGTTCCTCATCCGTCGGGAGCCGAAGACATGACTGAAGAAACCTTCGGTCGAACCATCCAGCTTTTCCTAGTCGACGGCACGCCCACCGGGCTGCGCAAGGCGACGATCCATGGCTGGACGGGGCTGACCTTCGTCGCCACGGGGACCACTTTCGCCGCGCTGACGGCGCGGGCTGAGCTGGATAGGACGGGCATCTACATCCTCTCCGGCCCGGATGCGGAGGCCGTGGGGGGCACGCGCGCCTATATCGGATCAGCGAACAGCGTGCGCGAACGGATCAAGCAGAGCGCACCCCAGCGTGATTTTTGGGAAATCGCGATTGCTGTCACCACGAGCGATGACGACTTGTCTAAAGGCCACGTCGAGTATCTGGAGGCGCGGCTGATCGAACTGGCCACGGCGGCGAACCGCGTAACTCTCGACAATGGCACCAGCCCGGCCGGGCAGCGCCGCCGCCTGCCGGAAGCGGATCAGGCCAACATGGAGGCGTTTCTTTCAAATCTGAAAATCATCCTTCCAGTCGTCGGACTGGATCTGCTGAAGCCGCAACCCCGCGCCGTCGCGCAAGCGAGCACGCCGGTGGCGCAGCGCACCGCCGGCGACATCACCTTCGAGATCCGCCACAGATCGGGCGTGAGCGCCCAGGCGGTGGAGGAGGATGGCGAGTTCATCGTGCTCGAAGGATCGCAGGCTCTGAAGGACACCGGCTACGTTCAGCAAAGCTATACAGGGCTGAAAGACAATCTGGTGAAGCAGGGCGTGCTGCAGGTGCAGTCCGAAACCCTCTACGTGTTCGTGAAGCCGTACAGCTTCCGCAGCCCATCCGCCGCCGCCGCAGTGGTACTGGATCGCAACAGCAACGGCCTGACCGAATGGAAGGTTAAGGGCGATAAGCGGACCTATCACGATGTGAAGCAGGCGCGGCTGGCCGGCGGTGGGTCCGGCGCATGAGCGAGGAGCGTTGGGAAGTTCCTGAGTCCTGGCAATGGGCGGTTGCCGGAGACATAGCCAGGATTGTCGGAGGTGGCACGCCGTCGAGCAAGGTCGATGGCAACTTTGCCAAAAACGGCATTCCTTGGATCACACCGGCGGACCTCTCCGGTTATCAGGAAAGCCACATATCTCGCGGAAGGCGCGATCTCTCCCAGCAGGGCCTTGCCGGAAGCGGCGCGCAGCTGATCCCTTCCGGCAGCGTGCTGTTCTCGTCGCGAGCGCCAATAGGGTACTGTGTCATCGCCAGCAACGACGTAACGACCAACCAAGGCTTCAAGAGCTTCGTTCTGGAAGGCAATGTTGAGCCGGGCTACGTGCGCCATTATCTGCTTTCCGCGAAGGAGTATGCGGAGAGCAAGGCCAGCGGCACAACGTTCATGGAGTTGTCAGGCGCGCGTGTTGCAGAGCTCGCCATCCCTATAGCACCCCTTCCCGAACAGCGGCGCATCGTGGCGAAGGTGGATGCGTTGGCAGCGCGCACTGCGCGCGCACGCAAGGAACTCGATCGCGTCCCAATTCTAATCGCCCGCTTAAAGCAATCTCTCCTGGCGCTGGCCTACTCCGGGCGCCTCACGGCCGGGTGGCGGGAGTCAAATCCATCCTTGCAAACGGCCTTGGAGACGGTGCGGGCCACGCGGAAGGCAGACACTCGACTGGCGAGAAGGAAACGGGCCGCAAGCCTTCCTGATTATGAAATTCCCGACGGGTGGGCCTGGGTTTCGCCCGACGAGGTCGCCGCTGATCCAAAATACTCGATCGGTATCGGCCCGTTCGGCAGTAACCTGGTGCGTGCCGACTACCGTGAAAGCGGCGTTCGGCTTGTCTTCGTGCGAGATATCCGCCGTGAGAAGTTTGAGGCTTCGGACGCCCGATACGTGGATGAAGCCAAGGCTGCGGAACTTCACCAACATATTGCGGGCCCAGGTGACGTGCTGATCACAAAGATGGGTGATCCGCCTGGCGACTCTGCTCTCTTCCCGATCGATGCCGAACCGGCGGTGATCACTGCTGATTGCATCAAGGTGACGCCGCATGGTCAGCTAGCCACGGCAAAATATCTCAACTTCGCCATACGGTCTGACATCGTTCAAAGCCAATTCAAGGCCATCACGGCGGGAGTGGCCCAGCAAAAGGTCAGTCTGGATCGTTTCAGGCAACTGGCGCTGCCAATAGCTCCGTTAGAGGAACAAGCCGAAATCGTCCGCCGCATCGAGGCCGCCTTTGGATGGCTGGACCGAATGGCCGATGATTATGCCGCTGCCGCGCGCCTGCTCCCGAAGCTTCATGCGGCCGTCCTCGCCAAAGCCTTTCGCGGCGAGCTGGTCCCACAAGACCCCAATGATGAGTCGGCTGCAATCCTTTTACAGCGGATCAGATCGGACCGGGAAGCTGCGGCAAAGGGACCAAGTAGCAGGTCTGGACGGCAGCCGCGCCTCCTTTATGCTATCAGCGAACCCAGCGGGGGGCCGAATGGCGGCTACGATTCACCCGAGCCAGAATCGTCACAAGCAAAGGGGGGAGAGGCTGTGGCCAAAAGCCGCCAGGACGACGATGTGAAGAACAAACCCTATCTCGCCAGCTTGCTCAGGTCACGGCGCTTGAGCGACGCGCGCAGCCTGTTTCGGGCGGCCGACCTGCCGGTTGCGGATTTCTACAAGCAGCTCGCCTGGGAAATCGGAGAGGCTTACATTCTGGACGACGCCAATGAACTGAAAGCCTCCTGATGCGCCTCCTCCGCGTCTACATCGATGGCTATCGTAACCTGAAAAATGTCGAGATCAACTTCGACAAGGAGAGCCTGACCACCGTCATCATCGGCGAAAACGGGAGCGGCAAATCGAATTTGATCGAGGCGATCGTGGAGGTGTTCCGGGCCTGGGATCTGCGCGAACAGCGTTCTCTCAAATTTGGTTATGCCATTGATTACGAGATCGGGGGTGAGCTGGTTCGCATATGGGGTGACGAAGCGGCCTATCACGCCAGGGTCGGCTCCAGTGCATCGTATGACGTGGTGATCCCTGGTAATCCCAATAAAGGTGGTATCTCTCTTAGAGGGTACTTCCCGGATTTGATATTCGGCTATTACTCAGGATCAGGGAGAAAGCTGGAGAAGCTTTTCGATACTCATCAAGCCCGCTATTATGGCGTGATAAACAAGGAGCGCAAGGACGCGGAGTACGAAGCCGCCCAAGCGGAACGGAAGCTATTCTACTGTCGCCCCATTCACGGTGTGTTTGCGTTGCTGTCCTACTTCGCGCTGCCGGGAAGGGACAAAGACACCGAGGCGCTGCTCACCGAGAAGCTCGGGATCACCGGCTTTCATTCCGCTCTCGCGCATTTCAAGGAGCCGTCCTGGTTTAATCACGGCACTTGGCAGAAGAGCCGGAGCACGGCGACGGAGGTTGGGAGGGGGCGCCGCACTTATGACACCCTCGGTGAGCAGGCGCTGGACATCTGGGGCGCGCGCGGTCCGGCGGGGAGCTGCGCGCGGGCGCTGCGGGAAACTGCCTTCCACCCGCTCACCATGGCCGGCAAGGTCGTCGACGACTACCGGCACAAGCCGCGCACCGAGGCCCAGCTCGCCTGCTTCCTGCGGGACAAGGCCGCCCTGAAGTCGTTCGCAGGGAAGTTCGATACCGATCAGGAGATGTTCGCCGCGCTCGAAGCGGCCGACATATCCGACCTTATCCGGGAAATGATCGTGTGGGTTACGCGCACGAACGACGATAGCGGCGACATCAGCTTCAGCGACCTTTCGGACGGCGAACGGCAATTGCTGATGGTTCTTGGCCTGATCCGCGTCTCTCGCGGGAAGGAAGCCCTGTTCCTGCTCGACGAGCCCGACACCCACCTCAATCCGGCCTGGCAGCTCACCTATCTCGACCTGATCCGCGAATGGACCGAAATCGCAGCGGACGAAGACAGCTGCCAGATCATCATGACCACCCACAATCCACTGACGATCGCGGCTCTGGAGGCGAAGGAAGTGCGCGTGATGTCGGCTGACGCTGACGGCTGTGTCTCGGTTTCGCCGCCGCGCATCGATCCGAGAGGTTTGGGCTTCGCGGGCGTACTGACCGACATCTTCGGCCTGTCCTCATCGCTCGACAAGCCCACGCAGGAACTGATCGATCGCCGCAACGAACTGGCGCGGGAGGAGCGGCTCACCCCCGCTTTGGCCAGGGAGTTTGCCGAGATACGGGAGGAACTCCGGCACCTCGGCTTCCTCTACGAGGAGCGCGACAAGCTCTATAGCGAGTTCCTGAAGCAGCTGGACAGCGTGGAGTTGGCCGACGTCGACCCGCTGACGCCGGCCGAACTGCGCGCGCGCGAAGCAGAATCGCGCCGGATCATCGAAGAGCTGTTGGACAAAAAATGATCTACGTTCACCGCGATCTGAGCAAGGTACCTCAGGAAAAACTCGACGCGCTGAAAGCCTTGTCCGACGCGCTTGAGGACATCGCCGATCCCGAAGCGCGCAAGGCGTTTATCAATGAGAATAAAGCCGCGTGGTCCACCGTGCGCGAAGAACTGTCTGCAATGTCTTTCAATAAGTGCTGGTATACAGAAGCGAGGGAGGGCGTGTCTCGCTATCAGACTGACCACTATCGTCCACATGGACGTGCAAAGCAGGCAGTGAGGGAGAATGCGCCAGGATACTGCTGGTTGGCGTTCGATATCGAAAACTACCGAATCGTCGGTGTCCTAGCGAATACGCAGAACCAGGAATATTCCGATCAAACGGTAGGAAAAGGGGACTGGTTCCCGTTGCTCCATCCCGGCGTTCGGGCGAGTCTTGAGCACAGGTCGATCAAAGACGAGATTCCGCTGTTGCTAGATCCTGTGGACAAAGATTGCCCTAGTAAGATCGCCTTCAACGACAACGGCGAAGCGCATCCGTCGGACAACCTGCCGGAAGCGGATAAGGCTTGGGTGGACGACGCGATCATTCACCTCGGCATCCGACAGGATCAGCTTAATCGTAAGCGGCGAGCGGTTTGGAAGTCTTGTTCAAGAAAGATCCTTCAATATGACCGGTTCTTCAAGAAACCTATGGCGACGCTGAGTAAGGAAGAACGCGAAACGATGAAGGAACTCGCCGAGGAATTGCGGGCAATGTCGTCTTGCCAGTCCGAGTTTTCGGCGACTGCCCGCAGTTGCCTCATGAGCGCGAGACTGGATGTGCTGATCGTGCAGGATGAGTTTGCGGCGCTCAATGCTGCTTTTCATGCCTAGCGATCTGAACGTCACCGGCGAACCGGCCTCCGCCCTGAGCCAGCCGGGTTGTGCGTAGGTTCCGGCTCGCCAGCCGAACGCGGGAGCACCCAGCGCAAGTTCGCAGAACTGCGCTTCACTCGCTGATGCTGGCTGCAATCGCGTTGGAGCGAAGTGCAGATCGACGACGTTAGCAGCGAAAGCGTCATGCGCGACTCTATCGCTGCGAGTGGCTGATGCTGCTTTACCCGCGGCTCCCAGAGCGGGTGACCGGACGGCGCGGCGCTTCGGCCTGCCCCGCGGTCGCGAGCGCCCCGATATAGCAGCGTCGATTTTGCCGCGCCCGCCGCCGGAATCCGCCGCCAGCTCGGCGACATCCTCGTCGAAGCCATCTCCTAACGTTTCTCAACGATCAACGGGAACTTAGATTCCCCCCGTCTGCGGCGCGCGCCCGCCGGGCTATGAAAACCTCCTCGGCACCGATGCGCTTCTCCACTCGCTGTATGGCAGCCCGTGAGACGCCAAATTGCTTTGCGAGGGCACCGAGCGAAATACCGGCGGTTCTCTGCTGGCGAACGACAGCTTGTTGCTCCGCAGTCAGAGCAGAGGGTCGACCAAGCTTCTTCCCTGCGGCTTTGGCGCGCTGCAGTCCGCTTTGTGTCCGCTCGACGAGTAGATCGCGCTCAAACTCTGCTACTGCGGCTACGACGCCCATGGTCATTTTTCCAGCCGGGCTGGTGAGATCGACGCCGCCGAGCGCCAGGCAATGCACCCGAACGTCCTCCGCTGCCAAGGCTTCCACCGTCGCGCGGACGTCCATCGCGTTGCGGCCAAGTCTATCGAGCTTTGTCACAACGAGCACGTCACGACGCTCCAAGCGGTCCAGCAATTTAGCGAAGCCTTTTCGCTCTCGGGCGGGCGTTGATCCGGAGACCGTTTCCGCCACGACGCGGCGTGGCTCAACAGCGAAGCCTGAAGCTTCGATCTCGCGCACTTGATTGTCAGTTGTCTGCTCAAGCGTGCTGACGCGGCAGTATGCGAAGGTGCGAGCCACGGGCGAGTCTCCTGCATCGAAAACGTGGCTCGATCGATAACGTGCATCGGAATTCTGCTCAAGCTATTTTTCGCGACAGCTTAAGGCACTGTATTGCAATGGTTCGTTTTCGCGCGGGGTGCGTCTGCTACTGGCCGGGAGCGGACGGTCTGCTTGTGGGTGAACACAATCGGCAAGCGGACGCTCTGCTCCCGCGCCGCTAAATGCCCGCTTTCGACCCGTTGCCGACATTTGCCTTAGTCAGGCAGTACGTGTTTCTGAAAGGCACTGGAGGCGCACATGACGCCGCGAGAAGTTGTCGAAGCCTGGGTCGAGCGGTTCAACGCTGGAGACGCGCGCGGTCTCGCATGCCTTTACCACGCTGATGCTGTGAACCATCAGGTGACGCAGGAGCCCATCGAAGGACGCGACGCGATCCAGTCGATGTTCGAGCAGGAGTTCGCCACTGCCACGATGACGTGCATAGTAGAGGCGATACACGAGGCCGGGAACGTGGCAGCGCTTGAATGGCGCGATCCACTGGGCCTTCGTGGGTGTGGCTTCTTTACCGTGCGGGAGGGCCGCATTGCCTTCCAACGGGGCTACTGGGATAAGCTATCTTTCCTCAAGATGCACGGATTGCCTCTCGAATAAGGGAGTGCTCCCCCCATTGCGCACGCGGTTCAACTTGCGAGCGACGGATGTCGTGAGATAGCTGGTCCGTGGACCCGAGGCGACGCAACAAGCTGCAAGAGCGACGGGAGATGATGCAGCTGCGTCTGCGGCGACAACAGCTGTCCGCCACATTTCGGACGATCGCGCGGCAGCTCTGCGAGGATGGCGTGCGGTTCTCCAAGTCCGTGCCCACCGCGAACGACCGCTCCTTGGGGCCTCTCGCCGCCGGGCCCGGTGAAGACGAAGAGCTTCACTTCGATTGGATGAGCAACGCGTCCGTCACGCCTTGGTTAAGCAACGAGGAGGCGGCGGACCTTGTCCGGAAGGCGCTCGAAGCCTGCAGCGACCCTGATGAGCTGGTGATCGTGATTTGGAGCCCGTTCGAGGCGGGGCTACGCCTAAGTAGCAGGGACTTGGCCCGACACGCTCCCGCTGTGCTGGATCGCGCCTGGACCACCTGGATTGTCGCCGCTCAGCCCTCCCGCTGGATCGTGCAAGTCGGACGGTTCAGCCAAACCGTCGCGTTCTGTTCAAAGGTGCCAGTGCGCACCGACTCAATCCACCGACGGCTGCCGGGAGCTAAGTGAGGACACAGCTTCGCGCCTGCTGAGCTGTGGAGGGTTTAGATATCCACTCGAAGCGGACTTTGCTGCGGCGGAGCGAGCGTGTATAAAACGAGCAGGGGGAAGTCCGATGGCATCTCGTCCGTTCGTTACGAGGATTCCGGCGCTGCTCTTCGCTGCCGCCCTCGTCACGTCACTTCCCGTTCTTTGGTTTTTCGCCACCCCGATTCTCGACGCAAGCGAGGCTCCCGCTCATGTCCGCCACGGAGCAACCCTCTACCTCCATGTGCTAGGTGGGCTGCCCATCATCGTAGCGGGAGCGGGAGCCCTTTATATCGGATGGACTAAACGGGTCTTCAAACGTCACAAGTGGTTTGGCTACACCTATCTCGGCTTAGGCACGGTGATGGCGTTGTCCGCCTTGGCTCTACTGTTGAAGCTCCCCACGAACCCCGGAGCTTATACGTGGCGACGGGCACTCTCGCCGCTGTCTGGTTGGCTGTCGCTGCAATGGCACTTCGATCAGCTCTCAACCGTCGCTTTCTCGTTCACCGAGATTGGATGATCCGAAGCTACGTGCTCACCTGGACCTTCGTAGGCTGCCGGATCGCGACCAACATCGACATCTTTCCTGCCCTTGGAGCGGAGAGTGTCACCGCGGCCATCTGGGTGAATTGGATCGTGCCGTTTGTTGTGTGCGAGATCGCGCTTCAATGGCGAGCTGGTGGCAAGGCACAGGTCCGCCGCGTCTGACGCCAGTGTTCGTTTTCCAGCCATTGCGGACATCGGGCATATTGTCGGCGCCTCACGCGGAAGCGTAAGGTCGGTCTTCCGCGCCTTCTGGAGCAAGAGCTATGTCCCTGCTTTTCCGGCTCTTGGCTGCGGCGCTCCTCACTGCGGCATCGTCGGCATTCGCTGCAGCTTCGGCGGCGCCGGGTTCCCACATATTGGGCCGTGGCGTCGATCACGTGCTGCTGTGGACCCGAGATGCCGGTCGAGCGAGCCGCGTCTTAGAGCGGCAGCTCGGCTTCCAGGTGCGGCCGGGCGGAGACTTCGGCGACGGGGTTGCCAATCGCATCGTCCAGTTCAGCGACATGTCCTATTTGGAGCTGCTGTTCTTCACGGTTCCCATGGACCAGATCGCCCCGGATGTGATGGAGGGTGTGCAGTTCCTACGTGAGCGTGACGGCTCGAATGGGTTCGGCATCAACGTCCCTTCGCTCGAAAGCACTGTTGCTCACCTAACTTCAGCGGGCTTCGCAATGGGGGAGCCGACCGCCGGCAGCTATGACCCCGACGGCCCGGAAGGGCCCCGCCCGCGCGAGGCCAGTTTGTATCGAACGGCTGGGTTCAGTCGGCAGCCCATACCCGGTCTCGATCCTTTTTTTGTCTGGTATCGCCCATATGCGAGCTGGTCTTTAACCGAGCATCGTATGCGCGAGGCGCGAGCGCGTCATCCCAACACTGCGCAGCGGCTGACGGGTGTCTGGATCGCTGTTGCTGACGCGGCACTAACAGCCTCTATTCTCCAGCGAATGGGTATAGTTCCGGGCCGATTAATCAGTCTGCCGCACCTTCAGGCGCTAGCCTCGCCGTTTGTTGCGGGACGTTCGACCGTTCTCCTAGTGACGGCAACCGGCGAAGGCTACGCCGCGCGCCAGATCCGGAGCCGTGGGTCGCACGTTCTTGGTGTAAGCATCGATGTTGACAGCGTCGATGTGGCCGCGGCTGCCGTGGCGAGAGGCTACGGTCGCCGTCCACACCGCTACCGCGGACCCTTTGGCGATTCGGTCCTGGCTCGTTCGGAAGCTGACCTTGGGCTTCTCGTCGAATTCCACCGCTGAATAGGCGGCGGCAACGTCCGCTTTCCCCCGTTCCGAACGCGGCGAGCAGGTATGTTGGCAGTCACAACCAAACATTGTGGCTAGTGCGGCAGGGCGAGGCTCACCGATGCCTGCTTCATACCCTTGGGCTCTTAAGAAGGACCAGCGCGGCCGGACGAGGTGCTGGCCGCCCAACGGCGCTGGTCACCGGCAGGGCCGGTGCAACTGACTTAGCCGAAGCTTCCTCTCCGGCAAGTAGACTCCATCTGCACGGCTCAACGTGTGCAGGTTCGAGACGCTAATCGGCGGATGCACTGCAGCGACCGAACCACTCCTTAACCTTCGAGGAGTACCGTTTCTGTGTCGATCAAGCGCGGCTTCCGATGTCCGAGGCCCGCAGCGAAAGACGAGTGGAGTATGCTTGCATCACGTAGTCGACTTGAAAGCGGGTGCGCCGGAAGCTGCCCACGTTCGCGTTGACTACGTGATCGGCCCACTGGGAACGGCTCTCACGCTCGCCGACCTGCCGGCGTTCAACACGCACTGGGTCCCTCGCAAAAAGGCTGAGGTAGTCTGTGCTGTCAGGGGTGGTCTCCTAACGGCGGACGAGGCGTGCGATCGCTACAGCCTCAGCCTGGACGAACTCGCGTCCTGGAGTGCGGCGATCGACGCCGTTGGCCTGCGGGGCCTTCGGGTAACCAAGTGCCAGGACTTTCGCCCAGCAGTTGCTCGACGCAGGTGGTCGTAGGCGCCCGTCTCAGTCTCTCGCACACCCAAGAAAAAGGGGCGGCTCAGCACCGCCCCTCATCCGTCGGCTCGTTGCGGCTACGTCTGGATAGCCGCTGGGCTTATCGCAGAATATCGATGATGCTGCGTACAACCCGCGTCCGGGCATCGACAACGTAGACCGAGTCGTTCTGATAGATGTAGCGGTAGTCGCCGGTCGGAATGTTGTCGCGATAGCCCACTGGGAGCCTGCCGATCAGGTCGTCATATCCGAGGTAACTGCCGTAGCTGCGCGGAAGTGACTGCCCCTCGCGGAACATGCGACGCGCCTGGCCCGGAGGGACGCAAGCCGGGGTCCGGTTTGCAAGACCCGGAGGGCAGACGTCACCGCCGTAGCGGTTTCCGTTGCGATCAATGTCAGAGAGGTTCTGACGACGATCGTCGATGCCATCACCGTTCCGATCCGTCATGCGATCCCTATAATCAGGAATGCCGTCACGGTCCGTGTCGAGGCGACGGTCAACCGCGGCGCCGGTACGCGCCCTGGCGCGAGTGTTCGCCCGAGCGTCAGTGCGGGCTCGGCCGTCGCTTCTCACCTCAGTGCGCGTACGCGTACGGGCCTGACCTTGCCCGGAATGCTGCCCCGAGCGAGCGGACTGGCCGTTGCCGGGCTTGGCTTCTGCGACCGCAGGCATGGCCGTCGCAAGTGCGGCTATGCCAACCATCATCATCAATTTACGCATCTGGATACTCCTTACAAAACACTGGTTTCCGATGCCCCGCCCGCTCAACGGGCGGCGCAGAGCGCATGTTCCACAAAGGGTCTCACTCGCAGCAGCGCCGGTCTAGAATTTTGCGAAACGTGTCCGCCAAGAGAGCGACGAAGCTGCGGCTCAACATTCCGTCCGCGATTAGCCCGTTCGCATCGCCGCAGACGCAAGATGTTAATCATCGAAGCTTATTAGACGCGAAACGGGGGATTACATGCTTAGAGCACGCATGCAGCAGGTTACCGCCGCAGAACAGCGCGCCGCTCCTCGGCGCCTGGTTAACCTCAGCGCGCATCTTCGCGGCTCAGTCGCTGAGCCATGCGACGTGCGCGTGCTGGATCTCTCCGCCGAAGGCTGTCGGATATCGCCTGTCGGGTCGCTGGTGGAGGGCGCTCAAGCCTGGCTGAAGCTCCCAGGCATTGAGGCCTTGGGCTGTTCAGTGGCTTGGACGGACGCAGAAGATGCCGGGTGCATGTTTCATCGACACCTGAATGCGTCAGAGATCGAATACGCAAGAAGGTCGCAAACACCCGTTCGGAGCGAAGTCTTCGGGGTCAAGGGCGCCGGCAGGCCTCGCTAATGCCAACCTGTTGCCGCATCTCTGCTCCGTTAAGGTTGAGCGATGGTCGATCCCTGACTCTAACCCAGTCCCTGCCGATCAACGGGCAGGCCGATTGACGGGCGCCTGCCTCTATCGCGCGCGGCGGTTGCGCTAGCGGAACGGGCTCGTACCGGGCCTGAGCTCCGCCCAAACGATTACACTACAAGATGGCCTCAGCCGCGCCCATTGGCCTCAACCTAGGTTCAAAATGGACCTACTTCGGCAGGGGGTGTACGACCCCCGCAGCCGAGTCGAACCGCACCCCGGAAGCGCATTCGGTCGCCGGGTCGTCCGGAACTCCCTTTCTCGGGCGGCCCGGCTCTGTGCCATCGCGGGACCCTGCCAAATCAGGCGTTGAACCTCACCTCCTGCGGGTGATTGTGACCCGGCGTACTTTCCTTTGTACGCGACAGAGGAGACTATCATGCGTACTCTCAAGAACGACGAGTTGAAGGCCGTCAGCGGCGGCGCCGCCCCGAAGCGCAACCCGGCGAAGGCGCCCGGCGAAAGCTATCAGGGTCCGGCCGACAAGAACTTCGGCCCGAAGTAAGCCTCGGGCTGAGGAGACGGGGAGGGGCGGCTTCGGCCGCCCCTTTTTTGTTGTGTCCGCTGCGCTATGAACGCTGCATGCAAACCGCACACACTCTCCGGCTCGTTCCTCTAGGTGATCCCACTGAACTTCATGAAGTTCATCGTGGCAGCGAGCTACTCGGGATGGTGTGGCACCGGGGAGAAGTTTGGCACGGTGGTTTGGGAAGTGTGCGCCGCCCGATCGTGACTTGCGCTGATCGGGACACCGCTGCCGAGAGGCTGGTCGCGGCGCTAAGCGGGCAGCGCCCCGCCCGATGAATGCCCGCTGTCAGGCCGGTTCAGCCGTTTCCCACCGGTGCATTAGCCCTGCGTCGGTTCGTGGACGAGTATACCATCTGTGAACTGAGCTCCCGTGTCCGTAATTGAACTCAGCAATCCGGGCTCGGCGTACGCAGCAGCGTCCGCCTGCAACGCGTTGCGGACATTGGCTTAATGGGCGATCTTACCCGCCGGCATCCCCTCGCTGCCGATGATCGTCGAGACTACCGCATGCCACGGCTCGCTCATGCCAAGTGGTATCGCGAGCAACACCGCTGCCGCCACAAGCAATCCCCCGAAGATCGTTGTGCGATGAAGCCGCCGCAAAGTCGCAAGGTCCCAAAGAACCAGGGGGATCAGAAGCAGCGCCGTTGCACTCATCCAAGTCGGAAGCAGCCCGTGGAAGACGGTCACACGTGCGATGCCCGCGTCCGCAAGCGTAATCGTCGCCAAAAGCATCAACCTTTTGTGCCGCTGCGGGTCTCGGCGTTCATTCAGTCCGGCCCAGCCGAGAATGGCGAAAGCCGCAATCACCATCCAGGGCAGCGCTGAGAAGGTGATGCTGTCGAACGGGACGGAGTGGAAACCGTAGCGCGCGCCGAGGAGGCCCACGAAAGCCCCAGTCGCGATGTTCGCTAAATACAAGGGATAAGCCGACTGGCCAGTCGCCTTGTGCAAGCGCAACTGCTTTCGTCCAATCAGCACAGTCTGCACCGCGAACAGTATGAGCCAGCCAGTGGCCAGCAGGCCGTGGGCGATGAACGTCCAACTCATCCAGTCTGGGCGGTCGATGTATGTGGGCGGCGGGGTGAGCCAACTGCGCAGGAAGAAGCTCGGCGCGAAGCCCCAAACGACGAGCAGGAAAATCGCCGCCATCATCGACAGGTAGAAGGCGCGCTCCGCCAGTAATGACTCGCGCGTTTTCCGAACGGACTCCGTCGCCATGCCCAGCCCCCTTCACCGGCACATTCTTAGCAAGTGGGCCGCCGGACGCAACTAAGCGCGGGCGGGCCTGGGCAGTAGCCTCGATATGAACATCTGCGATCGTCCTGCAGCGCGTGATCAGGTCTTCGGAGGTATCGGTTTCCCGCCATAGGTGGCAACTCGCCACAACGCCTCTGCTGGACCCTGTTCATGATGCGCCAGCCACCATCGCGAAAAGAGCAGTTGGGCTCCGAAGATCAGCAACGCGACACCGTAGAAGTCGATCGGGCGAAGGGTGCCTGCAAGGCCAAAGCCAATGCCGAAAAAGAAGATCAAGCCGATGAACGAGTGGGTGAGGTAGTTCGTAAGCGCCATACGGCCGACCGGGCCGAAGTGCCGCAGGATCGGCCGCGCGCGAGGCCAAGCGAGCACAAAGGCTGCTGCATAAGCGAGGGCGAGGGGAACGGTGCCCAGGACCGAGGACCAGTGCGCTTGGCCCTGCCCAGGCATCAACGCGTAGGCCACGTTGGCGGGGAGCCCGACAGCGAGTCCTGCCGCAAGCGCCTGGCAAAGCAGTCTGCGGTTCTCCAGCAGCCCACCTGACGCCAGTCTACGCCCGACAACCAGGCCGATGAGCATGATTCCTAGGACTTTGGGAATGCGCCAGCTCTCGAGGCGGAGAGCCCAAGAGAACGGAGTTCCGCTGAACTGCCAGGATGCCCATCCTGCAAAATCGTCTCGGCGGAGCCACTCTAGTGCCTTGTCTGGCGCAGTGTCGGCACCGAGGCTCTCCGCGATCAAGAAACTCAGCGCAAAAAGGTGTTGATGGGGCTCCCAGCCGAGCCGTTCGAACAGCCACATGCCGACAACAGGAGCGACGAAGATCAGCACGGCTGCGGTGGCCACGAGGCTACGCTCTCGCCAGCGGTAGAAGAACGGCAGCACCAAACCGAGGAGAGCGTAGAGCGTCAGAATATCGCCGTCCCAGATCAGCCAGGAGTGAACGAGCCCAATGCCGAGTAGAACCAGCACACGCCGCCGATAGATTTGCAGCCCCTCAAGGCCGCTGGCGCTGAGCCGCGCAATCTGAAGCGCGAAGCCAGCGCCAAAAAGCAGCGAAAAGATCGAGTAGAACTTCCCGTCTACCAGAAGGTGGTGAAAGCGATACTGCCAGACGACAGCATCAGGGCCCGCGAACGCTAGTCGCTGCTCCTCTGTCATGGCGCTCCACCCCGACCAGTAGAGAATGTTCGCCAGAAGGATGCCAAACAGCGCGAAGCCGCGCAGCGCATCCAGAAGCTCGAGCCGTTCTGCCCGCGCCGTCGCTGCCGCCATCCACCGTCCCCCGTCAGCCCCTACCTCTCGCTAGCAGCTTCTTTGCTTCACCCCAATGTCCGCTTTCCACCCAAAGCGGACATTCCGCTGCCGGGGTTGTCCGAGGCTGTCCGGAACGTCCAGAAGTGGCGCTAAGCGAACGTTCCGGACGATGTCCGCTCCTAGCTGACACGGGCTATCGCGATTGCCACGGCCTTGAAGACGTTGCCTGGTCGCGGTGCGTCACAGTCTACGTCAGCTTTGCCGAGCGAGATCATGGTTGTGGCTTGCCCACCATGCAGGAGCGGCCGGCAGGCCGCTGAAGCCTCTGCAGATGTCCCTCCCCGAATTTCAGGGCTGTCCAAAGACCCGCACGCCTGTTGCGGCACGCGTATTCACTGAACTTTCATCAAAGCGTCATCGTACGTCCTTGGGGCTGGCTTAGGCGCAAGAAAGTGAACCGACTGAATCGCATGATCCGACGACCACGGCACTGGTCCATCGCGGCGTCGGCAGCTGCGAGATGCGATCTCGGGCCTCGTCACCGTTGACCGATCCCCGGCTCCTCCTCGTCGAAGATGACCCCGCCATTGTCGAGCTACTGAAGTGGCACTTCAGGCGAGAAGATTTCGTCGTCGAGCATACGAGCAACGGTGAAGAGGCGTTGCTGCTCGCGTTCGAGAACCCCCCAGACGTCGTGCTGCTAGATTGGATGGTGGAAGGTCTGTCCGGCATCGAGGTCTGTCGCCGCCTCCGGCGCGCGGCGGAGACGGCGAACGTGCCGATCATCATGCTGACCGGACGCGGTGAGGAAACGGACCGAATTCGCGGACTGGATACAGGCGCCGACGACTATGTCACCAAGCCGTTCAGCCCGCGCGAGCTGCTGGCGCGCGTTCGTGCGGTGCTGAGGCGGGTCCGCCCGGCTCTGGCCGGACAGATCCTCCGCTACGCAGACGTCGAGATGGATCTCGTCGCGCACAAGGTTCGGCGCGATGGAAGGCCGATTAGCCTCGGCCCGACGGAATATCGGCTGCTGCGTCATCTCCTTGAACATCCCGAGCGCGTCTTTTCGCGCGACCGGCTGCTCGATGCTGTCTGGGGCCACGATACTGACATCGCGCTGCGCAGCGTCGACGTCCACGTGCGGCGCCTGCGCACCGCCATGAACGCCCATGGCGGCGCCGAGCTCATCCGCACGGTGCGCGCGGCGGGCTATTCGCTGGACGAGAACGATGCTTGAAACGCGCCGCGAGAAGATCGTGATCCTCGGCGGCATCCCCGTCATCCTGATCCTCTCCTACATGCTCGTCTCCGGCGGCGGGGAGTCGGACGAAGCGACCGCTTCGGCGCCTCCGCCTTCAGCCGCCGTGGCCGCAGTGGCCGCCAGGCCGGCGCCGCTCCCAGCCGCTCCGCTCCCCGCCGCTGTCACGGTGCAGCAGCCGCCTGCCCCTGCCATGGCGGCGGGCGCGCCGGAGCCGGCGGCCGCCGTCTCGCTGACCGGCGTGCTTGGTACGGGGCAGGGCGGCAGCGCGATCATCTCCTATGCAGGCGGCACGCAGCGGCTCGTCCCGGTCGGCCGTGATGTGCTGCCGGGCTTGACGTTGCGCGAGGTCAGGCGCGACCGTGTTGTCCTTTCGGGGCCGGCCGGTCCGGTGGAGCTCGCCTTCGGAGGTTCGATCACCGCCGGACAACAAGCCCTGAGCGGCGCGTCGGTTCTACCGGCCGCTTCGGCCGAAGCGGCGGCGCGGACCTATGTCCGCGCCATGCAGCCCCAGCGGGTGGGTGGCCGGGTGGTCGGCTACCAGATCCGCTCCGCGGGCGACATTCCGCTGCTCCAGCGCGCCGGCCTTCGGCCGGGCGACGTGCTGCTCGCTGTCAACGGCAATGCGATCGACGGCCAGGAGCGGCTGACAAGCATCCCGGCCGAGATCGCCGGCGCGCCCTTCGTCGATGTGGAGTTCGAGCGCGGCGGCAGAAAGATGCGAACACGCGTTGCCGCGCAATGAAGACGGTGCAGTGGCAGAAGTGTTACTGTTAGGTTTCACTTAGAACGCTGAGATATGACTTATATTTCTCTTTGGCGATGTCACACAAGGATAACAAAAGCCGCCTAGATCCTCCCTACGTCAGAGCATCAATTCGCCGATTCGACTCACACGATGCCGGCTCATCCAAGGGGGATTTAATGTCCAAGCTCCGTGCCCTGCTCCTGCTTACGACCGGGCTTCCGGCTATCGCCGCCTGCGGCGGTGCGAATGACATCGGCTCGCCCGGAGAGGGCAATATCGTCGTCGTGGCGCCGGCGCCGCCCGCGCCGCCGCCGCCTCCGCCGCCGCCGTCGGGCCCGGCCACGAGCTGCCCGGCAGGCACCACCGACGCCGGCGTGATCGCCGACCGCCGCAACTGCCGCCTGCCGGCCAAGATCACCTCGCTTTCGCTCCAGAACCTACCCGGTACCATCTATTCGATGAACGGCCGGGTCGAGGTCGGTACGGACGTGGGTGCCGACGGCAGCGCCGCGGGCGGCCAGGCCGGCCTCCTCACCATCGCGCCGGGCGCGGTCATCTTCGCCGACACGCAGGCGACGTTCCTGGTGGTCAACCGCGGCTCGCAGATGGTCGCCGACGGCACGCAGACGCGGCCGATCGTCTTCACCTCCCGTGCCAATGTCGAAGGCACCGCCACCGACGCCAGCGACAATCAGTGGGGCGGCATCCTGCTGCTCGGCCGCGCACCCATTTCCAACTGCCTCGGCGCGACGCCCAATCCGGGCGGCGGCACCAACTGCCAGCAGGAGGCCGAGGGCACGAACGTCCAGACCTTCTACGGCGGCAGCATCGCCGGCGACAGCAGCGGCTCGATGCGGTACGTGCAGATCCGCTACACCGGCTTCTCGCTCGCCCCGAACCGCGAGCTCCAAGGCCTGACCACCGGCGGCGTCGGATCAGGCACGCGCCTCGAGTTCATCCAGGTCCACAACAGCGGCGACGACGGCATCGAGATTTTCGGCGGCCGCCACAACCTCAAGAACTTCGTCGTGACCGGCGCCGACGACGATACGCTCGACACGGACTTCGGCTACAAGGGCGCCATCCAGTTCTTCATCGGCGTGCAGCGTCCCCAGTCGTTGAAGCCGGATACGGGCGATGCGATGATCGAAGCGGACTCTCCCGCCGAGGTTGCCGGCGCCGCGAACTTCACCCCGCGCCAGAATACCCGCCTCGCCAACTTCACCTTCATCCAGAGCCGTGCCGGCCGCTCGGCAATCCACCTTCGCGGCGGCACCGACTTCGCGCTGCTGAACGGCGTCGTCAGCGGTCCCACGAGCTGCCTCGACGTGGACGACGCGGAGACGGTGCAGGCGGCAGGCGCCGCGCCGGACGAGGCCGGGCCGCCGATCATCCGTTCGGTCGCCTTCTCCTGCCCGACCTTCGCCAACCCTGACGCCGACACGTTCGAAGATCAGGCGCTGAACGCGGCTGGTAATACGGGCAACAACACCGCCTTTTCGCTGTCGCTCACCGGCTTCGTGAACGGCGCCAACGAGAACGGCTTCGCGGCCTTCACCAATCTCTCGGCCTTCGATCCCTTTTTCACCAACGTGAATTACATCGGCGCCGTCCGGGACGCGAACGACACCTGGTATCGGGGCTGGACCTGCGACTCCAGCTACGCGAACTTCGGCAGCGGCATGAGCTGCACCTCGATCCCGGCCGCCGGCACCGCCTGATCCACGTCGATACGAAGGGGAGGCGGCCGGGCGACCGGCCGCCTCCTCTGCAAGCAGAACATCACGATCCGAGTGGGGGAATCCATGTCCAATCCGCGCAAACTGGCGAGCCTGCTGCTCCTGAGCACCGCCCTCTGCCCGGCGGCCGCTTACGCGCAGGCGAGCGCGCCGATTCAATCGCCGCCTGCAGGCGCCGCGCCGGCCGGGGACGGGATGGCCGCACCGGACGTGGCGGACGCTCAGCCTGAGGCTGAGGCAGAGGTCGAGATTTCCGCTCCCGGCATGGATCCGGGCTCCTCCGACATCGTCGTCACCGGCGCGATCCCCAGCGTCATCCGGCGCAGCCCGGAAGTCACGTCGGTGCTCACCGCCGAGGACATCGCCCGCACCGGCGAAGGCGATATCGCCGGCGCCTTGTCGCGCGTCACTGGCCTCAGCGTCGTCGGCAACGGCTTCGTCTACGTTCGCGGCCTCGGCGACCGCTATTCGCTCGCGCTTCTCAACGGCCTCGCGCTTCCCTCGCCCGAGCCGCTGCGCCGCGTGGTGCCGCTCGACATCTTTCCGACCAGCGTGCTCGCCAGCGCCTTCGTCCAGAAGAGCTACTCGGTGAATTATCCGGGCGAGTTCGGCGGCGGCGTCATCAACCTCACCACCTCCGTCATTCCCGAAGACAGCTTTCTCACCGTGGGTGGAAGCTTCGGCGGGGACACCTTCACGACGAACAATCTCGGCTACACCTATTACGGGAGCCCCACCGACTGGACCGGCTTCGACAGCGGCGAGCGCTCCATTCCCGGGCCGCTGCAGGAGGCGTTCGACCGCGGCGCGCCGATCAGCGAAGGCGGCGCCTTCACCCGCGCGGAGATCCAGGCGATCACCGCGAGCCTTTCCAACTCGCGCACCAGCGTCGTGCAGCGCAACGACCACATTCCCGCGAACATGGGCGTTGAACTAAGCGGCGGGACGGCGTTCGACATCGGCGGCACGCGGATCGGCCTCATCGCGAGCGCGGGCTATTCGAACAGCTGGAATACGCGCGAGGCGCTCCAGCAGACCCAGGCCGGCGAAGGCGTCGGCACCGAGTTCCGTGCCGTGCGCACCGACAACCGGATCGTCCTGAACGGCCTGGTCAGCGCCGCGGCCGAGTTCGGCGAGCATCAGGTCCGCTGGACCAACCTCATCATCCGCGACACGCTCAAGACGGCGCGCCTCGCCGAAGGCTTCGACATCCAGCTCGCCGATCCGGTGCCGGACCAGCCTTCGCAGCAGGTGAACCAGCGCACCGCCTGGTTCGAGCGCCAGCTCATCAACACGCAGCTGATCGGCGAGTTCGACTTCGGCAACTTCGATGTCGACCTGCGCGGCGGTTATGCCAATTCCCGCCGCGACGCGCCCTATGAGCGCTTCTTCAGCTACGCTTTCAGCGAACAGGTCGGCGACTATGTGAACAGCCTGAACGTCAACGCCCAGAGCGCGTCGATTGCGTTCAGCGAACTCGACGAGAATGTCTGGAACTTCGGCGGCGACGTATCCTGGGACCTGCCGGCCCTCAGCGGCGTCACGTTGGGTGCCGGAGCCGCCTGGCTCGACACGGTCCGCACCTCGACCCGCCGGGATTTTGTCTTCCGCCCCGCCAATGCCTTGAACCTCGCGGTGGCGCAGCAGCGGCCGGATTTCCTCCTCTCGGACTTCAACGTCTTCAACTACGACATCCTGCTCGTCGAAACGTCCGCGCTCGCGGGCATTGCTCAATATCAGGGCGATCTCGAAGTGCTCGGCATCTACGGCCAGGTGACCGCGGACGTGACCGATACCCTCAAGATCAATGCGGGCCTGCGCTACGAGGACGGGTCCCAATCGGTGACGCTCGCCGACCTCTTCAACCAGGGCGGGCTCGTCCAGACGCCGCCGATAGAGGAAAGCTACTTGCTGCCGGCCGCCACCGTCACCTGGACGCTTGCCGACGACATGCAGCTTCGCCTGCACGCGTCCAAGACGCTGGCCCGTCCGCAATTCCGCGAACTCGCCCCGCAAGTCTATTTCGACACGGAGTCGGACCGGCAGTTCTTCGGCAATCCCTTTCTCGTCGACACCCGGCTCACCAACGCCGAGGCGCGCTATGAATGGTATTTCGCGCGCCAGCAGCGCTTCAGCATCGCCGGCTTCTACAAGAGGATCGACAGGCCGATCGAAGCAGTCGCGAACATCGTCGGCGGCGGCGCCCTGGTCACGACCTTCGCCAACGCACCGCGGGCGAACCTCTACGGCGTCGAACTGGAAGTGCAGCGTTACTGGCCGCTCGAAAGCCTCGGCGCCTACCGGCTGGTGACGATCGGCAACTACACCTTTTCGGACTCGAAGATACGGGTGGGCGAAGGGGACACGACGATCCTCAACGACACGCGCGGTCCGCGCGCTGCGAACGAGGTCTTCCGGAACAACACGCAGCTCACCGGCCAGTCTCGCCACCTGGCCAACGTCCAGCTCGGCATCGAGAATACGGAACGTCTGCAGCAGGCGACGCTGCTCCTCAGCTACGCATCGCGCCGCGTCACCAGCCGCGGACCGGCCGGCCAGGAGGACATTTTCGAGGAGCCGGGCTTCCGCCTGGATTTCGTCGCCCGCCAGGCGATTCCGCTCTTCGGAGTGCAGACGGAGCTGAGCTTCGAGGCACGCAATCTGCTCGGCGAGAATTACGAGGAATATCAGCCGCTCGGAGACGGCCGCATCGAAACCAACACCTACGATCTCGGCCGCTCGTTCAGCTTCGGGCTCAGCGTCACCTTCTGACGGCGGGCGGACTGGGAAGGCGGCCCCGGCGAGACACGGAACCGTCACAAAAAGACAGCTTACGAGTCACGCGCCGCCAATAGAGCTTCCTCCATGGAGCTTTCGAATCGACCGCCGCTCAGCAAGCCCATGAAGCTTGGCATGGCCCTGTGCCTTGCCGCCGCGGCAACGACCACGCCGGCGGCGCCCGCGTCGGCGCAATATGTCGTCAACATGCGCGAGGCGGACATCCGCGCCTTCATTCAGGACGCGGCGCGGGTGACCGGACGGACGATCGTCATCGATCCGGCGGTGCAGGGGCGGGTGTCGGTCGTGACCGACCGCGCGCTCAACCGCTCCGAATATTTCGAGCTGTTCCTTTCGACCCTGCGCGCCAACGGCTTCGTCGCCGTGCCGATCGGCCGCGGCGGGAGCCTGCGCGTCCAGCCGGTCGCTGGAGCCGCCACATCGGCGCCGGTGCGCACCGCGCGCCGCGCAAGCCCGAACAATTTCGTCACCGAGATCCTGCGCGTCCGCAGCATCGAGCCGGCCCAGGCGGTCGAGACGCTGCGGCCGCTGGTCAGCCGCGACGGTTCGATCACGGCGAGCCGCAACTCGATCGTCGTCGCCGACTTTGCCGACAACATTGCACGCGTGCGGGGGCTGTTGGCACGGATCGACGTCGATACCGGCACGACGCGCGTGCTCGGCCTCGACAATGCCGGCGCGCGCGAAATCGCCGAGGCGCTGCGCAGCCTCGTTCCGCAGGGTGTGACGGTCGTGCCGGTGGACAGCTCCAACGCACTCCTCTTCCGCGGCGACGCGGGTACGGTCGGCCGCTTGGTCGAAGTCGCGCGGGAACTCGATACGCGCGCCGCGAGCGGCAGCGAAGTGCGTGTCGTTTTCCTCGAGCACGCCGACGCGCAGCAGCTCCTGCCGGTTCTTCAGCAGCTTCTCGGCCAAACGCCGACGCAGGCAACGGCGCCGCAGCCGCGCTCGGCGAATGGCAGCAGTGAGGCGCCGGCGCCGCTCACCGCTGCCGCCGCACCCGCCGCGGGGGTGGTGTCGCCGGCCTTTCGTAATGCGGCCGTCACCCGCTTCGAGGGTGCGAACGCAATCGTGATCTCGGCGCCGCAGGACGTGCAAAGAACGCTTGGCGAGGTGATTCGCCAGCTCGACACACGCCGCCAGCAGGTCCTGGTCGAAGCGATCATCGTGGAGATTTCAGACTCGGCCGCTCGGCGGCTGGGCGTCCAGCTCATGCTCGCGGGCCTCGAAGGATCGAACATCCCCTTTGCGGTCACCAATTATTCCAATGCCGCGCCGAACCTTGCGACGATCGGCGGCGCGATCATCGCCGACCGTGCGCGGCGGCCGGGTGACGCGCGGTCGAACGATCTCGCTGACGATCTTCGCGACGCGGCTGTGGAGTCATTCGCGGGCGCGACTGGCGGCGTAGCCGGCGCCGCGATCCGCACCGGCAACGCCCTCCTCGGCGCAATCGTCAATGCGGTGCGGCAGGACAGCAACTCCAACATCCTCTCGACGCCATCGATCATGACCCTGGACAATCAGGAAGCGCGCATCCTCGTGGGGCAGGAAATCCCGATCACCACGGGTGAAGCGCTGTCGCCCAATTTCGACAACGCCTTTCGCACCGTGCAGCGCCAGAATGTCGGCATCACCCTTGAGGTGACGCCGCAGATCAATGCCGGCGGCGCGATTAAGCTGCAGCTCCGCCAGGAGGTGAGTTCGATCGCTGGCCCCGTGTCCAGCAACGTTCAGGACCTTATCCTCAACAAGCGCGAAATCGAAACCACGATCACGGTGGACGACGGCGAGATCGTCGGCATCGGCGGTCTGCTCGACGACAACGACCGCCGCACGATCGAGCGCATCCCGTTGCTGTCCGAGATACCGGTCGTCGGCAACCTTTTCCGCTCCCGCTCCCGCTCCCGCGCCCGCACCAACCTGATGGTCTTCATCCGGCCGACGATACTGCGCTCGGCCGCCGAGGCGCGTGAGATGACCGCGCGGCGCTACGACTTCATTCGAGGCGAGCAGGCGCGGGCCAACCCCCGGTCCGAGCCGTCCATCGACGAGCTGGTGCGCGAATATCTGGGCACGGTTCCGCCCGGCACCGTCTTGGAGACCCAGGCTTCTCCCGAAGCTGAAGTACAGCAGACGGAGCCGGAGCCGGAGCCGGCGGGCGCAGCGATCCCGCCGGCCATGCAAATGCAGGACTCTCCACAATGAAGATCGTCCGCGCCGAGACGTTCGCACACGTGCCGCCGCCCGCTCCCGAGCCCACGGGCGGCCTCACGGTCAACGTGCCCTACCCGTTCGCGAAGCGGCACGGCGTTGTGATCCTCGGTGAAACTGAAGGCCATCTTACGGTAGCCCTGCGCGAAGGCGCCGATCCGCGGGCATTGATCGAGGTTCGGCGCTATCTCGCGCGGCCTTTCGAGGTGGAGTTCGCTGCGCCCGACGCTTTCGACCGCCTTCTTTCCGAGCGCTATGCCTTGGGCGGCGCCGACGCGGCTGGGTCCCTCGGCCTCGCCGACGAGCTCAGCCATCTCGCCGCCGATCTGCCGACCGCCGACGATCTCCTCGACACGGCGGACGACGCGCCCGCCATCCGCCTCATCAACGGCATCATCGCCGACGCCGCGCGCCAAGGCGTGTCCGACATCCACGTCGAGCCCTACGAAAGCGGGCTGGTCATCCGAATGCGGGTCGACGGCGTGCTGCGCGAGACTTTGCGCATGCCGCCCCACGTCGCGCCCGTGGTCGTTAGCCGGATCAAGGTCATGGCCCGCCTTGACATCGCCGAGCGGCGCGTCCCGCAGGACGGGCGGATCGGCCTGACGCTCGGCGGAAAGCTGCTCGACGTGCGCGTTTCGACGCTGCCGAGCCGCGCCGGGGAGCGGGTGGTGCTGCGCATCCTCGACAAGGCGAATGCCGGCATCGATCTCGACGTGCTCGGCATGCCTGCAGCGGTGCACGACGTGTACCGCGCCGCGCTCGCGGAGCCGAACGGGATCGTGCTCGTCACCGGGCCTACCGGATCGGGGAAAACGACGACGCTTTATGCGGGCCTCCGGCTCCTGAACGACGGCAGCCGCAACGTCCTCACCGTCGAGGATCCGGTTGAATATGCGGTGGACGGCATCGGGCAGACGCAGGTCAATCCCAAGGTCGGGATGACCTTCGCGGCGGGCCTGCGCGCGATCCTCCGCCAGGACCCGGACGTGGTCATGGTCGGCGAGATCCGAGACCGCGAGACGGCCGAGATTGCGGTCCAGGCGTCGCTTACCGGCCACCTTGTCCTGTCGACCGTTCACACCAACGACGCCGTCGGCGCGATCACCCGGCTGCGCGACATGCGGATCGAACCGTTCCTGCTCGCCTCGACCCTGCGTGCCGTCATCGCGCAGCGCCTGGTGAGGCGGCTTTGCCCGAGCTGCCGGCGGCCAACGCAGGCGATGGGTTCGGTCAGCGCCCTCCTCGGCTTTGATCCGGGCACCGGCATCTACGAAGCGGCCGGCTGCGGCGAGTGCGCGAACACCGGCTACAAGGGCCGGATCGGCGTCTTCGAGGTGGTCCGCATCGACGACGCGATGCGGAAGCTGATCAACAGCGGCGGCGACGAGTCGCTGATCGCCAGCCACGCCTACCGTAACGCACCCAATCTCGGCGCTGCAGCGCGAGCCCTGGTGCGCGAAGGCGTCACCACCGCGGAGGAGGCCATCCGCATCTCCCGCCATGAGGCGGACGATGCATAGCTACGACTATCTCGCGGTCGATACGTCGGGGCGCGAGCGGCGCGGCTCGGTCCGCGCTCTCGGGCCGGAGGAGGCGAAGACGTCGCTTGGGCGGCGGCGGCTCTATGTCGTGAAGCTCGATCCCACCGCCGCCGCGCAGGCGAACGGGCCGGCACTCGTTTCAAAGGGGCGCTTCGCCCGCAGCAAACTCGGAGCGAAGCAGCTCACGCTCCTGACGCGGCAGCTCGCCACGCTGGTTCAAGTGACGCCGCTGGAAGAGGCACTGCGCACGGCTGCCCACCAGTCCGAAAAGGGGGAGGTCCGCCGCATCGTGCTCGCCGTCCACGGCGGCGTCGTCGAAGGCCGCCGGCTTTCGGAAGCGATGGCGCGCGAGCCGAAGAGCTTTCCGCCTCTCTACCGCGCGATGGTTTCCGCAGGCGAGGGCTCGGGCACGCTGCCGCATATCCTGGAGCGGCTCGCCGACCTCCAGGAGCGCCAGGCGCAGGTGCGGAGCAAGGTCATCACCGCGCTCACCTATCCGATCGTGCTCGCCCTCGTTGCCATGTTCGTCGTCACCGCACTGATGATCTTCGTCGTGCCGCGCGTGGTGGAGCAGTTCGACAGCGTCGGGCAGCAGCTTCCGTTCCTGACGCGCGCGGTGATTGCTTTGTCTTCGTTCCTCACCAACTGGTGGTGGGCCCTGATCGCCGGGATGGCCGTCTCGATCGTGCTCGCCGCCCGCGCTTTGCGCAACGAGACGGCGCGGCTGCGCTTCGACGCGGCGCTGCTCAAGCTCCCGCTCATTGGGCGGCTGATCCGCGATCTGCACGCGGCTCGCCTTGCCCGAACGCTGTCGACCATGGTGGCGAGCCGGCTGCCCTTGCTCGAAGGGCTGAAGCTCACGACCGGCACCATCTCCAACCGCGCTCTGCGCGCCGCATCGGCCGGCATTGCCGAGGCCGTCCGCACCGGCGGCAGCCTGTCGGGCGCGCTGCGCCGCGCCGGCGTTTTCCCGCCGCTCCTCGTCTATCTCGCGGCGAGCGGAGAGGCGTCGGGCAAGCTCGAGCTGATGCTGGAGCGCGCCGCCGATTATCTCGAGCGCGAGTTCGACGGCTTCACGGCCGCCGCCCTGTCGCTGCTGGAGCCGATGATCATCATCCTGATGGGCGCGGTCGTCGCCTTGATCGTGCTCGCGATCCTTCTCCCGATCCTTCAACTCGACACCCTTGCCGGCGGAGCCCTCTAGATGTTCGATCTCGTTCAGCAGCAGCCGGAGACCCGCGAAGGCGAGGAGGGATTCACCCTTGTCGAGCTCATGGTGGTGATCGTCATCATCGGCCTGCTCGCCACGGTGGTCGTCATCAACGTCATGCCCGCGAGCGACCGCGCGGCGGCTACGAAGGCGCGCGCCGATCTCGCGACGCTGGAGCAAGGCGTGGAGATGTACCGCCTGACCAACCTCTCCCATCCAACGGGCGAGCAGGGGCTGCAGATGCTCGTCCAAAGCGGGCAGATCCGCCGCCTGCCGAACGATCCCTGGGGCAATCCATATCGCTACGCGGCGCCGGGGCGGCAGGGGCAGCCGTTCGAAATCTACAGCTACGGCGCCGACGGCCGCGAAGGCGGCGAGGGCGAGAATGCCGACATCAGCAACTGAGCCTCTGCGGCGGCGACGCGGCGAAGCGGGCTTCACGCTCATCGAGCTGCTGATCGTCGTCACCATCATCGGCCTTTTGTCGGCGGCGGTGGTGCTCGCGGCGGCGCCGGGCGGCACGACCCTTCGCGAGGAGGCGGAGCGGCTCGCCGCCCGCGCCCGCGCCGCGCAGGAGCATGCGATCCTTGCCGGCCGCACGGTGGCGCTCCAAGTGACGGAAGCGGGCTACGCCTTCAGCATACGAAGCGACGGCGCGTGGCACCCGGCCGCAGCTCCTGCGGCCGGGACGTGGGACACGGGGACGCGGGCGGATGGCGGCCGGATACTGTTCGATGCGGCGGGACTGTCGGAGCCGGCGCGCGTCGTGCTGGCGCGCGGCGGCGAACGGATCGAAGTCGGGTTCACCGCGGAAGGGGAAGTCGATGTCCGCCGTCCCTCCTGACCAGCAGGGCTTCACCCTTATCGAGATGCTGGTCGCGCTTTCGATCCTGAGCATCGCGGCGCTCGCGTTGCTCAAGCTTACCGGAACCACGGCGACGAATGGCGCCGTGCTGGAAGAACAGGCGCTCGCCCAAATCGTCGCCCGCAACATCGCCGTCGAGACGCTGAGCGACCCGGCGCCGCCTTCGCTCGGCACGACGTCTGGCGAGCTCGTCAATGCTGGCCGCCGCTGGCGCTGGTCGCGCGGAGTCGCCCGGTCTCCGGAAGCGCGCATCCAGCAGATCGAGATCCGGGTCGCGGGTGCGCGCGGCGCGGCCGCGCTGACGGTCTTCAGGCGCGCCGCCCTGTGACTGATAACGGCGTGACTCGCAACGGCTTCACCCTCGTCGAGATGCTGGTCGCGGTCGCGATTTTCGGGCTGATCGCGTCGGCGAGCGTTTCGATCCTCTCGATGAGCATGACCGCGCAGGAGGCCGCCGGGCGCAAGCTTGCCGACGCCTCCTCGGTGCGTCGCGCCAGCGCCCTTCTCGCCGGCGACCTCGCCAACGCCGCGCCCCGCCTCCGTCGCGACGAGCAGGGCGCCGTCCGCCCTGCATTCGATGCTGACGGCGCCGGTTTCAGGATCGTGCGCCGGAGCGCTTCGCTCCAACGCGTCGAGTACCGGCTCGACGGGAATCGGCTGGAGCGGCGGAGCGCCGGGGCGGTCGACGGCGCCGCGCCGGACCGGACGGCGGTGCTGCTTCGAGGCGTGGAGCACATGTCACTGCGCTTCCGCAGCCTAGACGGCTTATGGCGCGAGCGCTGGGACCCCGAGGACCCGCGGCTCATGCCGCAGGCGGTCGAACTGGTCGTCAAGATCGAGGGGCGGGGCGCCGTCCGCCAACTCTTCCTCGTAGGGACGGGCGAATGAGCGGACGCTTCGTGCCGCCGGACCAAGAGGAGGGCGCGGCCCTGCTCACCGTCCTTCTCATCGTCGCCGTCGTCGGCGCGATTGCCGCCGCCGCGCTCGACAGGATGCGGCTCGCGACCCGTCTTTCCACCAACTTCGCCGCGCTCGAGCAGGCGCGGGGCATTTCGACCGGAATCGAGGACCTCGTCCTGCTGACGATCGATGACATGACGGCGCGCAGTCCCGAACGCACCACGCTGGCAGGCGGGTGGAACGGTGCGAAGCGGCGTTATCCGGTTCCGGGCGGCGGCGTCGCGCAGGCCAGCATCCGCGACGGCGGCAACTGCTTCAACCTGAACAGCCTCGTTGCCGGCGGGGGCAGCAGCCCCGCCGCGGCGCGCCCAGCGGGAATGACGCAGTTTGCCGGCTTGATGGGCGTGCTCGGCGTGGCGCCCGGCGAAGCGCAGCGGATCGCGGCGGCGGCAGCGGACTGGGCGGACTCCGACGAGGTGCCGCTCCCCGCCGGTGCCGAGGACGGCCACTATCTCCGCCTCCCGCGCCCGTACCGCACGGGCAATACCCTTTTCGCCGATACGAGCGAGCTTCGCTCGGTTGCCGGCGTCACGGACGAGATCTACACGCGCCTCAAGCCGTGGGTGTGCGCGCTTCCCGTCGCCGAGCTGTCGGCGATCAACGTCAACACGCTTGCGCCCGAACAGGCGCCGCTCCTAGCAATGCTTGCTCCGCAGCAGCTTCCGGTGGAAACCGCGCGCCGGGTGATCGTCGGGCGGCCCGGGCGGGGCTGGGCGAACATGCTCGAATTCTGGCGAACCGAGGCCTTGAGCGAAATCGACGTGCCGCTCGACGTACAGCTCCAGGTCCAGAGCAGGACGGTCTGGTTCGCGCTCGACATCGAGGCTCAGGTGCGCGGCGCCGAGCTGAGCGAAGCCGCTTTGATCGATGCCCGGCTGCAGCCCGCGCGGCTTGCAATGCGGCGGTTCGGAGCGGGCGAATGAGCCTTCCGGCAGTCATCATCGAGGAGGAGGTCGAGACCGTCACCGCCGACGGTCCCCGCCCGCGCCCGCTTGGTCCCGCGCAACCCGCCTCCGACACTGTCGAGACGATCACAATTGTCACCAAGACGCGCCTGCGCTGGTGGGAGCGGCTGGCACGGACCACGCCCGCCGAGGCGGCCGAGTTCATCCTTATCGCCTTCCTCGCGCTTCAATGCGCGCGCCTCGTCTGGACGCTGGCGACGCCACTCGGCCCAGTCGGGGCGTGGTCGATACCCGCGCCCGCGCCGCCGCCACCCGCGCCTGCGGCTGCAACGCCGCTCGACTTTGATCCCTTCTTCAGGACGGCGCCGGCGAGCAGCGCGCCCGTGGTCGTGACGTCCCTGCCGTTGACGCTGCACGGCGTGCGTGAGGACCGGGCGACCGGTCGCGGCTCCGCGATCATCGCCACGCCCGACGGCCAGCAGAACAGCATCGGAGTGGGCGAGGAGATCATGCCCGGAGTCACCCTGACCGGCGTCGGCCCCGACAGCGTGACGATCAGCCGCGGCGGCGTTGCCGAGCAATTATTCCTCGGGGCCGCCCCCGCCGGCGAAACGCTGCCGGACGCCAGTGCCGCGCCCGCGCCGCCTGCTCCGACGCAGGGGCCGCAGCGGTGATCCGCCCCCGCATGCTCGTCATCTTCCTCGCCGCGCGCAGCGACCAGGCCGGCTGGGCCCTGGTCGCGTCGGGTGCGGTGGAGGCGCATGGCCTCGGCTTCGATACGCTGCCGCATGGAGCGCAGGATGCGAGGGTCGTGCTCGCAGCGCCGGGCGACCGCATTGCCCTCCACTGGCTGGATCTTCCCGCCGAGCTGCCGCTGGCCCAGGCCGAAGCCGCTGCGCGCCTTGCGCTTGGAGCCGCCATGATCCAGCCGGGCGACGCGCTTCACGTCGCCGTCGGCCACGCGGAGGGCGGACGCCGCTGCGTCGGGGTCGTCGCCGAGGACGAGCTGCGCCACTGGATGGCGATGCTGGACCAGTATGGGCTTCAGGCGGATCATGTCATCCCGGAGCCGCTCCTACTCCTGGCGCCCGAAAGCGGCTACCGGCGGCGGGAAGCGGCCGGCCTGTCCTGCTACCGCGGCCCTGCCGACGGCTTCGCGGTCGAGCCGCTTCTCGCCCACCACCTCCTCGGCGGCGCAGCTGTCGATGAGGTCGATGACGACGCGTTCGAAGCCGAGCTCTACGATGCCGTCCTCCGGGCACCGCTGGACCTGCGCCAAGGGCGTTTCACGCGCCGGCGCGTATGGCGGACGAGCTGGCGCGTCGAGGCCGCCTCGGGGCGCCGCATTGCCGCTCTGGCCGTCGCCCTGCTCTGCGCGACCGTCGGCCTCGGCGTCGCCGATCTCTTCCGCCACGCCCACGCCGCCGGACGGCTGGAACGGGAAGCGCGCGCACTGGCGCCGCAGGGCTCCGCAAGTGTGGCCCGGCCTGCTTTCCAGGCGAGCTTCGGCGCCATGTCGGCCGTGCTGTTCGATGGCTTGCGCGCCACGCCAAACGCCGACCTCGCCGCTCTCGACTATCAAGGCGCGGCCGGCACCCTCTCCTCGACGGTTCGAGTCGACAGCGCGGCGACCGCAGAGGCGCTGCGGGAGCGCCTCACCGGCACCGGCTTCCGTGCCGACTTGGGTCCGCCGCAGCAGGCGAACGGGCAGACCCTCTTCCCTCTCGTCCTGAGACCGATGTGAAACGTACGATCTCCATCTGGTATGAAGCACGCAGCGCGCGCGAGCGGACCCTGCTCGGCGGCGCGCTTCTCATCGCTGTCGCGATCTTCGTCTGGGCCGCCATCCTCATTCCTTTCAGCAACGCCAAGACCGAGTCGCGCCTGCGCTACGAGGCGGCCGCCCTGGCGCTCGGCAAGGCCCGCGGCGAGGCGGCCGAGCGCCGCGCGCCGCAGCAGCCCGCCCGTGCTGCCGTCCCGGCCGGGCCGCCCTCGGCGATTCTCCAGCAGGCCGCCGAGGAGGCCGGCTTCTCCGGCGCGCGGATAACGGCCGCAGGCGCCCGGGCCGGCGTCAGCATCGAGGCGGCACGGCCCGAAGCGGCCTTTGCCTGGGTCCGCTCATTGGAAGCGCGGGGCCTGCGCGTCGCGGCGCTCCGCGCCTCCGGCAATCCCGACCGGACGATACGGCTCGAAGCGGCGTTCGAGGCGCAGCCGCGATGAGCGCCGCCATCCGCACCCGCCTGATCTTCTTCATCGGTGCCTTCGCCGCCGCGCTCCTCCTGACCCTGCCGCTCCGTCTCGCCCTGGAGGGCAGCGGCCTGGCCCACGCTGGGCTCGCCGCGCGCGACGCCAAAGGGACTCTCTGGTGGGGCAGCCTGGAAGACGTACGATGGGGGCCGGTGCCGCTGGGCGATTTCAACGCCGGCGTCCGGCCCTTGCAGCTCCTGCTCGGCCGCCTCGGCATGAGCCTCGACGATCGCGGCGTGCGTGAAACGCGCGGCACCGTCTTTGCGACGTCCTCCGGCGCCGGCATCTCCGACGCGGACGCCTTCGTGCCGATCGGAACCCTTCTCGCGCCGCTTCCCGTCACCGCGTTCGAGCTCGAAAACGTTTCGGTGCACTTCGGTCCGCGCGGCTGCAGCGAGGCGGCGGGGCTGGTTCGCGCGCGCCTCGCCGGCTCGGTGGCGGGACTGGTTATGCCCCCCGCGCTGAGCGGCGCCCCTCGGTGCGAAAGCGGGATCCTGCTTCTGCCCCTTTCCAGTCCGTCCGGCACCGAAGCGATCGAATTCAGGCTTGCGGGAAACGGCCGCTACGAAGCCGCGGTCGTGGTCCGCCCCAGTAATCCGGCCATCGGCGACAGCCTCACTGCCGTGGGCTTTCGCAGGACGAGCCGGGGCTATGTCACCCTGCTGCGGGGAAGTCTCGCCAGCCGCCGCTAGCGGGTCTTTCGGCTCTAAGCCTGCCGCCAGTAGCCGGCGGCCTCGACGAGTCTTTGCCGCGCCTCGATCGCCGCCGACAGAGTGGCTTCCGGACGCGAGGCCTCGGCGCCGGCCTCGCCGGCCAGCTCCGCTTCAGCCCGGGAGCCGAGCCCCAGACCACCGACGAGATCGCGCGCTGTTTCTAGGTCGTTCAGCTCGCCGAGCCGGTCCTGCAGGTCGGCGAGTGCGCCGATGAACGCGGTCGTCGCGGCGGCGGCGGTACCTTCCCAGACCGCACTCAGGAACTCGGCCGAATAGCGCATCTTCTTGATATCGAGCCGGAGCGTATGAAGCGTCTCCGCGTCGTCGCCGGCGAGGTCGGCGGAGCGCTTCAGCACTCGCCGCCAGCGGCGTTCGAGCTGGGCGGCGGCAAAGCGACCGAGCGGCTTTTCCGCTCGTGCCCGCGATCGCCAGCCTCCCGTCTCGAACCAACGGATCAGGTCCAGCATGAGGCGGCGGGATCGCGCCGAGTCGAGTACGCCGAGCACGGTGTCGTAAGCCGCTTCCCGCGCGCGCCCGATCTTGGCCGCGCTGCCTTTCCCGATCTTGCGCGATCTCACGCGCCCGAGGAGCACGTCGAGGTTGCGCGCCTCGCCGAGGGCGCCGGCGAGCCAGCGCAAGTCCTCGCGCATTCGCTCGTATTCCCAGTCGCTGATCACCGGCCGGAACAGCGACAAGGCGCTGCGCAGCCGGCGGATAGCGACACGCGCCTGATGGAGCGCGGCCGGATCCCGCCGGGCAAGGACGAGCGGCTCGTTCAAGCGGAAGTGGCGGAGGCAGGAATGAGCGGTCGCGGCGAAGGCGTCGCCGACGGACATGTCGCCGGTAAGGCGGACCGGCTCGGCCTTGGCCGCCTTGTCGAACCGGCCGTCGGCGATGCCGAAGCCGCGCTCCGCCTTGCTGAGGACGCCGAGGCGGAGCGGCACCACGCGGGCGACCTGCTCGGCCAGTTCGAACAAGGCGCCCGGCTCGCCGCGCCGGAGCTCGAGCTCGAGCTCGACGAGCGGCAGTTCGGACCCGCCCGCGGCGACCTCCCCCTCGTCGAGCGTGACTTCGATTCGGTTCGCGCCGCGCGACAGGCGCCACGTCGTGCGGTCGAACGCGGTCCGGACCACCGGCCGAAGCTTCTTCCTGACCCCCGGGGTAAGCCAGCGGCCGAGCGGCGTCTTTCCAATCTGATCGAAGTCGAGCTCGGGGCCGGTGACGGCGACCTCCCATTCATCGCGGCTGAAGAGCCCCGCTGGACTGTCGGTGCGGTGTTTGACGGTTTGCACCCACTTCTTGCCGGAGCGGCGGATCCTGAGTGAGAAGCCGCGGCGCCTGACGCTGCCCGACTTGGTATCGAAATAGATGGTTTCCTGGGGCGTTCGGCGCGCCTTCGCGCCGTCGAGAACGCCCGTGTCGAGGATAAGATTGCGCGCGCCGGGTCCCGCTTCGAACTTGAGCTCGATCTCGCGCGCCATCCGAAGGTCCGTTGCAGCCGCCGAAAGTCCGCTTTTGGCTGACCTATGTTGCAGTTTTGAGGATGTTTGGAGACTCTCGTTTTCGCAGGTCGCCCGCGTCGCTGTCACGGCATTGCAACGGCGGCTTGCTAGATGCCGCTCATGCAGCGCACCACCCCAACGCGTCGGCGCGAACCATCGGTCAGTCGCGGCGGCTGGGCGCGCTTCGGCCGGCTCCTCTTCTGGTCCGTGAGGCGCTCGTGAGTGGAATGGGCGTGAGCGCAAAGGGGCAGCGCCGCCCGCGCAGCATTTCCTTTCGTCCATGACGCCCGTTCTGGCGCAGGCGGCGCTCGGCAGTGTGGCCGGCGCCATCGCCGGCAGCTTTGCCGCGACCCTGCTCGTCCGCTGGCCCCAAGGGCTGCAGGCGAGCCGCGGCCGCTCGCGCTGCGACGGCTGCGGCGTACCTCTCGGTGCATTCGAGCTCGTCCCGGTCGTCTCCTACGCCCTGCAGGGCGGGCGGTGCCGGCATTGCAGCGCCGCAGTCGACGCACGCCACCCCTTGTTCGAGATTGCGGCCGCCCTTGTCGGAGCGGTGGCATTCCTGATCGCACCCACCCCGCTGGCAGGCCTAGCAAGCGCCCTCCTCGGCTGGTGGCTACTGCTGATCGCCGCGCTCGACTTTGAGCATCACTGGCTGCCGGATCGTCTCACGCTGCCGCTGATCCCGACGGGTTTGGCAGTCGGCTTCGCCGACATAGGCCCGCCGCTGATCGACCGGATCGTCGGCTCCCTGGTCGCCGGAGCGAGCCTGTGGCTCATCGCTCTCGCCTACGAGGCAGTGCGGAAACGGCGGGGGATGGGCGGAGGAGACCCGAAGCTATTCGCAGCCATCGGCGCGTGGCTCGGCTGGATGCCTCTGCCGTTCGTGCTCCTCGGCGCATCGTTCCTAGGGCTCACGGCCGTGCTGGTCATGCAGCAGCGAGGGGACGAGGTGAGCGCAGCGACCCGGCTCGCGTTCGGCACCCTGCTCGCGGCTTCTGCCTGGCCAATCTGGCTCTACGCGATTGCAGCGGAGCCGCTCCATGGCTGAGCGGAGAGGCCGGACGCGGAAAGGCGAAGAAGCGAAAACCGCCATTTTCAATATGCGGATCGATATCAAACTGCGTTTGCTTCTGGAGGAGTTCGCCGCCGCGAACGGCCGGTCAATGACCGCAGAAGCAGTGCATCGTCTTGCCGCATCGTTCGCCGGCTCGGAGATCCATCAGCTCGACGCAGCCGTGCGGGAAGGGATTGTTCACGCTGCGAAATCGTGCGGCCGCTCGCCTCAGGATGAAATGAACCTGCGTCTTCGCCTATCGCTTCGTGAGGACGATGCAGTCGCGAGCCTCGAAACGCGCCGGTTCCTCCGGATAGCGGCAACAGCAATCGAGCTGCTGGAAGCAAGGACCGGAGAGCCTTGGCTTCGCGAGCGCTCATCGGTCGCAGCTGCCCGGTCGGCGATCGACTCCATAATCACGCGGCTCGCCGGCTCGCAGGATCTGGAGCTTCCGGGCATCGAAGCGCCGGGCGGGCGTAGGTCGGTGGGTGCCTTGAACCAAGTGGCCGCGAAGGAACGGCAAACATTCATAGCGGAGCACCCCGAGCTCATCAGCTATTATCAAGCCGGCTGCGAACTCGAAGCGAGAGGGCAGTTCGCTGAGCGCAGCCAGTACGTGACGGACGAGGTTTGGTCTGAATGGGAGGCTCTTTGCACCGAGGGCCACAAAGCTCAGGGCGCAGAGCTATCCGCCCAAGATCTGGGAGTCGGCGCTGCCGCCGCCGCCATTGCGATGTTCGACCCAGCCGCGTGCGCGAGTAACGACGCGCACGGTGAAGTCGTGGCAACGGCGGGGCGCTGGTTGGCTTCAAAGGTGGTCGAAGAGCGGGTCGTGAAGTTCGGTGCAGTGGCTGCCGACGAAACGCCGCGCTGGCGCCGCAATGTATAACTTCAGGGACATACAAAGGGCGGGCGGAGCGCCGCTGGCTGTCGTCTCGACTGATACGATCTTGCATCGCACGAGCGAAGCACGCCGTCTCGGGCTGCGCTTCAACAAGGCTCCCGTACCCGCCGCAGACCTCGTGGTCGATCTCGGCACAGAAATAGGAACGGCTCGCTGGTTCCGCGGCGCGGCGACGTGCGCGCTCCTGTGTTACGCCACTTGGTCGCTGGCGCCGGAGGTGCGTGACCTCCCCGGCACCTCTCCTGCACCCATGCCACAAGCCCACAATGTCGAAGCGGCGGCGCTCGCCATCGCGCCGCTCGCGCTGGGGAGCGACACCGGGAAGCGCACAATCCCCACGGAGGCAGTGCAGCCGCTCGCGCAAGCGCCGGAGCGTGCCTCCGTCTCGCTCGTCGCAACACTCGGCCAAGGCGACGGCCTCGCCCGCCTTCTACACCGCTCCGGCTTGTCCAGCTCCGAAGCAAGACAGGTTACAGCATTGGTAGGGGAGCACGTATTCGTTGACCAAATCCGCCCCGGCACCGTCGTCAGCCTAACGCTGGGACGGCGCCGGCCCACCGACTCCGCCCGCCCGCTCGAGACGCTGACCTTCCGCGCTCGCCTTGGCCTTCGTCTGACGATCGTTCGCGCCCGCTCCCAGCTCGTCCTCGAGCCCACCGCCACTACCATCGACGAGACGCCGCTCCGCATCCAGGGCCGCGTCGGGGCCAGCCTTTACCGCTCCGCGCGCGCCGCCGGCGCGCCCGCGCGCGTCGTCGAAGCCTATATTCGCGCTCTCGCCACCCAAGTGAACGTCGGCCAAATCGGCTTGGACGATCGCTTCGACATCGTCGTCGAGAACCGCCGCGCCGAGTCGGGCGAAAGCGAGAGCGGCCGCCTTCTCTTCGCCGGCCTGCAGCGTGCCGGCGGGCGCGAAATCCGCCTCATGCAGTGGACGGTCGGCGGCGAGACCCAGTGGTTCGAAGCCTCGGGCGTCGGCCGCGAGACGGTCGGGCTCACCCAGCCGGTCCCTGGCCGCATCACCTCCGGCTTCGGCTACCGCACCCATCCGATCCTCGGCTACCGCCGCTTCCACCGCGGCCTCGACATCGGCGCAGGCCACGGCACCCCGATCCTCGCCACCACCGACGGCGTCGTTGCCCGCGCCGGCTGGGGCGGCGGCTACGGCAACGTCGTCGAGCTGCGCCATGCGGGCGGCCTTTCGACGCGCTACGGCCATATGAGCCGCATGTCGGTCTCGGGCGGCCAGCGCGTCCGCCAGGGTCAGGTGATCGGCTATGTCGGCTCTACCGGCCTCTCAACGGGCCCGCACCTCCACTACGAGATGTTCCGCAACGGCCAGCTCGTTGATCCGCGGTCGGTGCGCTGGGTTAGCCGCTCCCAGCTTTCAGGCGCGGATCTCGAAGGCTTCCGGAGCCGGATGCAGAGCCTCTTGTCCCTGCCGGCGGCTTGAGGCTCTGTTAGCGGCCTCCGCGCCTGGCCGAGCGGCGGTGATGCGGTCGTGGCTCCGCCCGCCATCAGTTTGTCACGGTCTTCCGATACCCTGCGGGCAACAGGTCTCGAAAATGCTCAACTTCCATCAGCAAGGCCACGCCAGCGGCCATGACCCTTACGCAGAGGGGGTGTGAGCCCGCATAGGCGGCGTCACCCGTTTGGAGTGCCCGTACGCCGCTGCCTCGGCCGAGGAGCGTGAATGGCTTTGCGGCTGGGAGGAGGAAGCCGGAGCGGCATCTGAATAGCCGGGCTCGAACGTGCTAGCTGCGCTTTTCGACACTTCCAGCCGCACCGAAACTGCGGATCAATGCGGCCAGCTCCGGTGAGTCCACAGCTCTGGCAGCGTCTCCCCACTTGAACCACTGTCGCCTGCGCTGGCTCTGCTCAGGCCAGTCGCCCAGATCTCGCGTGACCTTGAGAGAATGGACCGTGACCACGCATTCTATGCGCCCTAACAGAGGATGCGTTTTCATGCGGGAGAATTCACCTATTGCGTCTGGAGACACCGTGCCCTCCACGCCCGCTTCCTCGAAGGCTTCGATGGCAGCAGCCTCGGCGAGCGTCTTGCCTCTCATCGGCCAGCCCTTGGGCGGGATCCATCGGCCCGAAGTCCGGCTGGTTACGAGCAGTATCTCGATATCTTGATCGACAGAAAGTCGCCACGGCAGCGCTGCTGTCTGAACGACTCTCGTGTCGCTTCCGTCCACATGCTGGACTCGCCCCGACGCAGACAGCCAGAGGCGGCTGAGCGCTGACGGTAGCCTCAAATGCACGTCCTCAACATCAGTCCGGGGGGAGCGATACGGGCGGAGCAGGCGCTCCACCCGAGTCTCCAGTTCCTGCTTCCCTAAAGAGATCGCTGTCGCTTGCCGGCAGATGGGTGTCACCGCCGCCCTCGCGCCGCCAGTCACCGCGCTCATACCCGGAAGCGTCTGCCTCCGCTTCGAGTTCTCTCGCCTCGACCGGCGTCGCAATACCCTCGGCAATGCCCTTGCCAGGAATGATCGCCATAACATCTCTCCTGGAAGCAGATGAAGAACGAGCTGTGTCACAATGCTGTTGCAACGCTTCGACGCGCTGCGAACGAAGCAGCCGGTATCGAGGTCCTCTCATGGGAAGGCTTTTCAAGCGTCGGCTTGGCGCCGATGCACTGCCGCCGCCCCCGGCTACGCCAGCCGACATTCGGCGCTGTTCAGACTTCAGACGGTGATTGCGCTCGAAGGATGTGGAACAGAATGGTTGCAGCGCCAATGCCGAGGAACGTCGCGGCTACATCATGCGGGTCGAAAACGAGGCGGCTGCTGGTCTTCTGAAACAACTCCCAAGCGAGCAGCCCGAAGCCGCTGGTGAAAGCGCAAAGGAGGAACGGACGCTTGGCGGCCGCAAAACCCGCCTCTTTGTTTTGGTCGCTCCAGATGCTGAGCAGCACGAACGTTATGGCGATCGCTGCGGCGAAATTAGGTAGAACACCGATCAGATAGTCGCGGGTCGGGTGCGGCGGCCGCTCCATAGTCCGAAGCCGATGGACAGCCGCGAGCAGGCCGAGCGCCCCGATGCCAGTCAGTCCGAAGCGTGTAGACAGGCGCATGTGCCGGTTCCTTCGTTCAGCAGGAACCGAGTGGCATATGATACCGATCGGCCGCAATGGGCTTGGAACGAGACGTGCGCCGCCACGGGGGGAAGCGGTCATCGGCGGGGCTGCCGTCAAGAGGCCGTTCTTAGCCCGCTTGCTGCCCAGTAGCCCGGTAGAAAAACGGGACATTCACTCGAACCTACGGACGATAAGCGCGCATCAAAGTTTCAACCGCGTGCTCGACTCTGGCTTTGCTCCGGCCAGCATCATACTCGCCGGCAAAGCGCCACTCGATCTCGGCCATGCCTTTTACCATCCCGGCGAACTGCTCCGCGACGAGGTCGGCATCTTCGAACTGAAGTTCGCCGCGGTCACGCGCCCGGATCAAAAGGGCCGCCAGGGCCGCCTTCATCCGTCGCGGGCCGGCTTCGAGAAAGGCGCGCCCCACGGCGGGATCACGCGCGGTTTCAGCGGCCACGCTCAGCTCGAAAAGTCGCATCTTCGGGCGGAAGAGAAAGGCGTGCATCTCGCGCCCGAAGCTCAGCAGACGCTCCCGGATCGGGTCCCCGTCTCCGTCGAACATCAGCTTGCTCCGAATGGAATCGCACTCACGCTCTATCGCCGCGCGGAACAACTCCTCCTTGCCGCCGAACTGGTTGTAGATCGTTACCTTCGACACGCCGGCGGCCGCGGCGATGCCTTCGATCGAGCAGGCGGCATAACCCTCTTCCAGAAAACAGGCTGCGGCCGCATCGAGGATCGCTTCGCGCTTCGCCTGGTCGATGGGTCGTCCCCGGCGCGAAGTTTCCGTGCTTGACATCGTGAACGGTCCCGTTCAATTAAACGCTAACGTTCAGGAATAGCGTGTTGCGACGGCCGCTTGCAACCCCAGGGCCGCGAGGGGGCAGAGATGATCTGGATCGCGATCAGGATGCTCACCGGAGACCGGCAGAAGTTCTTCGGCCTGGTCTTCGGCATCGCCTTTTCGACCCTGCTCATCACCCAGCAGCTGACCATCTTCGTGAACCTGCTCGAGCGCGGCGCGAGCGGAGTCTACAATGTCGATGCAGCGGACATCTGGGTGATGGATCCGGTGAGCCGGACCACCGACGTCAACTTCCCGATGCCGTCCACGGCGCTCGACCGGGTCCGCTCCGTGCCGGGCGTGGCATGGGCGGTGCCCCATCTTCGCGCGGGCGCCTCCGTCAGGACCAAGGAAGGCGATCTCGAAGGCGTCAGCGTGATCGGCGTGGACGACACCACCCTGATCGGACTGCCCAAGGCTATGGTGGAAGGCAGCCGCGCCGTACTGGAGGAGCCGGACACGGTCGTGATCGACGATGTCGGAGCGACTAGAATGTTCGTGCAAGGAGACAGTCCGCTCGGCGAGCGGCTGGAGCTCAACGATCAGCGCGCGGTAGTGCGCGCCATCGCAGACGCGATGCCGAGCTTCACCAGCCAGGTGACGCTTTACACGACCTACAGCCAAGCGCTGAACTACGTGCCGGGCACGCGCAACAGGATGAGTTTCGTCCTGGTCCGAAGCGCCGACGGCATTACGCCGGAGCAGCTCACCGAGCGGATCGAAGCCCAGACCGGCCTTCGCGCCCGGACGCGCGAGCAGTTCGCCCGGGACGGCATCGATTTCATCATCGAAAATACCGGCATCCCGCTCAATTTCGGGATCACCGTGGTGCTCGGCTTCGTCGTCGGAGTCGCCATCGTCGGCCTGACCTTCAGCCTGTTCATCCGCGACAACATCAAGCAGTTCGGCGCCCTGAAGGCGATCGGCGTGCGCAACGGCAAGCTCGCCCGGATGGTCGCCGCGCAGGCGGGTTTGGTCGGAATGATCGGCTACGGGCTCGGTGTCGTCGGCACCGTCGCCTTCATCTGGGGCTTTTCGAGCAACCCCACCTTCAAGGGCTTCTACATCCCCTGGCAGGTGCCGCTGCTCAGCCTCGCGGCGGTGACGATCATCATCGCGCTGACCGGCTGGCTGGCGCTGCGCAACGTGTTCAAGACCGAGCCGGCGGCGGTGTTCCGGTGAGCGCGCCCGCAATCGCTCCGGCAATGGCGCCGGCAATCTCCGTGCGCGGCATCGCGCGCGACTTCCAGGCGGGACAGCAGGTCATCCGCGTGCTTCACGGCATCGATCTCGACGTCCGGCCCGGCGAGCTCACCTATCTCGTCGGCGAAAGCGGATCGGGCAAGACGACGCTCATCTCGATCATGTGCGGCATCCTGTTCCCGACGGAAGGGACGGTGGAGGTCTTCGGGACCGACATCTACGCCTTGTCCGATCGCGCACTGGTCGATTTCCGGCTGCGCAACATCGGCTTCATCTTCCAGCAGTACAACCTCATCCCCGCCATCGACGCCGCGAGCAACGCCGCGGTGCCGCTGATCGCGCAGGGGATGGAGCGGCTCGAAGCACGCGAGCGGGCGCGCGAGATCATGCAGGCCCTCAACATCCCCGACCAGGCGGACAAGCTGCCGAGCCAGCTTTCCGGCGGGCAGCAACAGCGCGTCGCGATTGCGCGAGCGCTCGTCCACCGCCCGCGCCTCGTCGTGTGCGACGAGCCCACCGCCGCCCTGGATGCCGGGTCGGGACGGCGGGTGATGGACCTGCTCCGCGAAGTGGCGGTGGCGGAGGACCGCTCCGTCATCATCGTCACCCACGACAACCGCATCTTCGACCTCGCCGACCGCATCCTCGTCCTGGAAGACGGCCGGATCACCCATGACGGCACGAGCGTGCCTGCAGAAGGAGCAAGCCATTGAACCTGCGCAAATGGAGCTTCAGCCGGCAGGTGCTCCCGGTGATTGCCGCGATCGGCCTCGTCCTCGCTGCTTTGTTCGTCTTCGCCGGTCTTCCTGACCGCGCTCTTGGGGAGGCCGAGGAAGAGCCTGCCCGAGCGGCCGGCGCGCTCGCCAATGCCGCGCGGGTGGCGGGCGCCGGAGTGGTCGAGCCATCGAGCGAAATCGTCGACATCGGCACAGCCGTCGCCGGACTCGTGACGTCGCTTCGAGTCCGGCCGGGCGACTATGTGACGCGCGGCCAGCCGCTCTTCACCGTCGATGATCGCTCGGTCCGCGCGCGCATTGCCGAGACGGCGAGCGCGATCGGCGAAGCGCAGGCGGCGATCGCGGAGGCGCAGGCAGCGATCGGCGAAGCACGCGCCGCCGAAGCCACGACCCGGCGGCAGCTTGCGCTCTACCGCGCCATTTCAGATCCCGCGGCCGTGAGCCGGTCCGAAGTGGTCCGCGCCGAAGGAGAAGCAGTGTCGGCGCGGGAGCGGCGTCAGGTCGCGGAAGCGCGGCTGCATGCGGCACGCGCCCGCCTCCAGTCTGCCCGGGCGACGCAGGCAGCCGCCCGGACCGAGCTCGGCCGGCTGACGGTGGCGGCACCCATGTCGGGCGCAATCCTCGCCGTGAACATCCGGCCCGGAGAATTCGTCAGTGCCGGCGCGCCGCAGGGCGGCAGCGCCGAGCCCTATATAAGAATGGGCGAGACTCGTCCGCTCCACGTCCGCATCGACATCGACGAAGACGAAGCGGTGCGCCTGGACCTCGGCCAGCCCGCCTTCGTCAGCCCGCGCGGCGCCGCCGGAACTTCGGTTCGTGCGGCATTCGTTCGCGCCGAGCCTCTCGTCGTCCCGAAGCGATCGCTCACCAACTCTTCCGCCGAACGCGTGGACGTGCGGGTGCTGCAGGTCCTCTACGCGCTGCCGTCCAGCGACATGTTCCGGGTCGGGCAGCAGGTGGACGCCTTCATTCCCGCCAAACGGAGCTCCGGCGCGGCTCCACCGCGCACGCCGGGGAAGGCAGCCCGATGAGCCGCTTCGCACCCGCTCTCGCGGCCCTGCTGCTCGCCGGCTGCGTGGCCGGCCCGGCCCCCGAGATCGCCACTCCCGCGCCGGAGCTTCCCGCCTCCTTCCTCTACCAGCCCGCAGCCTCGGAAGAAGCGGCGCTGGCCAATCTCCTGCCGCGGAGCGACTCCGCCTTCGCCGCCCTGTCAGACGCGGCGCTTGCGCAGTCGCCCACCCTGCTCGAGGCGCTCGCCAGGATCGACTTCGCGCGGGCCGGAGCGGACCGCGCAGGGGCACAGCGTCTGCCCTCGGTCGGCCTCGGCGGCTCGGCCCAGGTGAGCCGCACCAACCCCGACCAGTTCGGCTCCAGCCTGCCGCCGGGCGCCGGCTTCGACACCGCGCGCGCCCAATACGGCGCGAACGTGTCGGCAAGCTGGGACCCGGACGTCTTCGGCCGGCTCCGCGCCGAGGAGCGCGCCGCGCGCACCCGCGTCGACGCCGCCGATGCCGATGCCGCGGCCGTGCGCCTAGCCCTCACCGCAGAGATAGCCGCCGCGGTCATTGACCTCAGGACCCTTGCCGCCCGCCGCAACGCGATCGCGAGCGATGCCGCCGACGCGCGGGAACTGGCACGCCTCGCGGGCGTCCGGGAGCGCGCCGGCATCGCCCCTGGCTTTGACCGAGTCCGCGCCGAGACGTCGCTCGCGGCCTCGACGAGTCGGCTGGAAGCCCTCGCAAGCGAAAGGGCGCGCCTCGTCGGCCGCCTCGTGACGCTCACAGCCCAGCCGGCCGGCGCGGTCGAACAGGCGCTCGCTTCGCCCGAACCTTCGTGGGAATTGCCGCCGGCTCCGGCGACCCTCCCCTCCGCCTTGCTGGCGAACCGGCCGGATATTCGTGCCGCATCGGCCCGGCTCGCCGCGAGCGACCACGACCTCGCTGCGACGGCAGCCCGGCGTTTCCCCCGCTTCGACCTGTCCGCCACGATCGGCCTCGTCGCCTTCGGCCTGGGCGGACTGTTCGACACCGATTTCATCGTCGGATCGCCGGCAGGCGCGATCGCCGCGCCATTGCTCGATGTCGGACGGATCGCCGCTGAGATTGACGGCGCGGCTGCGGAGAAGCGGGCGGCCTTCCAGCGCTATCGCGGCGCGGTGTATCAGGCGCTGGGCGACGCGGAGACCGCCTACGCCCTCGTCGCCGCCGCAGACCGGGAGGCCGCAGCGGCCGGTGAGGAGGCGTCGCTTGCCTCCCGCCAGTCGCAACTGGCCGAGACGCGGTACCGGGCCGGGCTCAGCGACTTCCTCACCGTGCTCGACGCGAGGCGCGGAGCCGACGGAAGCCGCGAGCGCGCCGCCGCCGCTCTCGGTCGCGCCCACCGGGTGCGCGTTCTCCTGTGGCAAGCGCTAGGCGGGCACTCCGACGGTACGGGGTAAGAAAGACCAACTAGCTCTGTGCGCATCTGGGGTTCTGCAGAAGGCTCCAGTTAGACGTCTTGTGGCGCCGCGAGCCGAGAGCCTTCAATGCACGTGTGCGCGGATAGTGTGGGAGCAAGTGAGCAGACAGCCTCCAGCTATCAACGAGAAAACCGTTATCGACCAGTTTCTTAATGCGGTAAGTACGACGGACTCCCGCTCCGGCCGCCGACCCTGCGGCAATTAGCGGGCGTAACGACAGCCTTAGCTCGCTCGCGCCGCTTTCCGAAGCAACCATCGCGGCGAATCGTTTGATGGACAGCCCCTACCGCGCAATGACCAGCCATGACTGTGCGGCAAATGTAGCTTCGCTTACTAGCACAGCATACCAAGGAGTAACGCCCACTACCATCTCCTACCAGGCATTCCACAGTTGAACAGAAGCACCTTGAAGACTAAACCAGCAGAGTGCTTGGAAATACGCATCTTGATAGCAGTGCGCCGCGAGATGCTTCGTGTCGCCAGCCAGTGATGCCAGCACCGAGCGCTCTAGGTAGCGCGTGGACTGTCTCACGCTACCGACAAGGCTCAAGCTGCTCGACCGATCACCGGCCGAAGTGTGCGAGGGAGGCATGGCGGTGATGAGCCCACGCCGATCATATCCGCGCAAAGTTGAGATCGCCCGAGCGTTCGAAGCCGCGAAGGCATGCGGCCTCGACGTTGCAGGCGTGGAGCTTGCGCCGGACGGCACCATTCGAATGTTTGAAGCGCGCGCGGTTGAGCGTAGAGACGAGTTCTCTCAATGGGAGCCCCGTCTTTGAGCATCGAGGGTCTGCACTTCGTCAGGAAGAGAGCGCCGGGAAAGCGCATCACCTGGTATGTTTACGCTTGGCGAGGCGGGCCTCAAGTGGCCCGGCGCGAGGGCGCCGCAAGACCTAAGCTGACGACAGCAGATCTGCGGGCGGTTGCTGAAGCACGCGAGAGCGTGGCCCGGCCGGATCCGAGAACGCTTCTATCCCTTATACGAGAGTGGAGGTCGGAGAGCCCGGACCGTCAATCCAGCCCGGAGTGGACAGCGCTTGCGCCTGGTACGAAGAAAACTTGGGGCTCTCAGCTCAATGCCATTGAGGAAAAATGGGGGCAGACTCCGCTAAGCCTTTGGAGCGACCCCCGCATGGTTGCCAAGGTCGTGGCGTGGCGTGACAGCCGCGCGGCTACGCCTCGGAGTGCCGATATCGGTGTCATGGTCCTTCGGGAGCTACTCAAGTTCGGGCGGTTGAGGGGCCGGGTGTCGATCAACGTGGCGACGGAAATTCCAACCCTCTATCGGGAAGGGGCTCGGGCCGACATAGTCTGGACGGAAGATGACATTGAGCGTTTCTGTTGGCAGGCGATCGCGGACGATCGCCCGGCTCATCGACGCGATTTGGCTTGCCGCTCTGACGGGACTGCGGAGAGAAGACCTGGCAACCGTCAGTCGCTCCAACGTCTACGAATATGCGATCATCAAGAAGGCGCTAAAGGTAAGTCGCCGCAGGCGAAATACGGCGACGATGCCCCGCATCCCTGAACTCGATCGTCTGCTGGCAGAGCTGGAGACCCGCACCCGTGCGGCTGGTGTCGAGACGCTTCTTGTGAATAGCTTCGGCCGGCCTTGGACCGGAGACGGTTTGGGAGGGAGCTTCAACCGCGTCAGAGACGCGGCCGAAATCTTCCACGTCGATCCTGAAACCGGCGAGCGGAAGCCCAAGCACCTTCACGATCTCCGAGGTACATTCTGTACCCGCCTGATAACCACCGCCGATCTGACGGACACGGAGATCGCGGAGGTTATGGGTTGGTCACCGCAGAGGATCGGGAACATACGCCGGACGTATGTTGACCAGAGCCGTGTTGTCGTGGCAATCGGACAGCGGATCGCGGCAGGTGGTGTAAACCGCATTGTAAACCGGTCTGGAGAGGGAGCATGAAAATCGCTCTTTCTCAGCACCTTGCGGGTGTAGCTCAATGGCAGAGCAGAAGCTTCCCAAGCTTACGACGAGGGTTCGATTCCCTTCACCCGCTCCACAGCTTTGCCCGCGCGGGCCCGCCTAGGGTCCGTACTCAATACCCGCAATGGCCGGGATCGTCCGGAGCGGCCCGCCGGCAAGGAGCGCAGCGCAGACGCGTAGCGGGGCTACGCGCAAGCAAGCGACGCTGCCGGCGGGCCTCTCCGGACGACCGCCCAAAGGGCGGCGGGCGGCTTTTAGCGCAGGGCAGCGTCGCTCGTCGGTCACGATGCGCCGCATCGCTCCCTCCTCGCTCCTTCCCCTGCGCCAAAATCCGCTCCGTCACGGCCGTTGCGGGTATTGAGTACGGACCCTATCGCCGCTCGATGCCGTAATCGATCCTGATCCGGACCCAGCTCCCGACCAGCGACCGCCCGCCGATCCGCGGCGGGCGCACCTTGAACTCCCAGGCCGCGGCAAGCACGGCGCGGTTGATCTGCGATCCGGCCGGATATTCGTCGAGCGCGACGCAATCCTCGACCCGGAAGCCCGGCGCCGTGCGGCATGCGATGAGGCCCCATCCGGGGCCGTTCGCCGTCGCCAGATAGCCGCGCAGCTGGTCGGGCCGCGGCCGCGTATGCCAGGCGGCCGCGTAAAGCGGCTCCCCGTTGGGCGCCGTTCCCACCCGTTCCGTGTCGAGCGAACCGCCGCCGCCCCCGCCGGCGTTCGGGTTCGGCGGCCCGTAAACCGGCCGCGCGGGTCCGGACGGACGGCCCGGGCTGGGCGGCGCGGCGGCCGGCGGCGACGCAGCGGGCGGCGTCGGCACCGGGTTCGGCCTGGAGAGTGGCGGGGTGACGGGTGGCGGCTGCGAAGGCGGCGGCTGCGCGGGCGCTTGAGGCTGCGGCCGGGCGGCCTGCGCGGGCTGCGGTTCGGGCGCCCGCTGCGGCGCGGGCTGCTCCGCTCGAGGTTCAGGCGCGGGGCTGTCGGCGGCGGGCGCGATCTGTGCGGCCTTTTCGGCGTTGAAGTTCACCACCGTGATGCGCCTCTCCTCCTCGCCGGCCTGCTCGCCGGGCCCGAGCGAAAGCAGCATGAGGAGCAGCAGCAGTTCGATGAGCAGCGCCAGAAGGAGGCCGAGCGTGCGTCGCCCGAGCCCGGTCCGAATCCGCTCGATAAGGGAAGTGTCTGGAACGGGTGTCGGCTGAATCAATCGAGTCTCGGTGGCTTTGTCCGCGCCAAGCCAGTGCCCGAGGCGTCGAGCCCGGGGAATAGGCCCGCGCGGGACCCGTGACAACCGTTCGGCCGCCCTTGCGCGAAAAGCTAGGCCGCCCGCCCGCCGTCCCAAGCGCCCGCCAGCGAGGCCAGAACTTCGAGCGGGATGTCGCCGCTCAGCAGCACGAGGTCGTGATAGGCCTTGAGGTCGAAGCGCGCGCCGAGGCGGCGGCGGGTCGCTTCGCGGATGCGCAGCATTTCGTTGTGGCCGATCTTGTAGGCCGCCGCCTGGCCGGGCCGCGCGATGTAGCGGTCGATCTCGCGCTCGGTCGCGGCGCGGTTCCGCCCGACCGCGTCCATGAAGTATCGGATCGCCTGCTCGCGGTTCCAGCCCATGGCGTGGATGCCGGTGTCGACGACGAGGCGCGCCGAGCGGAACAGGAAGCTCTGGATCATGCCGATCCGGCTCAGGGGATCGTCCCGGTAGAAGCCCATCTCGTCCACCAAAGTCTCGGCATAAAGGCCCCAGCCTTCGGCGAAGGCGGAAATGCCGGTGCCGCGGTGGAACATGGGAAGGTCCCGCGCCGAATTGACGATCGCGCCCTGCCAGAGGTGCCCGGGGATGGCCTCGTGGGCGGTGAGCGTCGGCAGCCCGAAGCGCGGCCGGCTGCTCACGTCCTGGAGGTTGATGTAGAAGATGCCGGGCCGCGTCCCCTCGATGTCGGTAGACTGCGCATAGGCCCCGGCCGAGCCGACCTCGATCGCGACCGGCACGCGGCGCACTTCCATCGGGCTGGTCGGGATCGACTGGAAGATTTCCGGCATCCGCGCCCGGAAGCGGTTCATCCAGCCCTCGATATAGGTGAGGAGTTCGCGCCGCCCGGCATCGTCGGGCGCGAAGAGCTGCCCCGGCAGCCGCTCCAGCGCCGCGATGCGCTGGCCGATCGGGCCGTCGGGAATTCCCTGCGCGCGGAGGAGCGGATCGGCTTCGGCGGTGAGCCGCGCCACTTCGACAAGGCCGAGCCGGTGCACTTCGGCGGCCGACATGTTCGTGCTCGTATAGGTGCGCAGCGCGAAGGCGTAGAATTCGTCGCCCCCCGGACGGCTGCCGATGCCCGCCTGGTCGGTCGCCCGGCCGCGCAGCTCTTCGAGCAGCGCCGCCTGGCGGCCAAGCGCGGCGGCGAGCGGCCCGTCGACGATCCGCACCGCGCGCCCCTGCCAGTCGCCCGGCAGGTTCTTCTCGCGCGCTCGGCGGACGAGGGAGCGGACGAGCAGGCTCTCCGCGCCGCGCTCGGCCATGGCGGTGCGGGTCTGGCGGATCGCCTTGTCGAGGATGAAGGCGGGCGGCACGATCCCCGCCGCCGCGTCGGCGCGCGCGAAGGCCACCTCCGCGTCGATCAGCCGCGGATAGGCGTCGAGCCGGTCGAGATAGGCCTGCGCATCGGCCTCCGTCTCGATCTTGTGCTGCACGTCGAGGAAGTTGGGCAGCGACAGGTAGGAGCCGTAAAGCTGGGTGATCACATAAGGCGCCGCTTCGTTGCCGTAGGAAAGGGCGCGCCGCTCCACCGCCCGCTCGCCGAACCAGATCGCCGTATCGCGCAGCGCCCGGTCGCGAAGCGGCAGCCTCTCCGGATCGATCGCCCGCAGCCGCGGCAGCGCCTCGACCAGCGGCGCCCACCAGCCATTGCGCCCGGTCACCGACAGATCCGTCAGCCGCGCCTTGAGCCCCGCCTCAGCCCCCGTATCGAGCCCGAGATTGGTCGCCGCCTCCGGCTCCAGCCGAAGCATCTCGGCGAACACGCCGGCGTAGATGGAGCGCGCCTCGGCCGCCGCGTCGAAGGTGACCAGGCCCACCCGGGGGCTGCGCGTGCAGGCGGCGAGGCCGCCGGCGGCGGTCATGGCGGCGATAAAGGACCGGCGCGAAAAGGAATTCATGCTCGCTCTCCTGCGGCTTCGAAACACACGCCGCCCTGTGAGCCAAAAGCGGTTCAAGCGCCAGTCAGCCGCGCTTCCCTACTGTCGCTCGATACCCAATCAGGAGCAAGTCCATGAAGACATTCATCTTTTTCGGCGCGGCCGCGGCCGCTCTGATCGCCGCCCCCGCCGCCGCCCAGCCGATGAAGGACGAGGGCCGCGGCGTCGACCGCGCCCAGGTCGAGAGCCGCACCGCGGCCGGCTTCGCCCGCGTCGATGCAAATCGCGACGGCTTCGTCACCCAGGCCGAAGCGCAGGGCGCCCGCACCGCCATTCGCGGCCAGCGGATGGAGCAGCGCGGCGAGCGCCGCGAAGCACGCTTCGCCCGCCTCGATGCCGACCGCAACGGCGTCATCAGCCGCGACGAATTCTTCGCCGCCCGCGGCGGGCGTCGCGGGCAACGTGCCGGCATGCGCGGCGGCACGGGCGGGCAGTTCGGCGCCCAGGCGTTCGCCCGCATGGACATGAACCACGACGGCCGCATCTCGCTCGCCGAAGCGACTCGCTTCCGCCTCCAGCGCTTCGACCGCATCGATGCGAACGACGACGGCCGCATCACTCCCGAAGAGCGCCAGGCCATCCGCGCCGAGCGCCAGACGCGCTAAGCGCCCGCTTCAGCGAAGAGGACAAGGGCCGGAGCGGCAACGCTCCGGCCCTTTTCATAAGTTCTATTCTCACGCGGAGGCGCGGAGACGCGGAGGGGCCTGCGCTGCGTCCATGTCTGTGCGGCCTCGGACAGGCTCGGACCTGAGTGGCGGGCCCCCTCCGCGTCTCCGCGCCTCCGCGTGAAACAAAGCGGCCTAAAGGCCGCCGGGAACCGGGTCGCGGCCCATAGCCTTCAATGCAGCCACCAACTCAGCCTCGCACGCCCCAAGCTTCTCCTCGTCCGTCGATCGGATGACGAAATTCGCTCCAAACCGTCCTTCGCGGAAGAAGGGATAGCTCCCGATCTGGGTCCCAGGATGCGCGCGCTCGGTCGCGGCGAGCAGCTCCGCCACTTCGCTCTCCGGCACCTGGCACCCCACCGTGCGCGAGATGAGCGGCCGCCCGCCCTCCAGCTTGCCCGACAAGGCCTCCAGCATCGCGCCCGCGATATGCGGCACGCCCGCCAGGATGAAGATGTTGCCGTGGCGTATGCCGGGCGCGCCCGAAAACGGGTTCTCGATCAGGTCCGCGCCTTCCGGCACCCGCGCCATCCGGAGCCGCGCATCGGTGATCCCGCCCCGAGTCTCGTAATAGGCTTCCAGCGCCGCGCGCGCCTGGGGATGCACCACCACCGCCACGCCCAGCGCCTCCGCGATCGCGTCCACCGTGATATCGTCATGCGTCGGCCCGATGCCGCCGGTGGTGAACAGGTAATCGTAGCGGGCCCGAAGCGCGTTCACCGCCGCCACGATCTCGGCCGTCACGTCCGGCACCACCCTGACTTCCGCGAGCCTGATGCCCTGCAAGTTCAGCCAGACGGCGATCGCCGAGACGTTCTTGTCCTGGATCCGGCCCGAGAGGATCTCGTCGCCGATGATCAAGAGGCCCGCCGTCCAGATCCGCTCGCTCGCCATGGCATCCGCGCATAGCGCCGCCCGTGCCCGCCGCCTAGGGTCGCCAAAACGCCTCTTCGCCTCTATATTCCGCTCCATGTTCGAGACCATCGAGCGCGACAGCGCGATCATCGGCCGCTCCGGCGGCATCAAGCTCCACGGCCCCGAAGGCTTCGAAGGCATGCGCCGCGCCGGCCGCGCCGCCGCCGAAATTCTCGACGCGCTCGTCCCCCATGTCGTCCCCGGCGTCACGACGCAGGAGCTGGACGATATCGTCTATGCCGAGATGCGCGCCCGCGGAACCTTGCCCGCGACATTGGGCTACCGGGGCTACACCAAGAGCTGCTGCACTTCGATCAACCACGTCGTCTGCCACGGCATTCCCGGCGACCGCGTGCTGAAGGACGGCGACATCGTCAACATCGACGTCACCCCGATCCTGGACGGCTGGCACGGCGATTCGAGCCGCATGTACCTGGTCGGCGACGTGCCGCTGAAGGCCCGCCGCCTCGTCGAGGTCACCTACGAATGCCTGATGCTCGGCATCGAGGCCGCGCGTCCCGGCAATCATCTCGGCGACATCGGCCACGCCATCCAGCGCCACGCCGAAAAGCAGCGCTACGGCGTGGTGCGCGATTTCTGCGGCCACGGCCTGGGGCGCAGCTTCCACGACGCCCCCGAAGTCGTCCATGTCGGCCGCCCCGGAGCCGGCCCGGAGCTCCGCCCCGGCATGTTCTTCACCATCGAGCCGATGATCAACGGCGGCCGCCCCGACTGCAAGATGCTCGACGACGGCTGGACCGCCGTCACCCGCGACCGCTCCCTCTCCGCCCAGTTCGAACACTCGATCGGCATCACCGAAGAGGGCTGCGAAATTTTCACGCTAAGCCCGCGGGGCTGGGACAAACCGCCTTACGCGTGAGGGGGCTTAAGGCAATTCGCGCGGCCTTTTAGCCCGTTCGGTCCGAGCGAAGTCGAGGACCGCTGCCGAGCGAAGTCGAGGCCCTTCTTCTTCTTTCCCACCCAAGCTGCATTCTCGCTCCGCTCGAAAACGGTTCTCGACTTCGCTCGAACCGAACGGCGGCGTGGGTTCCGGGGGAGGGCGCTTCCCCCCCCTCAATCCACGTGCGGAGACACCGCCGGCGGGTCGCTCGCCGGGAAGCTCTCGTCCGACGCTTCGTCCACCTTGGACCATTCGCGCGGCGGATCGCGCATCGCGTCCGGCCCGGCCTGGCGCGATCCGCCCGATCCGCCGACGAAGCCTTCGGGCCGCATGGTCCGGCTCAGCGCCGGCGCATAATCCTCCTCCTCGTCGCCCCCGAACCAGCGGCGGCTGACGACGACGGCGGCGAGACCCGCGGCCGCGGCGGTGGCGGCGGCGATCCAGATCGTGCTGCTCCGGTTCCAGCTCTTCGCCATGGTTCAGGCTCCTTCGTGCTGCATGGTGGCGGTCCTGGCCGGCGGCAGGCCGTCGCTTTCGGCCAGCGCCATCAGCTCGGCTTTCCGCGCCGCCATCCGCTCGCCGAGTTCTTCCAGATCGACATCGCTGGCCCGCGCCTGCTGGAAGAGGTTGTCCTTCTCCTTTTCCTCTTCCTTGATGTGATGCTCGATCATCTCCTGGAGGACCTTGACCTTCGCTTCGTAGAATTCCTCGTCCGGCCCGCCGGCCTCGATCTCGTTGATCAGCACCTTGGCGGCGTCATGCTCCACCGTCGCCTCGTCGAGATCGTCGTCGGAAATCTTGCCGCGCAGAGCGGGATAGAAGAGCTCCTCCTCGATCATCGTGTGGACCTTGAGTTCGGTGCAGATCTGCCGCGCGAGCTTCTCCTTCTTCGCGTCCCGGAAGGCGCCCTGAAACTTCTCGAAAAGCGCCTCCACCTCGCGGTGATCCTCGGTCAAAAGCCTCGTCGCGTCCTGCTTGCCTGAAGCCATGTCCGTTCTCCTCATTTGGCCTCTGGAACATTCGGGGCTAGGTCCGGTTCCTTGGCGGCCACCCTCAGGATGCCCCCTCCCAGGATGACCGCAGTGAACGACACCGAAACCCTCTCGCCGCTCCTCCCCAACGAAACGGAAGAAGCCGCCCGAGTCCTCCTGTCCAAGGCCGCCGAGCGCAAGCTGAAGCTCGCCACCGCGGAAAGCTGCACCGGCGGCATGCTCGCCTCCCTCCTCACCGACGTGCAGGGCGTCGCCCATACGTTCGACCGCGGCTTCGTCACCTACAGCTTCGAAGCCAAGAACGAGATGCTCGGCATCCCGATGGAGACGATCCTCCCCGGCGATGCGGTCACGAAGGAAGTGGCCGTCGCCATGGCCGAAGCCGCGCTGGAGCGAAGCCGCGCCAACGTCGCCCTCGCCATCACCGGCTTCGCGGACGCGGGCGTAGAGCCCGGCCTCGTCCACTTCGCCTGCGCCCGCGCCGGCCGCAAGACCCTCCACCGCGAGGAGCATTTCGGCCCCGGCGGCCGCGGCGCCACCCGGATCAAGTGCATGCATACGGCGATCGAAATGATGACGGAGATGCTGTGATGGCGGGCAAGACCGCACCTTTCGAATCGATCCACCGCCACGGCTTCGTCCGCGTCTCGGCGGCCTCACCCGTCGGCTCCGTCGGCGACGTCACCTTCAACGTCGACCAGGCGATCGCGCTCGCCCAGGAGGCGCACGAAAAGGGCGTCGACCTCCTCGTCTTCCCCGAGCTCAACATCAGCTCCTACGCCGTCGACGACCTCTTCCTCCAGGAAGCGTTCCTCGACGCGGTGGAGGACGGCATCGCCCGCTTCCGCGATGCCACCGCCAGGCTCGGCCCCTGCTTCGTCATCGGCGCGCCGCTGCGCCGCAACGGCCGCCTTTATAACTGCGGCATCGCCGTCTCGCGCGGCCGCATCCTCGGCGTCGTGCCCAAGAGCTTCCTCCCCAATTACCGCGAATATTATGAAAAGCGCTGGTTCGTCAGCGGCATCGGTTTGAACGGCATCGACATCGCGGTCGCGGGCGAGATCGTGCCCTTCGGCACCGACCTCATCTTCTCCGCCGAAGATTTCTCCGACTTCATCTTCCACGTCGAGATTTGCGAGGATTATTGGGCCCCGCAGCCGCCCTCCACCGTCGGCGCCCTCGCCGGCGCCCTCATCCTCTGCAACCTCAGCGCGTCCAACATCACCATCGGCAAGGCGGACGAGCGCAAGCTCCTCTGCGCCTCGCAATCCTCACGCTGCTGCGCCGCCTACGTCTACGCCGCCTCCGGCCCCGGCGAGAGCACCACCGACCTCGCCTGGGACGGCCAGAGCTCGATCTACGAAATGGGCGAACTCCTCTGCGATTCGAAGCGGTTCGACCGCAATCCCGAGCTTTGCATCGCCGACATAGACGTCCAGCGCCTCCGCCTGGAGCGCATGCGCATGCCGACCTTCAACGACAATGCCGTCGCCGCCGGCCACCCGGAAAAGACCGCGCGCCGCATCCATTTCGAGCACAAGCCCAGCTTCGCCGACATCGGCTTCCGCCGCAAATACCGCCGCTTCCCCTACGTCCCGAACCGGCTCGAGCAGCTCGATCAGGACAGCTACGAAGCCTTCAACATCCAGGTCCAGGGCCTCGCCCGCCGCTTCCAGGCGACCAACGGCTCGAAGATGCTGATCGGCGTCTCGGGCGGACTGGACAGCACCCACGCGCTGATCGTCGCCGCCAAGGCCTGCGACTGGCTGGGCGTCCCGCGCGACACCATCCTCGGCTTCACCATGCCCGGCTTCGCCACCGGCGAGACCACCAAGGGCAATGCCTGGGCCTTGATGAACGCGCTCGGCATCGTCGGCGAGGAGATCGACATCCGCCCCGCCGCCATGCAGATGCTGGGCGACATGGGCCATCCCTTCGCGAAGGGCGAAAAGGTCTACGACATCGCCTTCGAAAACGTGCAGGCGGGCCTTCGCACCGACTATCTCTTCCGCCTCGCCAATCAGCGCAACGGCTTCGTCGTCGGCACCGGCGACCTCTCCGAAATCGCACTCGGCTGGATGACCTACGGCGTCGGCGACCAGATGAGCCACTATGCCGTCAACGCCGGCGTCCCCAAGACCCTCATCCAGTATCTCGTCCGCTGGGCGGTCAAGACCGGCCAGTTCGATGCCGAGACCAACCGGGTGCTCGGCGAGATCCTCAAGACCAAGATCAGCCCCGAGCTCATCCCGGCGGGCGACGACGAGGAGATGCAGTCCACCGAGGACAAGGTCGGCCCCTACGAGCTCAACGACTTCTTCCTGTTCCACATCCTGCGCACCGGCCAGCCCCCCTCCAAGGTCGCCTTCCTCGCCTGGCAGACCTGGAAGGACGCCCACGAGGGCCTCTGGCCGTTCGATTTCCCGGAGCATCTGAAGCAGGAATACGATCTCCCCACGATCCGCAAATGGCTGGAAACCTTCCTCTGGCGCTTCTTCCAGATCAGCCAGTTCAAGCGCTCCGCCATCCCCAACGCCCCCAAAGTCTCCGCCGGCGGCGCCCTCAGCCCCCGCGGCGACTGGCGCGCGCCTTCCGACGGCAACGCCAAGCCCTGGCTGGACGAGCTCAAGGCCGCCTTCGGAGACTAGGCAAGGCGGGGGTGGGCCCCCTTCCTTTGTAGGATTTGTTCTGTTCTCGTCGTCGCCATGTCCGACTCGCCCGCTCACGCCTCCTCCCGGCATCCACGCCGCACGACGCTCAGCCGGTGTTTGCGGGCGGGAGGGCCCCCGCTGAACCCATGTGAAAGTCGTGCCATTCGTCAACTTCCGCGGCCCGGCACCGGCCGCCCCGGAAGGCCGCTCCCCCCCGGCGTACCGCGAACTTCATCAACTTCCGCGCCGGGAAGCGCAGGAGGAAGCCTAATAAATCAGATAATTAAATATAATGTGGATCAGGGTGATTCCTATGCTGCACTGCGGAACTTCGGCCGTTACGCAGACGTTATTGTGAACGCCAGATAACAGATACGAGGGCACTCACTTGATCCAGCTTACCACCGCCTCCTCCCTGGGGCAGACTCAGCACGCTCCGTCGATCCAGTTCGACAACAGCCTGATCTGCTTCTCCCATCTGCGGTGGAATTTCGTCTTCCAGAGGCCTCAGCACTTGATGAGCCGCTTCGCCGACGAGCGTCGCGTCATCTTCTGGGAAGAGCCCGAAGCCGCGCTCCCCGGCTGCGAGCCCGCTCTGGGCGTGCGCACCTGCGCCGAAACCGGCGTCGTGGTCGTCACCCCGTCGCTCCCCGAAGGCATGGACGACGCCGAGCAGGAAGCCGTGCTGAAGCGCCTCCTCGACGGGTTCCTCGCCGGCGAGAAGGGGCACTTCATCCGCTGGTACTACACGCCGATGATGCTGCCCTTCTCGCGCCACATCGATGCGGCCGCGACCGTCTACGATTGCATGGACGAGCTCGCCAACTTCAAGTTCGCGCCGACTCGCCTCCTCGCCCTCGAAAGCGAGCTCTTCGACGCCGCCGACGTCGTCTTCACCGGCGGCTACAGCCTTTATGAGGCCAAGCGCAGCCGCCACCCGAACGTCCATCCCTTCCCCTCGTCGGTCGACCGCGAGCATTTCGGCCGCGCCCGCGCGGTCGATGGCGACCCGGACGACCAGGCGCTCGCCAAACGCCCGCGCTTCGGCTTCTACGGCGTCATCGACGAGCGCATGGACCTGTCGCTCATCGCCGCCATGGCCGATGCCCACCCCGAATGGTCGGTGATGATGGTCGGACCCGTGGTGAAGATCGATCACGCCGATCTCCCGCAGCGGCCGAACATCTTCTATCTGGGCGGCAAGACCTATGAGGAGCTGCCCGCCTATCTCGGCGGCTGGGACGTCGCGATCAGCCCGTTCGCGATCAACGATGCGACCCGCTTCATCTCGCCGACCAAGACGCCGGAATATCTCGCCGGCGGCCGCCCGGTCGTCTCGACCCCGATCGTCGACGTGAAGCGCCATTATTCCGATCTCGAAGCGGTGTTCATCGCCGGCGGCCCCGAAGATTTCGTCGCGGCCTGCGAGCAGGCGCTGGCCCTCGTCCAGGGCGGCGACGAATGGCTCAAGCAGGTCGACCAGAAGCTCGCGAACCTGAGCTGGGACATCACCTTCGCCCGCATGCGCGGCCTCGTCGGCGAGTCGATCCGCGAGACGAAGAGCGGCCCGAACATCGTCACCAGCATCGCCGGCCGCCGCTACGATTATCTCGTCGTCGGCGCAGGGTTCGCCGGTTCGGTCATCGCCGAGCGGCTCGCCAGCCAGCACGACGCCAAGGTTCTGGTCATCGACCGGCGCCCCCACGTCGCCGGCAACGCCTTCGATCATCTCGACGAGGCGGGCATCCTCATCCACCAATACGGCCCGCACATCTTCCACACGAATTCGGACGAGATCGTCGATTATCTCAGCCAGTTCACGTCGTGGCGCCCCTATGAGCACCGCGTCCTCGCCGAGGTGCGCGGCCAGCTCGTGCCGATCCCGATCAACCGCACGACGCTCAACAAGCTGTTCGACCTCGATCTCAAGACGGATGAGGAAGCGGCCGATTACCTCGCCTCGCGCGCCGAAACGGTCGACGAGATCAAGACCTCCGAGGACGTCGTCATCAACGCCGTCGGGCGCGAACTTTATGAACTTTTCTTCCAGGGCTATACCCGTAAGCAGTGGGGCATCGACCCTTCGGAGCTCGACAAGGCGGTCACCGCCCGCATCCCGACTCGGACCAACACCGACGACCGCTATTTCGGCGACAAGCACCAGATCATGCCCGCCGAGGGCTACACCAAGATGTTCGAATCGATGCTCGATCACCCGAACATCGACGTTTTGCTCGGCGCCGATTTCCGGGAATTGAAGGACAAGATCCAGGCCGGCCACATCGTCTACACCGGCCCGATCGACGAATATTTCGATTTCCGCTTCGGCAAGCTCCCGTACCGGAGCCTCAAGTTCGAGCACAAGATCGTCGATCAGGAGACGTTCCAGCCCGTCGCGGTGGTGAACTATCCGCACCCGGACGTGCCCTACACGCGCATCACCGAGTACAAGTATCTGACCGGCCAGACGGCGCCCAAGACCAGCCTCACCTACGAATATCCGTCGGCGCAAGGGGACCCCTATTATCCCATCCCGCGGCCGGAGAACCAGGCGCTGTTCAAGAAGTACGAGGCCCTCGCGGACTCGACTTTGGGCGTCACCTTCGTCGGCCGCCTCGCCACCTACCGCTATTACAATATGGACCAGGTCGTCGGCCAGGCCTTGAGCGCCTTCCGCCGCCTCGACGCCGCCCGCACGGCGGCGCCGAAAACGGCCGAATCGGAACTCGAAGCCGCGGAATAAGGCACCAACCCCTCTCCCATTTAGGGAGAGGGAGGGACCCGCGCGCGAAGCGCGTGGGAGGGTGAGGGCACGAAGTACAAGAATAGGCACCGAGCCTGTCCCGCGTAGGCACTGCCCTCACCCTCCCACCGCCTGCGGCGGCGGGCCCCTCCCTCTCCCGCAAGGGGAGAGGGGCAGCAGCCCCCCGGTTGCAATGTAGCTTCCCCCGGTCCATGGCACGGCCATGCTTTCTCAACGGACGAGGTACACAATCAGGGCGCTCCTGCACCTGGCCGACCGCTATGGCGAAGGCCCGGTCCAGCTCTCCGAGATCGCGGAAAAGCAGAATCTCCCGCCCAAGTTCCTGACCGTCATCCTCTCCCAGATGCGACGCGACGGCCTGGTCGAGACCCTGCGCGGCCGCGAAGGCGGATACTGGCTCGCCCGGCCCCCGTCCGAGATCAGCTACGGCGAGATCGTCCGCCTGACGCGCGGCTCATTGGGCCTTCTCCCCTGCGCCAGCCGCTTCGCCTACGAGCAGTGCAAGAATTGCATCACCCAGGAGAAATGCCGCCTCCACCGCGCCATGCTCCTCGTCCGCGACGAGACGGCGCGGATCCTCGACGGGCTGACCCTGGCCGACGAGGTCGACCTGGGCGAGCCGCTGGAGCAGGCATGAGCGTCCGCGCGGCGGTGATCGGGGGCGGGCTTTCGGGCGCGCTCCAGGCGATCCACCTGCTGCGCGAAGGCGCTGCCCAAGTCACGCTGATCGAGCGCGCCCGCATACCCGGCCGCGGCGTCGCTTACTCGACCGACCGCCCCGAGCACCTCCTCAACGTCCCCGCCCGCCGGATGAGCGCCTGGGGCGACGAGCCCGATCATTTCGTCCGCTGGTACGAGCAGCACGGCGGCACCGCCGAAAGCTTCGCCCCGCGCATGACGTTCGGCGACTATGTCGTCGAACAGCTCGCCGCGGCGGGGGAGGGGCTCGAGATCGTGCGCGGCGAAGCGGTGGACGTGGAGGGCGGCCAAGTCGTCCTCTCCGACGGCCGGCGGATCGCAGCCGACGCGGTGGTGCTCGCCCCCGGCAACCTCCCGCCCGCCACGCCCCGCGGCATCGATCCGGACGCGCTCGGCGCCCTCTGGGTCGCGGACCCGTGGGCCCCCGGCACCGCCGACGGCCTCGGCGCGTCCGACACGATGCTCCTCATCGGCACCGGCCTCACCGCCGTCGACGTGGCGCTGACGATGGAGGCGAGCGGCTTTCGCGGGCACATCCTCGCTTTGTCCCGGCGCGGGCTCGTCCCCCGCGCCCACGGCCCGCGCGAGCCGATCTGCGCACCGCAGGAGGCGCTGCCCTCCGACTGCGTCGCCCTCCTGCGCAGCGTCCGCCGCCGCACGGCCGAGATCGGCTGGCGAACCGCCGTCCACGAACTCCGCACCGTCACGCAAGGCATCTGGGCCGGCGCGAGCGAGGAACAGCGCCGCCGCTTCCTTCGGCACCTGCGCCCCTGGTGGGACGTCCACCGCCACAAGCTCGCCCCCGCCGTCGGTGCCACGATCGACCGGATGCAGGCCGAGGGCCGCCTCCGCTTCGCCGCCGGCCGCATCCTCTCCGTCTCGCCCGACGGTGAAGTGACCTGGCGCCCGCGCGGCGGAAGCACGGCAGAGACGCTGAAGGCTGCCCGCATCGTCAACTGCACCGGCCCCGAATGCGACATCGTCCGCTCCGGCGAGCCGTTGCTGAACGCGCTCCTCGCCAGGGGCCGCATCCGCCAGGACCCGCTCCGCGTCGGCATCCATGTCGATGAGCAATGCCGTACGCTGAGCGACTCCGGCCCGTCCGACAGCCTCTACGCCATCGGCCCGGTCACGCGGGGCACCTTCTGGGAAAGCGTCGCCGTGCCCGACATCCGCACTCAGGCCCGGGCCGTCGCGGAGCGGATCGTCAAAGCAGCATCCTGAACACCGCCCCGCCGCCCGGCGCATCGTCCACGCTGATCGAGCCGCGATGGGCGAGCACCACCTGGCGCGCGAGACTGAGCCCGACGCCGGTGCCCTTCTGCTTGGTCGTGAAGAAGGGGAGGAAGATGTCCTGCTTCAGATTCTCCGGCACCCCCGCACCGTTGTCCGCCACCTCGATCTGCACCCGTCCCGTCGCCGTCTCGGCGAAGCTCAGGGTAAGGTGCGGCTTGTCGCCGTGGCCCTTCGCGGCATCGGCGCCGTTCCGCAGCAGGTTGATCAGCACCTGGCAGAGAAGGTCCGGATCGGCCTCGAGCCGCAGCGTCTCCGGCTGGACGATCACCTCCAGCGGCACTTCGGCCCCGGCGTCGCTCGCTTCGAAAAGCGAGTCGATCTCCCGCGCCCAGGGGAGCACGTCGAAGAGCTTGCGCCGCACCTCCGGCGCCCGGCTGATCTGCCGGTAGCTTTCGACGAAGTGCATCACGCCGTCCGCGCGCCGCGCCAGCGTGTCCACGGCCGCACGCGCATCGCGGATCGTCGGATCGCCGCCGGCGTCGACTTCGCCCATGAGCTGCGCCGCCGTGTGGGCGAGCGAGGTGACGGGCGTCATCGAGTTCATGATCTCGTGCGTCAGCACGCGGATAAGGTCGCTCTGCGCCGCGACTTCGATGGCGTTCAGCTCGCTCTGGATCGGCTGCACCGCGACGACGCGCACCAGGCCGCCGAGCCGGTGCACGATGGCGGCGCTCACCATCGCCGTCTGCGGCACCCCTTCCGTCATCAGCGGCACGAGCCGCGGCCGTCCGACCGCGCCGCCCGACAGTGCCTTCGAAAACGCGTCGCCATAGTCCGTGAAGTCCTCGACGCGCACGCCCGTGTGCCGCACGAACAGCCGCCGCGCCGCCTTGTTGGCAAGCTCCACCTTGCCGTCGCCCTCGACGATCAGCAGCGCGATCGGGGCGTCGTCGAGCACGGCCTCGTAGAAGCGGTTGGCGTCCGAAAGATTGTGCCGCTCCTCCCGCAGCCGCCTTATGCCCTGGTCGAGCGCTTCGCCCAACTCCGCAAAGCCGCTCCCCGACCAGCGGTGCGCGAAGCCCTGGCCGAGATCCCCGAACCGCACCGCATCGATGAAGCGCGCAAGCTCGCGGTTGGTGCGCTGGATGTAGCGCCAGAGATAGGCGCCGGCTCCGGCGCACAGCAGCAGCGCCACGATCCGCGCGGCGCCCAGCCCCGGCATGTAGAGCGTCTGCACGAACGCGAACGCGGCGAGGAGCAGCAGCCCGACCCGCGTCGCCAGCCCGAATGCGAAGCGGCTCCTAAAGCCCATGCTTCTCCATTCGGCGGTAGAGGCTGGCGCGGGTGAGGCCGAGCTCCTGGGCGGCGAGCGAGATGTTGTAGGCGTGCTTCTTCAGCGCCTGCTCGACGATCTGCCGCTCGGCGCGCTCGAGGTTGAGGTCCCCGGCCGCGACGGCGGCGATCGGTGCAACCGGGGCAGGGGCAGCGGCTGCACTGGTGCGCGGCGTCAGGCTGCGGGACAGCGAGAAGTCCTCTGCGGTGAAGTCCCCGTCCCCGGCGAGGATCACGGCGCGCTCGGCCGCGTGGCGGAGCGCGCGTACGTTTCCGGGCCAGTCGTAGGCCTGGAGCTGCGCCATCACGTCGGCCGGCACGGCGCGGGCGGGCTTGCCGTACTTCTTGGAGTAGAAGCCGAGGAAGTGGTCGACGAGGAGCGGCACGTCCTCGCGGCGTTCGCGGAGCGGCGGCAGCTCGATCTCCACGGTGTTGAGGCGAAAGAGGAGGTCCTGGCGGAAGCGGCTTTCGTCGCCGAGCTGGTCGAGCGGCAGGTTTGTCGCGGCGATGACGCGGACGTCGATCGGCACCGGCTTGTTGGCGCCGACCGGGATCACCTGGCGCTGCTCCAGCGCGGTCAGGAGCTTGGGCTGGAGGTGGAGCGGCAGATTGCCGATCTCGTCGAGGAAGAGCGTTCCGCCATGCGCTGCCTGGAGCCGCCCGATCCGGTCGCCGCGCGCGTCGGTGAAGGCGCCCTTCACATGGCCGAACAGCTCGCTTTCGAAGAGGTTCTCGGCCACCGCGCCGAGGTCCACCGAGACTAGCACGCTCTCCGCCCGGCGAGAGCGGCGGTGAAGCTCGCGCGCGACCAGCTCCTTGCCGGTGCCGTTCTCGCCCAGGATGAGGACGTTCGCCTCGGTCGGCGCCGCGCGCTCGATCAGCGAATTGACTCGCGCCATGCCCGGCGCCCGGCCGAGCAGGGGGATCTCCCCCGCCGCCGGCGCGGAGATGGCGGCGGAGCGCTTGCGCTCGGTCACCGCTTCTTCGCGCGAGTTGCGCAAGGCGGCGGCGGTGCGGACGGTGGCGAGCAGCCGCTCGTTGGACCAGGGCTTGGAGACGAAGTCGGTGGCGCCGCGCTTCATCGCCTCGACGGCGATCTGGACGCCGCCATGCGCGGTGATCATCACCACCACCGCTTCCGGATCGCGCTTCAGTATCTCGGCGAGCCACTGGAAGCCCTCCGCCGCATTGGTCGCGCCGCGCCCGAAATTGGCGTCGAGGAGAACCACGTCCGGAGTCCGTGCCTCCATCTCCGCCAGCGCCGAGTCGGGCGACTGGAAGGTCGCGATCTCGGCGAACAGGTCGCGCAGGAGCAGGCGCGCGGAGAGGAGGATGTCGGGATCGTCGTCGACGACGAGGCACAGATCGTACGGCTTGTCGCGCTTCACTGAACCCCTCCCGTCCTCGTTTTTATAGGGCACCGGGAGCAACAATCAATTTCCGTGCCACCGCCCCGTCTCGCGTCCGCAACCGAACATCCGCGTTCGAAAACGAACAGGCCGATCGCTCGGACGATCGGATGCCGTCGCAGCGGGCGCGTGGAAACGGCGGAAATCCGCGCCTTTTACCCGCTGGCACGCCTCCTGCTGAAGGAATGGCGACAACAATGTCGCATCATTCTTCAAGGAGACACAAAATGGCCAGGCTCGAAAACTTCACCTTCTCGGTCGGCATGGCGCTTTCCAGCCTGCTGATGTTCGCCACCCTCGCGCCGCTCGCCTGAACCCGCTCCGCATGTCCGCTGGCGAACAGGCGCTGTTCGAATTCGAACAATCGCTACGCGCGCGAAACGTGCAGGGGGGCTGTCCGCGTCCATGATCCGTGGCACGATGATTGCAGCGGTATGCGCGTGGAGGGGATGACAGAATGTCCGTGACGACCATCAAAACCGACAAGCCGAGGGCCGAAAGCGGCGGCGCGATGGACAAGGTCGTCGCGCGCAAGGGGCTGAAGAAGGAGCACAAGATCGCGATCGGCGTGCTGCTGGTCCTGATCGCCGCCCTCGTCTTCTACATGCTGGCGCCGGCCGCCAACAGCCAGACGATCGCCGCCGACCGAATCACCATCTCGAACGTCGCGCGCGGCCGCTTCGACGATTTCCTGCCGCTGCGCGCCCGGGTCGAGCCGAGCGTCACCGTCTATCTCGACGCGGTCGAGGGCGGCCGCGTCGAGCAGCGCATGGTCGAGGACGGCGCCGTCGTGCAGGCAGGCCAGCTCCTCGCGGTGCTTTCAAACTCCGACCTGCAACTGAACGTCCTCGCCCGCCAGACCGAGGTGACGCAGCAGATCAACTCGATGCGCAGCCAGGAGCTGTCGCTTTCGCAGACCCGCCTCGCCAACCAGCGCGCCTTGATCGAAGCCGATCTCCAGGCGCAGCAGGCGCGGCGCCAGTACGACGTGCAGCGGCCGCTCGCCCAGAAGGGCTATGTGTCGCAAAAGCAGTTCCAGGACAGCCGCGACATCTACAATGCGTCCCGCGAGCGCGTCTCCATCCTTCGCCGGCAGCAGGCGACGGACGAACGGCTCCAGTCGAGCCAGCTCGCCCAGCTTCGCGCCTCGACGACGGCGCTCAACCAGAGCCTCCATCTCGCCCGCGCCAGCCTCGATGCGCTGAACCTGCGCGCACCGGTCTCGGGCCAGCTCACCAGCTTCTCGATCCAGGTCGGCCAGTCGTTCAACCGCGGCGAGCGCCTCGGCCAGATCGACAGCGCCGGCGCCAACAAGCTTCGCGCCCAGGTCGACGAATTCTATCTCGGCCGCGTCGTCGAAGGCCAGATCGCGGCCGCGGACGTCGGCGGGCGCCCATACCGGATGCGGGTCGCGAAGATATATCCGCAGGTCAGGAACGGCGCCTTCGAGATCGACCTCACGTTCGTCGGCGGCGAGCCCGCCAACCTCCAGCGCGGCCAGACCGTGCAGATCCGCCTGACGCTCGGCGACCCGACGCCGGCGCTGCTGATCCCGGCGGGCGCTTTCTACAACGAGACGGGCGGCAACTGGGTGTTCGTGGTTTCGCCGGACGGGGGCAGCGCGGTGAAGCGCCAGGTCCGCCTCGGCCGCCGCAACTCCGAATATATCGAAGTGCTCTCCGGCCTCGAGCCGGGCGAGCGGGTGATCACCTCGCCGTACACCGGCTTTGCCGAACGGGACCGGCTGGACCTCGACTGAAGACACTCACGGGCTACGAAAAAGGAGCGAACGAAATGCTGAGCATGCGGGACCTTTCGAGGGTCTACAGAACCGAAACGGTCGAGACGACGGCGCTCGACGGCATCCACCTGGACGTCGCCGACGGCGAGTTCGTGGCCGTCATGGGGCCTTCGGGCTGCGGCAAGTCGACCCTGCTCAACGTGCTGGGGATGCTCGATTCTCCCACGTCCGGCTCCTACGTCTTCAACGGCACGGAGGTCGCCGGACTTCCCGAAGCCAAGCTCGCGGATTTCCGCAAGCGCAACATCGGCTTCATCTTCCAGAGCTTCAACCTGGTCGACGAACTGACCGTGCGCGAGAATGTCGAGCTCGCCTTGCTCTATCACGACGTGCCGGCCGCCGAGCGCCGCCGCCGCGTCGATGAAGTGATGGACAAGGTCGGCATCGCCCACCGCGCCAAGCACCGGCCGAGCCAGCTTTCGGGCGGCCAGCAGCAGCGCGTCGCCGTCGCCCGCGCGCTCGTCGGCAGCCCGAACATGATCCTCGCCGACGAACCGACCGGCAACCTCGACACGCAGCACGGCGAGGAGGTCATGAAGATGCTCCAGGCGCTCAACGCCGAAGGCTCGACCATCGTCATGGTCACGCACTCGCCCGCCCATGCGGATTATGCGAGCCGCGTCGTCAACATGCTCGACGGCCGCATCCTCGTCGAACGCCGCCGGGCGGCCTGAGGAGGCGAAGCCGATGCGTCCGGACACCACCAGAGCGCCCGAACCGCGGGACCGCACCGGAGCCCCGGCTCGAGGTTCGTCGCCGCGCCTGAGCAGCACGGCGATGTGGGCGCTCGGCCCCCTCGTTCCGATCGCCGCGCTTGCCGGCGCGGCCTCCTCGACCCCCGCTTCGGCGCAGACGCGCACGCCCTCGAACGTCTTCATGTCCGAGAATGAAGGCGGGCGGCGGTTCCAGGAGGCGACGGGCTATTCGGACGCGGTCGTAGCCGGCGACACGATCTACCTTTCGGGGGTCGTGGTGGGTCTTCGTGAGGGCGAAGACCTCGGCGCCGCCTACGACCGCACCTATCGCCAGATCGCCGCCATCCTCGCCCGGGCCGGGGCGGGCTGGGACGATGTCGTCGACATGACCAGCTACCATACGGACGTGACGGCGCAGTTCGACGCGATGGTGGCGGTTCACCGCCGCTTCGTGCGCGCGCCGTTTCCGGCCTGGACCGCGATCGACGTCGATCGCCTGGTTCCGGCCGGCGGCATCACCGAGATCAAGGTCGTCGCGCGTCGTCCGCAGAGCGGCGGCGAACGGGCGCGGCGCAGCGGCGGCACGCGGCGCTGAGCCGCGGGCCAGGAGGAGCAGAGACGATGTGGCGCAACTATTTAACGGTGAGCCTCCGGGCCCTCGTCAAGAACAAGACCTACGCCTTCATCAACATCGTCGGCCTCGCCATCGGCATGGCGGCCTGCCTCCTCATCCTCCTCTTCGTGCGCCATGAGCGCAGCTTCGACACCTGGATCCCGGGCCATGAAAACGTCTACCAGCTCCAAAGCTGGTACAAGGCGCGCGACACGGGGCTGGAAAACCGCCTGCGGATGACGCCCTACGTGGCCGGCAAGCGGGTTGCCCAGGATTTCCCGCAGGTCGAGCGCGAGGTTTACGCCTTTTCGACGTCGCCGGTGATGATCCAGAACGGCGAAGCGGTGACGCTGGAGGACTTCGTCTATACGGACGGCAGCTTCCTTCGCGTCGTGCCGCTGCCGATGCTGCAGGGCGATCAGAGCGCGCTCGACCAGGCGGGCACCGCCGTCATCGCGCGCGAAGAGGCCATCCGCCGCTTCGGCACCGACAATGTCGTCGGCCGCACCCTGTCCGTCATCAGCCGCGGCGTCACCCGCGACTTCCGGATCAACGGCGTCCTCGCCGACATCCCGTCCAACAGCCACATGCAGGCCAACGTCATCGCGCGGATCGATTTCGCGGCATTCAATGCGGACAGCCCGCAGGCGCTGAGCTGCTGGGGCTGCCAGAACGGCTGGGTTTATCTCAAGCTGCGGCCCGGCGCCGATCCGGATGCGGTCCGCGCCGGCTTCCAGGCCTGGGAGCGCCGCAACATTCCCGACGAGAATGCCGGCGAAGCGCGCTACAATGCGGGCGACGACCAGGACTGGCACCTCGTCAACATCGCCGACGTCCACTTGGGCGAGGCGCAGGACGGCGCGATGCGGCCGGGCAACGACAGCAGCACGATCGTCACCTTCGCGGTGATCGCTCTCCTGATCCTCGCCATGGCGGTGGTGAACTTCACCAACCTCGCCACGGCCCGCGCCAGCCAGCGCGCCCGCGAGGTCGCCCTCCGCAAGGTCCTGGGTGCGAGCCGCAAGCAGCTCATCGTCCAGTTCCTCGCCGAATCGGTGCTGATCTCGATCCTGGCCATGACGATCGCGCTGGCGCTGGCCGAACTGCTCCTGCCGTGGTTCGCCGCCTTTCTCGAGGCGGACATGGAGATCGGCTATTTCGGGGCGGACGGCATCGGCATCGCGGTGCTCCTCCTCGTCGGTTTCGTCGGGGTGCTCGGCGGCCTTTACCCCGCTTTCTTCATCTCGCGCTTCCAGCCGGCGACCGTCCTCAAGGCGAACAAGAGCTCGGCCGAGGCGCCGGGCACCGGGCGCCTGCGCACCGCTCTGGTCGTCGGCCAGTTCGCCGTCTCGATCGGCCTCATCATCTGCACGGCCGTCATCTACGCGCAGACCGCCTACGCCCGCAGCGTCGATCCCGGCTACAACCGCTCGCACATCCTCCAGGTGGACGAGCTTTCGCGCTACCAGCTCCTCGGCCGGACCGACGCCATCGTCGAGCAGACCCGCCGCGTCCCCGGCGTCCAGGCGGTCGGCCGCACGACGATCGGAGTCGCCACCGACAACCGCAACAACAGCGGCGTCATGGTCCCCGGGCAGAGCGAGCCGATCAACATCGGCCAGTACCAGGTCGACGACGGCTTCTTCGACGCCATGGGGCTGCGCCTCGTCGCCGGCCGCTGGTTCGACCGCACCCGCCCGGCGGACGACATGTCGCTCCCCTTCCCGGCCACTGCGGAGTCGCAGCGCGCGCTCGCGGCGCGCGGCGCGAACGTCGTCATCACCGAGCTCGCCGCCGAGCGGCTCGGCTTCCGGGACGTCGGGCAGGCGGTCGGCAAGACGCTGCGCGCGGGCCTCGTCGAGAACGAGTTCGGCCTCGTTCCGGTGACGATCGTCGGCGTCGTGCGCGACGCGCGCTTCCGCTCGATGCGCGAGCCGCTCGACCCCATCATGTTCCAGAACACGCGCACCGGCCAGCACAGCCACATGATCGTGCGTTTCCAGGGCGATCCGGCGGCGGTGCGCGCCGGCGTCGAGGGCGTCTGGAAGCAGGTGGCGAGCGACGTCCCGTTCAACGCCGACTTCTCGGAGGACGTCATCACCGAGCTTTACCGGGCCGAGGATGCGCGGGCGAAGACCTTCGCCGCCTTCGCGATTCTCGCGGTCGTCGTCGCCTGCCTCGGCCTCTTCGGCCTCGCCGCCTTCACGGCCGAGCGGCGGACCAAGGAGATCGGTATCCGCAAGGTGCTGGGCGCCAGGACCCGCGACATCGTGCGCCTCCTCGCCTGGCAATTCTCCAAGCCGGTGCTCGTCGCCAACCTGATCGCCTGGCCGGTCGCATATCTGGTGATGTGGGACTGGCTCGACACGTTCGACGCCCGAGTCGATCTCGGCCCGGCGCCCTTCATCCTCGCCGGCGGAGCCGCGCTCGCGATCGCCATCGGCACCATCGCCGGCCACGCGATCAAGGTCGCGCGCGCCAACCCCATCCACGCCCTTCGCTACGAATAGCAGCAGCCTTAGTCTCAGGAGACCGCCGGCCATGTGGCGCAATTATCTCACCGTCGGTATTCGTGCGCTCGTCAAGAACCGCACCTACGCCTTCATCAACATCGCGGGCCTGGCGATCGGCCTCGCCGCCTGCCTGATGCTGCTCCTCTACGTCGATTACGAGCGCAGCTACGACGAATGGCTGCCCGGGAGCGCGAATGTCTACCAGGTCCAGTCCAGGCTCAGCGACCCGGGCACCGGCGAAACCACCGACATGCAGATGTCGCCCTATGCGACCGGTGCCGCGCTCGCCCGCGATTTCCCGCAGATCGCCGCCAAGGTCTACGTCCAGGCGTCGCGCCCCGTCGTGATGCGCGGCGGCGAGGCGCTCCCGACGCAGGATGCCGGCCTCGTCGACGGCAATTTCTTCGATGTCGTGCGCGTACCCCTCGTTCACGGAGACGCTCGAACCGCGCTTTCCAACGTCGGCTCGGTCGTCCTTTCCCAAACGGAATCGCGCCGCCTGTTCGGCGAGGGCGTCAACCCGGTCGGCCGCACTTTGACCCTGATCCTGCGCGGCGCCAACGTCGACCACCGCGTCACCGGCGTGATGCAGGACCTGCCGCGCAACTCGCACATGCGCTTCACGCTTCTCGCCCGCTACGATCCGCAGAGCTATTACACGGACAATCCCGACTTCCTCACCACGTGGGGCGCCAATTCAGGGTGGAACTACGTGCGCCTCCGGGAGGGCGCGAGCCCGGGCGCGATCCACGACGGCATGGCCGCCTTCGAACGGCGCAACATCCCCGACCAGCAGTTCGGCAACCAGACGTTGAACCAGGGGCAGTTCGCCGACTGGCGCCTCGTCAATGTCCGCGACGTCCATCTCGGCGCGGCCCAGGCGGCGAGCATGACGCCGGGGAACGACGCGCGCACCATTCTCACCTTCGCGGTGATCGCCTTCCTCATCCTCGGCATGGCCTGCGTCAACTTCACCAACCTGGCCACGGCGCGGGCGAGTCAGCGTGCGCGCGAGGTGGCGCTGAGGAAGGTGCTCGGCGCCAGCCGCCGCCAGCTCATGATCCAGTTCATCGCGGAAAGCGTCATCGTCGCGGCCATCGCGATGGTGCTCGCGCTCGCGCTCGTCGAGCTGCTCGTGCCGCCGCTCTCCAACTTCCTCGATGCCGGCCTGCGGGTGAACTATCTCGGCTCAGGCGGGATGCTGCTCCCGATCCTGCTCCTGACCCTGCTCGTCGGGGCGGCGGGCGGCCTTTATCCCGCCGCCTATCTGTCGGGCTTCCAGCCGGCGCAGGTGCTGAAGGCCAACAAGTCGACCGCCGAAGCGGCAGGCTCCGGCAAGCTCAGGAGCGTGCTCGTCATCGGCCAGTTCGCCGTCTCGATCGGGCTCATCATCTGCACGGCGATCGTTTATTCGCAGACGATGCACGCCCGGACTTCGGACCCGGGCTACCGGCGCGAAGGGCTGATGCAGGTCGACGGCATTTCGCGCCGCCAGCTCACCGAGCGCGCCGAAGCGATCGCCCGCGAGATCGAGCGCGTGCCCGGCGTCCAGTCGGTCACCCGCACCGGCATCGGCATCGCCACGCCCAACCAGAACAACACGATCATCGAAGTGCCGGGCCGCGACCGGCCGGTCAGCGTCGGCAATTACGTCATCGACGACAGGTTCTTCGCAACGATGGGCATCGATCTCGTCGCCGGCCGCGCCACGACGATGAACCGCCCCCTGGACGTCGAGCTGACGAGCTGGAACCCGACACCCGAGGAGGAAAGGGCGCTGGCGGGGCGGGGGCTCAACATCGTCGTCAACGAGCGCGCGGCGCGTGACCTGGGCTTCCGCGATCCGGCACAGGCCGTCGGGCGGCAGTACCGGATGGCGCTGGTTGATCCGGACAATGGCGGCCTCGTCGCGGTGACGATCGTCGGCGTGGTGCGCGACACCCGCTTCCGCACCGTCCGCCAGCCGCTGGAGCCCATCGCCTACCGCCTGTCCGGGACCGGGCAGACCCACCTCGTCGTGCGCTACAGCGATCCCGATCCCGGCGCGGTGCGCGAGCGGGTCGGCGCGGCCTGGCGGCGGCTGGCGCCCGACGTTCCCTTCGAAGCCGAGTTCGGGAACGAGATCGTCGCCGAACTCTACGATGCCGAGGAAGCACGGGCCAAGGTCTTCGCCGGCTTCGCGATCCTTTCGGTGGTGGTCGCCTGCCTCGGCCTGTTCGGCCTCGCCGCCTTCACGGCGGAGCGGCGGACAAAGGAGATCGGGATCAGGAAGGTGCTCGGCGCCCGGACGAGGGACATCGTGCGCCTCCTCGCCTGGCAATTCTCCAAGCCGGTGATCGTCGCCAACCTGATCGCCTGGCCGGTCGCCTGGCTGGTGATGCGGGACTGGCTGCGAACCTTCGACGCACGGATCGACATGGGACCCGGGCCCTTCCTGATGGCGGGCCTCGTCGCCCTGCTGATCGCGGTGGGCACGATCGCCGGCCACGCCTTCAAGGTGGCGCGCGCGAACCCGATCCACGCGCTCAGGTACGAGTGAGGCGCGGCACGCAAGGCAGCGAGGGAAGGAACGGACGATGTGGCGCAACTATCTGACGGTGGGCTTCCGCGCCCTCCTCAAGAACAAGACCTACGCCTTCATCAACGTCTTCGGCCTTGCCGTGGGCCTGTCCGCCTGCCTGCTCCTCATCCTCTACGTCCGCTACGAGACCGGCTACGATCGCTGGCTTCCCGATGGGGAGAACGTCTACCAGCTCCAGAGCCACGCCCGCGACCCGGCCACGGGCGACGATTACAAGATGCAGATGTCGCAATATGTCGCCGGCACCGCGCTTCTCCAGTCCTTCCCCGAGGTCGAGGCACGCGCTTATGTGACCGGCACCGGCCCCATCGTCCTGCGCGGGGGCGAGGCGCTGTCGGTCGAGGACGCGCTCGGGACCGACGGGCCGCTCTTCCACGTGCTCGATCTGCCGCTGGTCCGGGGCGACCGCCGCACCGCGCTCTCCCGTCCGCAGGACGTGGTCCTGAGCGAAAGCGAGGCGCGGCGGCTGTTCGGCGCCGAAGATCCGCTCGGCAGGACGCTGACCCTCGTCCAGCGCGGCCAGCACGTCGACCACCGCGTCACCGCGGTGATGCGCGATCTGCCGCGAAGCTCGCATCTTCGCGCGAACATGATCATCCGCTACGACCCTGCGGTCTGGTTCGCCGAGTTCCCGGAGTTCATGACGAGCTGGGGCGAAACGTCCGGCTGGAACTATGTGCGCCTGCGCCCGGGCGCGGAGGCCGCGCGCATCCACGCGGCGATGCCGGCCTGGGAGCGGCGCAACGTGCCGCCGCGCGAAGGCACGCGCGAGCCCGGCGGCACCAACGAGGACTGGCGCCTCGTCAACGTCCGCGACGTCCATCTCGGCGAAGCGCAGCTCGCAAGCATGAGCCCCGGCAACGACCGGCGGACCATTCTCACCTTCTCGGTCGTCGCGTTCCTCATCCTGTTCATGGCGGTGGTGAACTTCACCAACCTCGCCACCGCGCGGGCGAGCCAGCGGGCGCGCGAGGTGGCGCTGAGAAAGGTGCTCGGCGCCGGGCGCCGGCAGCTCGTGATCCAGTTCCTGAGCGAGTCCCTGCTGCTCGCCGGGGTCGCGATGCTGCTCGCCTTGACCGCCAGCGAACTGCTCCTGGCGCCGCTCGGCGACTTCCTCGGCGCCGATCTCGAAATGCGCTATTTCGGCGAAGGCGGGCTGTTCCTCCCGATCCTCGGCCTCCTGCTCCTCGTCGGCGCGGTCGGCGGCCTCTACCCCGCTTTCTATCTCTCCCGCTTCCAGCCGGCGCAGGTCCTGAAAGCCAACAAGTCGGCGTCCGAAGCGGCGGGGACGGGGCGCCTCCGGAGCATCCTCGTCGTCGCCCAGTTCGCCGTCTCGATCGGCCTCATCATCTGCACCGCCGTCGTCTGGTCCCAGACCGTCCACGCCCGTTCGGCCGATCCCGGCTTCCGCCGCGAAGGCGTGATCCAGATCGAGAATATCGGCCGCCGGCAGGTCGCCGCGCAGGCCGAGAGCCTGAAGCGCGAGATCGAGCGGGTGGACGGCGTGCGCTCCGCCTCGCGCACCGCGATCGGCATTTCGACCGGGAGCACGATGGGCCGCGACGTCTGGCTGCCCGGCGCCGAAGCGCCGGTCAACATCGGCAATTATGCGGTGGACGAGGATTTCTTCGCCGCGATGGGAATCGACCGGGTGGCGGGCCGCACCTTCGACTCCAACCGCCCGATCGACCGTCTCGACGTCCCGACCGACACGAACGATGCCGAAGGCGCGCGTGCGCTCGTCGCTCGCGGCGGAAACGTGGTGGTGAACGAACTCGCGGCGCGGCGCCTCGGCTTCCGGGGTCCGGCGGACGCCGTCGGGCGGCAGGTCCGGGTGCAGCTCTTCCCGTTCAGCCCCGAATTAGGGCTCGTGCCGGTGACGATCGTCGGCGTCGTCAAGGACACGCGCTGGCGCTCCATCCGCCTCCCCGTTGAGCCGATCATGTACCGGCTCGGGAGCGATTACGCGTCCTACATGGCCGTCCGCTACGACACCGCCGAGCCGAACGCCGTGCGCGAACGGATCGCCGCCGTCTGGCGCCGCCTCTTCCCCGACGTGCCGTTCGAGGGCGAGTTCAGCGAGGACATCGTCGCCGAACTCTACAATGAGGAGGCTGCGCGGGCGCAGGTCTTCGCCGGCTTCGCGCTGCTCGCCATCGTCGTCGCCTGCCTCGGCCTGTTCGGCCTCGCCGCCTTTACGGCCGAGCGGCGCACCAAGGAGATCGGGATCAGGAAGGTGCTCGGCGCGCGCAGCCGCGACATCGTCAAGCTCCTCGCCTGGCAATTCTCCAAGCCCGTCATCGTCGCGAACCTCGCCGCCTGGCCGGTCGCCTGGTGGGCGATGCGCGACTGGCTGAACGATTTCGACACACGGATCGACCTGGGCCCCGCGCCCTTCCTGCTCGCCGGCCTCATCGCGCTGGCAATCGCGATCGGCACCATCGCCGGCCACGCGCTGAAGGTCGCCCGCGCGAACCCGATCCACGCACTTCGCTACGAATAGGCTTTGACCAGGGGAACGGCATCATGTGGCGCAATTATCTGACGGTCGGTTTCCGGGCGCTCGCCAAGAACAAGACCTACGCCTTCATCAACATCTTCGGCCTCGCCGTCGGCCTCGCCGCCTGCCTGATGCTGCTCCTCTACGTCCGATACGAAACCAGCTACGACAAGTGGCTGCCCGACGCCGGGCGCATCTATCAGGTGCAGGCGATCGGGACCGGGGACGGAGTCTCCGGCGGCTCGCCGCAGCAGGGCGCGCACGGCGTCGTCGCCGCCTCGCTCGCTTTGGCCTTTCCCGAGATCGAGGCCGCGACCCGCGCCGAAGGCCAGTCGATGACGGTGGTGCAGCGCGGCGAAGCCCGGTCGCTCGACATCGTCGCCGCCAACGCCTCCTTCTTCGACATCATCCAGCTTCCATTCCTGCGCGGCAGCCGCGAGCGCGCGCTGTCCGACATGAGCAGCGTCGCGATCAGCCGCAGCCGGGCCGAGACCCTGTTCGGAAGCGTCGACGTCGTCGGGCGCACCGTCGACGGCCTCGTCCGCGGCGAACCCGTCAGCCTGCGCGTCAGCGGCGTCTTCGAGGATCTTCCGCGCAACAGCCACATGAACTTCGACATGGTCCGCCGGATCACGCCGGAGGAAGAGGAGCAGTGCGGCTGGACCTGCATCAACGGCAACGTCTACCTGAAGCTTCGCCCCGGCGCCGACGGCGAGTCGATCAACGCCCGGCTCCAGCAATGGGAACGGCGCGGCATTCCGGCGCGCAACGTCGCCGGGCAGCGGGTGAGCGAAGGCGATCTGTTCGACTGGCGGCTCGTCGCCATGCCCGAGGTCCACCTGAGCGGGGCGGAGGGCGATTCCGAGCGGCCGGGCAACGACCGGCGGACCATCGTCACCTTCGGGATCGTCGCCCTCCTGATCCTCGGCATGGCCGCGATCAACTTCATCAACCTCGCCACCGCCCGCGCCGGCCAGCGCGCCCGCGAAGTGGCGCTTCGGAAAGTGCTCGGGGCCCAGCGCCGACAGCTCGTCGCCCAGTTTCTCGGCGAATCGATGCTGATCACCGGCGCGGCGATGCTGCTCGCATTGGCCTTTCTCGAGCTCGGCCTCCCCTATCTCGCCGCCTTTCTCGGCATCGAGCTCGAGATCACGTATCTTGGCCTTTCCGGCATTCTCCTCCCGGTGCTGTTCCTGTGGCTCCTCGTCGGGCTGGCGGGCGGCGTCTATCCCGCTTTCTATCTGTCGCGCTACGAGCCGGGCGAGGTCTTGAAGGCGAACAAGTCCGCCGCCGAGCCGCGCGGCACCGGGCGGCTGCGCTCGGCGCTCGTCGTCGCGCAGTTCGCGGTCTCGATCGGCCTCATCGTGTGCACCATGATCGTCTATGCACAGACCGCCTTCGCGCAGAAGAGCGACCTCGGCTTCCGGCGCGAAGGGCTGATCCAGATCGCCGGCGCGAACCGCCGCGAAGTGATCCCGGCGCGCGAGGCCTTGATGCGGCGCATCGCGGCCATCGACGGCGTCGAGGCGGTGACGGCGGGCAACATGTTCATCGCAACCGGCCAGACGCTCAACACCGACGTCCAGATACCGGGCCGCACCGCGATGCCGCTGATCGGCTTCTACAGCGTCGAGCCTTCCTTTTTCGAAACGCTCGGCATCCGCCTGCTCGCCGGACGCAGCCTCTCGCGCGACTTCGCCAACGACAATGCCTGGACGCCCTTCGAACCCGAAGAAGCCGTCGAGCCGGCGCAGCGGGCCATTGCCGCCCGCGGGGTCAACATCGTCCTCAACGAACATGCGGTGCAGCGCATGGGCTTCCCAGACCCGCAAGCTGCGGTGGGAAAGACCATCCGCGTCAACATGTACGACGAGGAGATCGGCCTGACGCCCGCGACCATCGTCGGCGTCGTCGCGAACAGCCGCTTCCGCTCGCTTCGCGAACCGCTCGAGCCGATCATGTTCTTCGATCGCGGCATCTATTCGCGGATCATCGTGCGCTACGACGCGGCCCGGCCCGAGCGAGTCCGCCAGGAGATCGCGCGGATCTGGCGGGAAAGCTTCCCCGACGCGCCGTTCGAAGGCGAGTTCGCCGACGACCGCCTCGCCGAACTCTACCGGACCGAGGCCGCGCGCGGGCAGACCTTCGCCGGCTTCGCGATCCTTGCCGTCGTCATCGCCTGCCTCGGCCTGTTCGGGCTCGCCGCCTTCACCGCCGAGCGGCGGACCAAGGAGATCGGCATTCGAAAGGTGTTCGGGGCGCGCAGCCGCGACATCATCCAGCTCCTCGCCTGGCAATTCTCCAAGCCGGTGATCGTCGCGAACCTCATCGCCTGGCCGGTCGCCTGGTGGGTGATGCGCGACTGGCTGGACGGCTTCGATGCGCGGATCGATCTCGGCGCCGGGCCCTTCCTCCTGGCCGGCGGGATCGCGCTCGCCATCGCGCTCGGCACCATCGTCGGCCACGCCCTTCGCGTGTCGCGGACCAACCCGATCCATGCCCTGCGCTACGAATAAAGGTCCATAACGGGACTTTCTCGCGCTGGCGGGCGCCGTCGCGCCCATGCTAGCCCTCGCACCGCGAAGGCGAAGGCCAGGGCGAAGGGCAGGGGCGGCTTACCGGCATGTGGCGCAATTATCTGACCGTTGGGCTGCGCGCGCTCGCCAGGTCGAAGACCTATGCGTTCATCAACGTCTTCGGCCTGGCCCTGGGCCTCGCCGCCTGCCTGCTGCTGATCGTCTTCGTCCGTTACGAGATCAGCTACGACGAATGGCTGCCCGGCGCCGAGCGCGTGTACCAGGTCCAGTCGATCAGCACCGATCCGGACGAGACGGAAAGCCCGCTCGACCAATATGTCCACGGCGTCATGACCGAGACGCTGGCGCAGGGCTTTCCGCAGATCGAGGCGATCGCCCGCATCGACGAGATCGCCCCGGTGTTCCTCAGGGACGGCGAAGCGACGGCCGCGCCGATGCACGTCGCCGACGCGAACTTCTTCGACATCGTCCGGCTCCCCTTCCTGCGCGGCGATGCGGCGACGGCGCTGTCCGGCACCGACAGCCTCGTCCTCACCCGCCGCGAGGCGACGAACCGCTTCGGCGGGATCGACGTCATGGGCCAGACGGTGACCGCCGTGCGGCGCGGCGAGCAATACAGCCTCCGCGTCACCGGCGTGATCGAGGATCTGCCGCGCAACAGCCACATGGATTTCGGCTTGATCGGGCGGCTTCCCGAAGCGGCGCGGGAGGAATGCGGGTGGGGGTGCGTCAACAGCTTCGTCTATCTGCGCCTGCGCCCCGGCGCCGACCCGCGCGAGATCGAGCGGCAGCTCCCCGCCTGGGAGCGGCGCGCGATTCCGCCCATGGAAGTCGGCAGCCAGCAACGCAGCGAGGGCGACCGCTACGACTGGCGGCTCGTCGCCATGCGCGACGTCCACCTCTCGGGCGCCCCCGGCGCCTCCGCGCGGCCCGGCAACGACAGGACCTCGCTCGCCACCTTCAGCATCGTCGCGCTCCTCATCCTCGGCATGGCGACCGTCAACTTCGTCAACCTCGCCACCGCACGCGCCAGCCAGCGCGCCCGCGAAGTGGCGCTGAGAAAGGTGCTCGGCGCCACGCGCGGCCAGCTCATCGTCCAGTTCCTCGCCGAATCCGCGATCGTCACCGGCATCGCCGTGGTCCTCGCGGTCGCCCTCGCCGAACTGGCGACGCCCTGGCTCGGCGCGATGCTCGACGCGGGCCTCCACACCCACTGGCTGGGCGAGCGCGGCCTCGTCTTTCCCGTCTTCGCGCTTTGGGCCGTGGTCGCGGTGGCGGGCGGCATCTACCCGGCCTTCTATCTTTCCCGCTACCGGCCGGCGGAGGTGCTGAAAGCCAACAAGTCGAGCGCCGAGCCGATCGGCACCGGGCGCATCCGGATGATCCTCGTCGTCGGGCAATTCGCCGTCTCGATCGCGCTCATCGTTTGCACGCTCATCGTCTACCGCCAGACCATGTTCGTCCAGACGAGCGACCTCGGCTTCCGGCGTGACGGCATCGTCCAGGTGGCGAACCTGAACCGCGCCGCGATCATCCCGCAGACCGAGACGCTGATGCGCGAAGTCGCTCGATTGGGCGGAGTCCAGAGCGTCGCGGGAAGCAACCTGCGCGTCGCGGCCGATCAGGTGCTGACCAACAATGTCGAAGTGCCCGGCCGCGCCGGGGCCGAGATCATCGGATCGTACAGCGTCTCCCCCGAGTATTTCGAGACGATGGGCCTGCGCCTCCTCGCCGGGCGCGCCCTGTCGCGGCAGTTCGCCAATGACGACGTTTCGGTGCCCTTCGAGCCGGAGGAGGCCGCGGCGGCGGCCGAGCGGGCGGTGGTCGCGCGCGGCGCCAACGTGGTCGTGAACGAAGCGGCGGCGCGCCGCTTCGGCTTCAACGATCCGCAAGGCGCGGTCGGCCGGCAGGTCCGGATGGCGATGTTCGGGCCCGACATGCCGCTGGTGCCGGCGACGATCGTCGGCGTCGTCGCGAACGGCCGCTTCCGCTCCGCGCGCGAGCCGGTGGAGCCGCACCTCTTCTTCGACCGGCGCGTCTACAACAACCTCGTCATCCGCTACGACGCCGCCGATCCCGAGCGTATCCGCCAGGCGGTCGGCGAGATCTGGCGCCGCCTCGCGCCCGAAGTCCCCTATGAGGCCGAATATGCCGACCAGCAGCTCGCCCGCCTTTATGCCGCTGACGCGGCGCGGGCGCGGACCTTCGGCGGCTTCGCCCTCCTCGCCGTGATCATCGCATGCCTCGGCCTCTTCGGCCTCGCCGCGTTCACGGCCGAGCGGCGCACCAAGGAGATCGGCATCCGCAAGGTCTTCGGCGCGCGCAGCCGCGACATCGTGGGGCTGCTCGCCTGGCAGTTCGCCAAGCCCGTCATCATCGCGAACATCATCGCATGGCCGCTCGCCTGGTACGTAATGGACCGCTGGCTCCAGGGCTTCGACGCGCGCATCTCGGCGAGCCAGCCCTGGCCCTTCCTCCTCGCCGGCGGCCTCGCCCTGCTGATCGCGCTCGGGACCATTTCGGCCCACGCGCTCAAGGTCTCGCGCACCAACCCGATCAAGGCGCTGCGCTACGAATAGCCGAAACGGACGCGGAACGGTGTCCCGCATCTGCGGGTTCTAGAACGTCATGGCTGTGCTTCTCCTCGGCGCCACGGGACTCATCGGATCGGCGGTCGCCGCGCGGCTGGCGCGGGACGGGCGGGAGGTGGTCGGCGTCGCCCGCAACATCGGGCACGAGGCGCGGCGGGTCGGCGGCGTGTCGCGCTGGATCGCCCTCGATCTTCGCGACGTCAGAGGCCCCGACGACTGGCGGCCGCACCTCGCCGGCATCGACTCTGTGGTGAACTGCGCCGGGACGTTGCAGGACGGCGGGCGGGATTCGACCTCCGCGGTCCACGTCCGCGGCCCGGGCGCTTTGTGGCGCGCCTGCGAGGAGGCCGGCGTCGAGCGCGTTATCCATTTCTCGGCGGTCAACGTCGACAAGGGCGGGGTCACCGATTTTTCGAGCTCGAAGGCCGAGGGCGATGCCGCACTCGAGGCGAGCGGGCTCGACTGGGTGATCCTCCGGCCCTCAGTCGTGGTCGGCCGCGCGGCTTATGGCGGAAGCGGCCTGTTCCGCGGCCTCGCCGCCCTTCCGGTGCTGCCGCGCACACCGGAAGCCGGCGCTCTCGACGTGGTTCAGCTCGACGACGTCGCGGAGACCGTCGCCCGGCTCCTGCGCCGCGGGGCCGCCTCGCGCGTCGCGATCGAGCTGGCCGGTCCGGAGCGGCTGCGCTTCGAGGACGTGGTCGCCGCCTACCGGCGCTGGCTGGGCTGGGAGCCGGCGCGGCTCGTCTCGATCCCCGGATGGATGATGGGCGCGGCCTACAAGGTGGGCGACCTGATCGGACGCCTCGGCTGGCGCCCGCCGATTCGCTCCACCGCGCGGGCCGAAATCGTGCGCGGCGCCATGGCCGATCACCGCTTATGGTCGCGCCTCACCGGGATCGAGCCCGCGTCGCTCAGCGCCGCGCTGGCCGCCGAGCCGGCTTCGGTGCAGGAGCGCTGGTATGCGCGGCTCTATTTCCTGAAGCCGCTAGCGATCGGCGTGTTCGCCCTGTTCTGGCTGATGACCGGCTTCGTCTCGCTCGGGCCCGGCTACGGCCGCGCCGTCGCGATCATGCGCTCCACGGACGGCGCGCCGCTCGCCGAGATCAGCACCATCGCCGGCGCGCTCACCGACCTCGTCGTCGGCTGCATGATCCTCTGGCGACGCACGGCGAAGCTCGGCCTCGTCTTCGCCTTCCTCGTCTCGCTCTTCTACGTCGCCGCCGGCACCCTGCTGAAGCCGGAGCTTTGGGCCGACCCGCTCGGCCCGATGATGAAGATCTGGCCGATCCTCGTCCTGAACCTCGTCTGCCTTGCCATACTGGACGAGCGGTGAGCTACTTCCTCTTGAAGTTCCTCCACGTCATCGGCGCCACCGTATTGCTCGGCACCGGCGCGGGCATCGCATTCTTCATGCTGATGGCGCACCGCACCGGCGATGTCAGGACGATCGCCGCCACCGCGCGGATCGTCGTCATCGCCGACATCGTCTTCACCACCACCGCCGTCATCGCCCAGCCGATCACCGGCGTGCTCCTCGCCCGAACCGCCGGCTACCCGCTCGGCGAAGGTTGGATCGTCGCCTCGATCCTCCTGTACCTCTTCACCGGCGCCTTCTGGCTGCCGGTCGTCTGGATGCAGGCGCGGATGCGCAACCTCGCGCGCGCCGCGGCGGAAGCCGGGGAGGGGCTTCCCGCCGCCTACCACCGCCTGTTCCGCTGGTGGTTCGCCTTCGGCTTTCCCGCCTTCGCCGCGGTCTTGCTCATCTTCTGGCTGATGATTACGCGTCCAGGGATCGCATGGCTGACCCTTTGAAACCGGAAGCGCCGCCGCCGCGCCTCGCCAGCCGCCTCGTCATCGGCGCGGTGGCGGGCTTCGTCGGCACCATGGCGATGACCGCTGCCATGCGCCGCCTCCACAAGCGCCTGCCGGAAGAGGAGCGATACCCACTCACCCCGCGCGAGATCGTCGACCGCCTCGGCGAGCAGGTGACCGGCGCCCCGCCGCCGGACGAGACGGCGAAGGACGTCACCACCGTCTCCCACTTCCTCTACGGCGCGGCGATGGGCGCGGTGATCGCCGGCCTCAACCCGGACCCGAGCCGCAAGGCGGGCGCGCTCGCCGGCACCGCGGTCTGGCTGGCGAGCTACATGGGCTGGATCCCCGCCGTCGGCACGCTGGCGCCCGCGACGAAGCACCCGGCGCGGCGCAACGCCCTGATGATCGGAGTCCACCTCGTCTGGGGCGCCTCGACGGCTGCCGCGATCAAGGAGCTGCGGCTGGCGCGCGAGACGATCTTCGCCGACGGCGAGGACAAGGACGCGCCCGCCTAATCGCCTTTCCACGTCATTGCGAGGAGCGAAGCGACGAAGCAATCCAGTGGGCGGCGGAGACATGCACCAACATCCGCTGGATTGCTTCGCTTCGCTCGCAATGACGGTGTTGCGGTGAACCAAGCTCTGCCTAACGCCGCACGTCCTTGATCGTCAGGCGGTCGGTGCGCGCCGCCCAGGGGGAGGTGGCGCTTTCGTCGTCCAGGTAAGCCGGCCGCATCATCTTGAGGCCGGGCACTGCCCCGCTCGCGGCCGCCGCGGCCGGCGCAGCGGGTTTGGCGCGCCCGATCCGCCTCAGGTCGAACGCTTCGGCGAAGGCCAATCCGATCCGCTCCTCGTCGCGCCAGCGCACTTCGCCGGGGATGACCAGCCCGTCCTCCAGCGCAAGTTCCACCGCGCTCCCGGCCGCGAGCGGCGTGCCGTCGCCGTCGACCATCGCGCCGCCGCCCGAGATATTGCGCAGGCGCACCGGAAAGGCGTGGCCGCCGCTCCTCAGCGTCCCCATGCGGATGAGGCTGTGGCGCGGCGGGCGCGAGCGCTCGGCTTCGCTCGCCGGCACCGCCGCGGCCTTGGAGGCGAGGGCGCGCGCGTCCGCGGCGGGCATGGGCCGTCCGAACAGGAAGCCCTGGACCTGGTGCATGCCGAGGCGGCGGATGAGCTGGAGGTCCTCCAGAGTCTCCGTCCCTTCCGCCGTCACTTCCATGTCGAGGCTGGAGGCGAGGGTGACGAGGGCGCCGAGCAGCGCCCGGTTGCGGCTGCGCTCGCCCCTCGCGCTCCGGAGGAAGCTCTGGTCGATCTTGATCCGGTCGAGCGGCGCGGTCCTGAGCCCCGCGAGGCTGGAGGCGCCGGTTCCGAAATCGTCGAGTGCGAGCCGCACGCCGAGGCCCTTCAGCGCCGTCACCGCCTCGCTCGCCTGGAGGCTGTCGGCGAGCAATGCGTCCTCGCGGAATTCGAGTTCCAGCCGCCCCGCTTCGACGCGCGAGACGGCAAGCGCGTTGGCGACGAGCGCGGCCGTGCGCGGATTGCGGAGCTGGGACGGCGAGAGGTTGACCGCAAGGCGCAGGTGCCGCGGCCACCCGGCCGCTTCGGCGAGCGCGCTGCGGATCACCCATTCGCCGATCCCGTCGATGAGGCCGCTTTCCTCGGCGACGGGCAGGAACTCGGCCGGCGCGAGCACGCCGCGCACCGGATGCGACCAGCGCACCAGAGCCTCGAAGCCGGCGAGATCCTCGCTCGCCGCGTGGACGATCGGCTGGAAGAGCAAGCGGAGCTGGCCCTTGGCGACGGCGCTTTCCAGATCCTTCTGGAGGATCTGGCGGTCGCTCGCCTGGCTCTGCATTTCCGGCTCGAACAGCCGGAAGGTCCCGCGCCCCGCCGCCTTCGCGGCATACAGCGCCACATCGGCGTCGCGGATCAACTGGTCCGCATAGGTCTTGCCGGGCCGCGCCACCGCAATCCCCACCGACGCGCCGATCGTAATCGCGTTGCCGCGGATCATGTAAGGCTTGGAAAGCTGGCCGATCAGCCGCTCGGAAAGCGCGGCGAGCCGGCCTTCCTCTTCCTCGCCCGGAAGCACCGCTTCGAATTCGTCGCCGCCGAGCCGTCCGACCTGGCCGACTTCGCCGACGACGCTGGTCAGGCGCTGCGCGACCTGCTTCAGGAGCACGTCGCCGACCGGGTGGCCGAGCGTGTCGTTGACCTGCTTGAACCGATCGAGGTCGATCAGGAGCAGCGCGCAGCCCTGGCGCCTTGTCGCCGCATTGGCGAGCGCCTCGTCCAGGGTGGCGCGCATGGCGGCGCGGTTGGGGAGGCCGGTCAGCGAATCGAGGCGCGCGAGCTTGGAGCTGACGACGGAGGCGCGGCGGTCTTCGGAGAGGTTCTCGCCGATGCCGCGAAAGCCGAGGAAGCGGCCGAGATCGTCGAAGCTCGGGCTTCCCGACAAGGCCCAGCAATGCTCGCGCCGCCCGTTGGGCGTGACGATGACTTCCGAGAAGGGGAAGCGCGCCGAAAGATGGAAGCCGAGCGTCGGCCGGTCGCCGTCGGCGGCGCCATTCTCCTCGACGAGGATGAGATCCGAAAAAGGGCGGCCGACCAGCTCGTCCGGCGCCTTGCCGAGTTCGCGGGCGAGCGGCTCCGGGACGTGAGTCAGGGCGCCGTCGGCATTGGTTTCCCAGAACCAGCCGCGCCCGCTTGCCTCGAAGGCGGCGACGAAGCGGCTCGCCTGGCCCGCGCGCCAGTCGGTGACGAGCCGGCCGTGCGCGGACAGGATCGAATCGCGGGCGCGTACCAGGCTGAGGCCGGCGAGGCAGGCGGAAAAGGCGCCCGTCATGGCGACGACGGGCACGCCGGCGAACAGGATCGTCGCCGCCATCGCGCCCGCGCAGCTCGCGAGCACGAGGGCGGGGACGGCCATGAAGGCGAGAATGGTGGCGCCGAGCCCCGCCACCATCGCCGCGCGCGCGGCGGGGGCGGAAACGCCGATGCCGGCGTCCACGTTGGCGGCGATCACGATGAGCCAGAGGAGCGAGCCGAGCACCGCGTAGAGAAAGGCGAGGCGCATGATCCCATGCGGGCGGCGCGGCGCGGCGCGGCGGCGGGTGAGGACCCAGAGCCTCAAATCAAGGAGAAGGATGGCGCCGAAGGGGACGCCGAAGAAGACAGGATCGAGCTTCAGGCCGAGTTGGACATAGGCCCAGAGCATGACCGCGCCGCAGACGAGATGGGCGGCGAGGAGGAAGGGCGCTGCGTGGGCGATCGCCTGGACCCGGTCGAGCGCGACACGCTCGTGATGCGGGCCGCGCGCTTCGATAAGGTCGAACCAGAGCGGGTTCGCACCCGGCAGGGCGTCGGCGGCCGCGGGGCCGCTGTCGCTCAAGCCGGAAAAGCGGCCCATCCTCATGCCTTCTGGCCCTCTGCCAAAGGGGCGCCGCAGCGCCCTATTCAAGTCCACCTATGTCTTCGCCCGCCCGCCCGCGCGCGTACGCCTTCTCGCGTCAGCCGAGGTCGATGCTGCCTTCGCCCAGATCGAGGCCGATCCGGCCCTGCTTCACCCAGCGAACGATGCCCTGCAGCCTGTCGAACCCTTCGAATTCCACCGCCACCGATTCGCCGATGCGCGGCACGATCTCGCTTTCGATCATGATCCCGCCCGAAGAGACGTTGACCACCTTCACGAGGAGCTTCTTGCGGCGGAAGACGATCATCGCCCGGTCGACGACGCCCCAGTGGCGGTCCTCGCGGCGCTGGTTGGTTGCGCGCCGTTCCTCGCGCGGGATGCGCAGCTCCGTCAAGCTCGGGCCGCCCGTCTGGCGCCGGCATCCCTCCTTGGAGGAAATGAGCGCCTTGCTCGCCGCTTCGCCCGAAAGGATCGCGCTTCTCAATCCGTGCATTTCGTTCCTCGTCCCCTGACGGTGAAGCCTATGCACAAAAAGCCTTACCGATTTGCCAACGCGAGGAGCAGCAATTGCTTAACCGGCGCTGTTGTAGGCCGAGTCGCGAGAGAGCAGGAGGAGGAGGCGTCACTTGCGCCGGAGCGAGCGGATCGAAGTCGATACCAGGACGCGGCTCAGGCCAAACGACTGGTCGAGCCTGGAGGTGCGCCTCGTCGATCTTTCGGCGGAGGGCTTCCGGGTCCAGTGCGACGCGGCGGTGCTTCGCGGCGCCCTCGTCCGGATCGCGCTTCCCGGCATCGGCGAAACCGAAGCGCATGTGAGCTGGCGCCGCCGCGGCGAGTTCGGCGCGAAGTTCACAATGCCGATCGACATGGACGCGGCCGGCATCGCGCCGGTGCCGCGCGAACTGGTCCTCGCCCGCCTCCTCGTCCAGCGCGCCGATGCGCTGGCGGGCGGCCGCTTCGGCCAGGAGCAGGAACTGCGCGAACGCATCCGCTCCGCCCTCCCGATGGTGCGGCTCTAAAGCAGGCGCGGGGGGCGGTCACCCGCACCCGCGCTTCAACAGCCCTTTAACGATTGAACGTTACGCCTGCGTCCCATGGGGAAGGGGTTTCTGCTGCGCGCGGCGCGTGCGCTCGATATCGGGGAGTCGGTGTCGCCGGTCGGACGTGCGCTGCTCGACGTGCGCTACCGCGCGCTCCAGAAGCAGATCCCGTTCCTGTACCTGATCGCGCTGGTCAATTTCATCGGCCTGCACCTCGCCACCGGCGGCGAGTTCGGCGAGATCGTCCAGCCGGTGAACATCCTCATCGTCTTCGTCGTGCTGCGGCTCGGCCATTGGGTGAGGACCCGGGCGCGCGAGCTGCCGCCCGAGCGGCTCGTCGCCGAACTCTTCAAGACCTATCTGTTCGCGGCGGCGTTCAGCGGCCTTTTCTGCTTCTGGGCGATCCGCCTGCTCGCTATCGGGGACGCAGGGCAGCAGAATTACGTCGTCCTCTTCGCAAGCCTTGCCGCGATCGGCTGCGCCTACGGCCTGTCGAGCTTCCCTTCCGCGGCGCGCCTCCCGCTCATCCTCTTCGCCCTGCCGCTCGCCGCGACCCTGGTCGTCTCGGCGACGCCCGAGCATATCACCGTCGGCATCAGCCTCGGGCTCATCACCCTGCTTCTCCTGCGCCTGCTCGGAATCCACAATCGCGGCTGGACCCAGCTCGTCCGCTCTCGTGCGGAAGTGGAGGTCGAGAGGGAACGCGCGCAAAAGGCCGAGGGCGAAGCGCTTCGCGAAAAGGCGCGTGTCCGGATCGTCGCCGACACCGATCCCCTGACCGGCCTCGCCAACCGCCGCGCCTTTCTCGCCGCGCTTGAGGAAAAAACCGGCGCGCCGGACCGGACGCGCCCCGTCACTCTCGCGCTCATCGACTTGGACGGCTTCAAGCCGATCAACGACACGTTCGGCCACGCCACTGGCGACGCCGTGCTGAAGCTGGTCGGCGACCGGCTGATGGCGGCGGGCGGCCCGGGCAGTCTCGCCGCGCGCATGGGCGGCGACGAATTCGCTTTGCTCGTGCCCGCCTGCGCCACCTCCGCCGCCGCCGGCCGCCTCGGCACCCGAATCTCGTTCGAGCTGCGCCGGCCCTACCATGTCGACGGGCGCGAGTTCCGGCTGTCGGGCGGCTGCGGCCTCCTCCTGATCGGGCCCGAGGAGCGGGACCTGACCCTGGCGCTCGGCCGCTGCGACACAGCGCTCTATGGCGCCAAGCAGCGCGGCCGCGGCGAATATGCCTTGTTCACGGACGAGATGGAAAAGGTGACGCGCCGCCGCGCCGCCATCGAGCGCGCCCTGAGCGACCCCGCCGTCCACGACCAGGTGACGCTCGTCTACCAGCCGATCTGGGACCTCGAGACCCGCCAGATCCACAGCTTCGAAGCGCTCGCCCGCTGGGACCATCCCGAGCTCGGCCCCGTGCCGCCGGGCGAGTTCATTCCGATCACCGAGCAGATCAACGCCGTGGAAGCGATCGGCGAGACCCTCCTTCGCCGCGGCGCCGCCGAAGCCGCCGCCTGGCCGGGCGCCGTCCGGCTGTCGTTCAATCTTTCGGCGGTCCAGCTCTGCTCGGCGAACGCCGCGGGGCGGATCCTCGCCGCGGTCGCGGCCGGCGGCCTCGATCCGTCGCGGCTCCAGCTCGAAGTCACCGAGACCGCGCTTCTCGTCGATTTCGACACGGCGCGTCGCAATTTGCGGCTCCTGCGCCAGGCGGGTGCGCGCATCGTCCTCGACGATTTCGGCGCCGGCTTCGCCTCGCTCTCCTACCTCCGCGAAATCGAGTTCGACACGATCAAGCTCGACGGCGCCATGCTCGCCGCCGCCGTCCAGAGCCCGGCGGGCATGCGGCTGCTTCGCGGCGTCGTCCAGCTCTGCGCCTCGCTCGGCGTTCCCTGCGTCGCCGAGCATGTCGAGACGGAGGAGCAGCTTGCCCTCCTTCGCCGGCTCGGCTGCCGCTACGGCCAGGGCTTTCTCCTTTCGCGCCCGCTTCCCGCCGGGGAAGCGCGGGCCATTTCGGAAGCGAAGCTGTTGCCGCTCAAGGCGGCGCAAGCCGAGGGCGGCGGGAGCGGCCGGGCGGCAGCCTGACATTTGTCGGGTATTCGGGTCTCGCAACATGTGATAACGTAACATCTTCTCACGGAGGATGTGTCCGATGCGTTATCTGAGCCTGCTGCCGATGACCGCCCTCGCCCTCGCTTCGCCGATGAGCGCGCCGCTTCCCGCCAACACCGCCGCCTTCGTCCCGCTCGCCGCCGCCGCCGCCACTCAGGACGTGCGCCCGCTTCCCGACGCCGACAGGATCTGCGCGCCGTTCCTTCAGCAGTTTCGCGACGGCCACGGCTATGCGGAAAGCGGCATCGCGGTGTCGGGCGCACGCGTCCGGCACTCGGCCCCGATGGCCCCGCCGCCGCCGCCGACCGTAAGCCCGGCCTCTCCGCCGCCCCAGGAAGAGGCGATGGCCGACATCGCCGTGCCGCCGATGCCGATGCCGGCGCCGCCTCCGCCTCCGCCTCCGCCGCCGCCGCTCCTCTCGCCGCCGCCTTCGGCGCGCACGGCTCCGGGAATGCCGAGGCCCCAGGCCTTTCAGCCGCGCGCCGAGAATCGCGAGCGCTATGCGGGCGAGGCCGTCGCCACCGTCCAGTCCGTCGCCGAAGCGCCGGTCTCGACCTTCTCGATCGACGTCGACACGGGCTCTTATTCCAACGTCCGCCGCATGCTGACGGGCGGCCAGATGCCGCCGCAGGGCGCCGTGCGCACCGAGGAGATGCTGAACTATTTCCGCTACGATTATCCGGCGCCGCGGGACCGGACGCAGCCCTTCACCGTCTCCGCGGACATGACGACCACGCCCTGGAACCCGGAAACGCGCCTGCTTCGCGTCGGCCTTCGCGGCTACGACATTCCGCGCGCCGAGCGGCCGCCCGCCAACCTCGTCTTCCTGGTCGACGTGTCAGGCTCGATGAATTCGGAGGACAAGCTCCCGCTCGTCCAATGCTCGCTCGCCCTCGTCGCCGAGCGGATGAACCCGCGCGACCGGGTTTCGATCGTCGCCTATGCAGGCGCCGCCGGGCTCGTGCTCCCGGCGTCGGGCCACCGCAACGAGGTCATAAAGGCGCTTGCCCGGCTCCAGGCCGGCGGCTCGACCGCGGGCGGCGAGGGCATCCAGCTCGCCTACCGCACGGCGCGCCAGAACATGATCGAAGGCGGCATCAACCGCGTGATCCTCGCCACCGACGGCGACTTCAACGTCGGCGTCACCAGCAACGACGCGCTCATCTCCATGGTCGAGCGCGAGCGGGCGAGCGGCATCACGCTGACCACGCTCGGCTACGGGACCGGCAATTTCAACGAAGCGATGATGGAGCAGGTCGCCGACCACGGGAACGGCAATTACGCCTATATCGACAGCCCGCGCGAGGCGCAGAAGGTGCTCGACCAGGAACTGTCCTCGACGCTCTTCACCATTGCGCACGACGTCAAAATCCAGGTCGAGTTCAATCCGAACTACGTCTCCGAATACCGCCTGATCGGCTACGAGAACCGCGCGCTTCGCGAGCAGGATTTCGACAATGACGCCGTCGATGCGGGCGAGATCGGATCGGGGCACCAGGTGACGGCGCTCTACGAGGTGGTGCCGGCGGGGGCACGCGGCTGGCGGCCGGAGCGGCGCTATCCGGAGAATAGGGTGCAGGGCCAGGGCGCGGTGAACGGCGAGCTCGCATTCCTGCGCCTCCGCTACAAGCTGCCGGGCGAGCAGACCTCGCGGCTGATCGAGCGCCCGCTTGCCTCGTCGCTGGTCCGGAGCGCCACGGCGCCGCGCGGCGACACCGCCTTCGCAGCCGCCGTCGCCGCCTACGGCCAGCTGCTGCGCGGCGACCCCTGGCTCGGCACCTACAGCTTCGCCGACGCGCGGCGCCTCGCGGCGGGGAATGCGAGAGGCGACTGGTGGCGGAGCGAGTTCGTGAGGCTGACGGAAGCCGCCGAGCGCCACGCGGTCAAAGGCGCCGCGGCGAGCGGGCTGCGCTGAGGCGAGCTTCAACCCACGGCGTCATTGCGAGCGAAGCGAAGCAATCCAGTGGGACTCCGAGGCCCGCTGGATTGCTTCGTCGCTTCGCTCCTCGCAATGACGGGTTGACGGCTTACACCGCCGGCGCGTCGGCCTTGGCGGTGTGTAGGTGCGTGTCGAACCTAACCAATCTCCGCGAGCAACCCCGCCAGCCGGTCCAGCCGCTCCGCCGGGTCCTCGATCCGCTCCTTGAGCAGAAGCCGCCCGTCCTTCTTCTCAAGCCCGAGCGCGTCCGGCACCGCCGCCAGCTTCCCCCGCGGCATCAGCGCGATCGCCGCCGGCCCGGCGTCGATCCGCGCCATCCCCGCATCGTGCGCGAGGATGCGCACCCGCGCCACCGCCAGCAGCGACGCGGCTTCGTCCGGCAGCTCGCCGAAGCGGTCGGCGAGCTCCTCCTCGAACGTATCGAGCTCGGGCAGGTCCGCGATCCTCGCAAGGCGGGCGTAAAGGGCGACTCGAAGCTCCTCCTCCGGAATCCACTCGGCGGGAAGGCGGCCTTCGACGCCGAGGTTGAGCGCCGCGGTCCAGCCGTCGACGTCCTCGCCCCGCGCCGCCCTAAGCGCGCCTTCCAGCAGATGCTGGTAGAGATCGACGCCGATCAGCTTGACATGGCCGGCCTGCGTGTCGCCGAGGAGGTCGCCGGCGCCGCGCATGTCGAGGTCGCGGGCGCTGATCGCGAAGCCGGCGCCGAGCCGGTCGAACGCCTGCAGCGTGGAGAGGCGCTTCAGCGTCCGCGGCGCGATCTCGGCGCCGGGTTCGGTCAAGAGGAGGACATGGCCGCGCCGGCTGCCGCGCCCGACGCGGCCGCGAAGCTGGTGGAGCTGCGACAGTCCGAAGCGGTCGGCGCGCCAGACCAGCATCGTGTTCGCCCGCGGCACGTCCAGCCCCGCCTCGATGATGTTGGTGGCGAGCAGCACGTCGCCGTCGCCGTTTCCGAAGCGCACCATCGCCTCGTCGATCTCGGCGGCGGGCATCTTGCCGTGGGCGGCGAGGAGTTCGAGCTCGGGCGCGGCGAGGCGGAGCTGCTCGGCCATCGGCGCCATGTCTTCGATGCGGGGCACGACGACGAAGCTTTGGCCGCCGCGCGAGCGTTCGCGGAGGAGCGCGGTGCGGGCCCGCTCCGGATCGAAGCTCGAGACGAGGGTGCGGATCGGCTGGCGCCGCGCCGGCGGCGTCGCGATGATCGAGAGCTGCTGGAGGCCGACGAGCGCGGTCTGGAGCGTGCGCGGGATGGGTGTTGCGCTCAATGTCAGAACATGGCCGGCGCCGAGCTCGCGCAGCCTGGTCTTGTCGGCGGCGCCGAACCTTTGCTCCTCGTCGACGACGACGAGGCCGAGCTTGGCATATTCGACCGCCTTGCCGGCCACCGCGCCGGTGCCGATCACGACGGAGATCGAACCGTCCTTCAGCCCCGCGACGACGCGGCGCTTCTCGGCGGGTGTTGAGAGGCGGGACAGGGAGGCGACTTCGACGCCCGTGCCTTCGAAGCGGCGCGCAAAGGTTTCGAGATGCTGGCGGGCGAGCACCGTCGTCGGCGCGGCGACGGCAACCTGCCAGCCGGCGAGCGCGGCGATGGCGGCGGCGCGCAAGGCGACTTCGGTCTTGCCGTAGCCGACGTCGCCGACGACCAGCCTATCCATCGGCTTGCCCGAGGCGAGATCGCCCCTCACCGCCGCGATGGCACGCGCCTGATCCGACGTTTCGCTGAACGGAAAGCCCGAGACGAAGCGCTCGTAGGCGGCGGCGTCGGGCTCCAGCACCGGGGCCTCGCGCGCCATCCGCTCGGCGGCCAAAGCGGTCAGGCCGCGCGCGCTTTCCGCAATGGCGCGGTCGATCTCGATGCGCCTCTTCTGCCAGGTCGAGCCGTCGAGCTTGTCGAGGGTCACGGCATCTTCGTCGGCGCCGTAGCGCCAGATGCGGTCCGCCTCAGCCACCGGCACGAGCCGCCGCGCTTCGCCGGCGAAGCGCAGCACCAGGGCGTCGCCTGCATCGGGCAGCGCTTCGAGTCCCGCCACGACCGCGATGCCGTGGTCCTCGTGGACGACGACGTCGCCCATCCGGATTTCGGCGACGGCGAACATCTGGGCGTCGCCGGCCGCGCCTTCGTCATCGTCGCGCTGGGCGCGGCTGCCGAGGAGGTCGGCGGCGGCGACCGCGACCGTGCCGCCGAAGCGGAAGCCGCGCGGCACCGGCGCGGGGAGGGTAACGACCGCGCCGGCCGGCGCGCTGTGCGCGCTGAACCAGTCCGCCGCCTCGTGCGCGGCGACCTTGAGCTTGCGCTCGATCCGCCTCGACAGGAAGCGCAGGTCGCGCGGCGTGCCGAGGAGGATCAGCCGCTCGCCGCCCTCGATCGCGGCGCGGGCGAAGCGGGCAAAGGCGGTTTCGGGCGAGCGGCTCTCGACGAAGCGGGGCGGCGGCTCGCCAAGGCCTTCGCCCAGCGGCAGCTCAGCGCGCGCGGAGAGCGCCGAATGCCAGCGCTCGTCAGGGCAGATATCGCGCGCGGCGCGGGCCGGGCGCCGCTTCGCCGCATCGGCGGCGAGCGTGAGGAAGCGGCTGCGCCTCTTCTCGGCGCCCGGCTCCACCGCGACTGGGGCAGCGGGGAGGTGATCGAGCAGCGTGACGGCGCCCTCGCCAAGCTCCGGCTCGGTGACCCGGCCGAGCTCGAGGCGCTCGCATTCGCCGCGGGTGAGCTGGCTCACCGCATCGTAGGGCCGAATGAAGGCGACCCCCCCGTCCTGCTCCTCGATCCGGTAGGGCTCGCCGGCGTCGGCCGGAAAGACGTCGATCACCTGCCCCCGCGCGGCGACTTCGCCGGGCTCGTCCACCCGGTCGTCGACGACATAGCCAATCCCGACCAACTCCGCGGCAAAGGCCTCGATGTCGATCGGCTCGCCGAGCCGCACCAGCGGCGGCACGGCGGCGAACCGGTCCGGCGCAGGATAGAGCCGCGCCGCCGCTTCGCCGCTTGCGACGAGTGCGATGCAAGCGCGGCCCGTCTCGCCGACGAGCGCCGCCAGCCGCCGAAGCGCCGCCGCGCGCTGTCCGACGTTAGCGGGCGACGGCGGCGCCGAATCTCCGGGCAAAGCGTCGCTCGCTGGACAGTGCAGGATTTCCGCTTCTGGCGCCGCGGCCTTCAAAATCCGCGCCGTCTCGGCCGCGCGCGTCTCGTCGGCGGCGATGAAGACGACGTCGCCGCGCTCCAGCGCCGACAGCAAAGACGCCGCGATCTCGCCGATCTGCAGCGGCGCGCCGCCTCCTGCCGTCCCGTTCGTTTCAGCCATTCATCCTCCCGCGCGAACCGCTCGAACGGGCGGTGCGGGGCGGCGTTCCGAAGCCCTCGTTAAACGTCCAGGTTGGCGACGTTCAGCGCATTTTCCTGGATGAAGTCGCGGCGCGGCTCGACGACGTCGCCCATCAGGCGGGTGAAGATCTCGTCGGCGAGGTCCGCCTGGGCGATTTCGACGCGCAGCAGGCTGCGATTCTCAGGATCGAGCGTCGTTTCCCAAAGCTGCTCGGCGTTCATCTCGCCAAGGCCCTTGTAGCGCTGGATGGCGAGGCCCTTGCGGCCGGCCGCCAGGATCGCGTCGAGGAGCTCGGTCGGGCGGCGCACGAGGATGCCGCGGGCGTCGGGCGCGCGCTCGGGCGGCGGGATGCCGTCCACCTTTTCGTGCGGGGTGTCGCTGTCCGGGTTCGGGTCGGCCTCCTCGCGCGGCTGGCTCGCCTTCAAGGACACGAGGCGCGAGGCGGTGGCGTAGCTCTGCGCCTGCTCGGCGGCGAGGCCGTGGAGCTTGCGGGCTTCGGCGGAGGCGACGAACTTGTGGTCGACGACATGGTGGTCCGTGACCCCGCGCCACAGGCGGCGGAGGATATAGTCCCCGTCGGCGCCGATCTCTCCGGTCCAGGTCGAGCTTTCGTCGCTCGCCTGGAGGAAGGCCGCGGCGCGGCCGATCGCTTCGGTGCGGCCGCTCACCGGCAGCGCCGGATCGAGCGCGCCGTTCAGCGCCAGCGCTTCGATGAGGCCCGGATCGTAGCGGCGCGGCACGTAGCGCATCAGGCTGCGCACGCGGCGGGCATGATCGGCGAGGCTGCGCAGGTCCTCGCCGGTGCGCGGGCCTTCCTCGCTCTCAAGGCGCATCAACCCGATGCCCGCATCGACGAGATAATCGTCGAGCCGCGCATCGTCCTTGAGGTAGACTTCCGAGCGGCCCTTGGCCACTTTGTAGAGCGGCGGCTGGGCGATGTAGAGGTGCCCGCGCTCGATGATCTCCGGCATCTGCCGGTAGAAAAAGGTGAGCAGCAGGGTGCGGATGTGGGCGCCGTCGACGTCGGCGTCCGTCATGATCACGACCTTGTGGTAGCGCAATTTCTCGATGTTGAAGTCGTCGCGGCCGATGCCGGTGCCCATGGCCTGGATGAGGGTGCCGACTTCCTTGGACGAGAGCATGCGGTCGAAGCGCGCGCGCTCGACGTTGAGAATCTTGCCCTTCAAGGGCAGGATCGCCTGGTTGTGCCGGTTGCGGCCCTGCTTGGCGGAGCCGCCGGCCGAGTCTCCTTCGACCAGGAACAGCTCGGACTTGGCGGGGTCGCGCTCCTGGCAGTCGGCGAGCTTGCCGGGCAGGGAGGCGATGTCCATCACGCCCTTTCGCCGGGTCAGCTCGCGCGCCTTGCGGGCGGCTTCGCGGGCGGCGGCGGCGTCGATGATCTTCTGGATGATCGAGCGCGCGTGGGCGGGATTTTCCTCCAGCCATTCCGCCATCTTGTCGGCCATCAGGCTTTCGAGCGGCTGGCGGACTTCCGAGGAAACCAGCTTGTCCTTGGTCTGCGATCCGAACTTGGGATCTGGGAGCTTCACCGAGACGATGGCGGTGAGGCCCTCGCGCATGTCGTCGCCGGTGAGGCTCACCTTCTCCTTTTTAAGGACGCCCGACTTGTCCGCATAATTGTTGAGCGTCCGGGTCAGCGCCGCCCGGAAAGCCGCCAAGTGCGTGCCGCCGTCGCGCTGCGGGATGTTGTTGGTGAAGCAGAGGACCTGCTCGTAATAGCTGTCGTTCCATTCCAATGCGACGTCGATTCCGATCTCGTCGCGCTGGCCGTGGACGGCGATCGGCTCCGGGATGAGCGGCGTCTTGGCACGGTCGAGATAGCGCACGAAGGCGGCGATCCCGCCCTCGTAATAGAGCTCGACGGATTTCTCCTCCTCGTGCCGCGCATCCGTCAGGATCAGGCGCACGCCGGAATTGAGGAACGCAAGCTCGCGGAAGCGGTGCTCGAGGCGGTCGAAGTCGAACTCGAGGATCTTGAACGTCGCCGGCGAGGGGAGGAAGGTCACCCGCGTCCCCTTGCGGCCTTCGGGCGCCGACCCAACGAGCTTCAGCGGCGCTTCGGCGTCTCCGAAGCGGAAGCGCATCCAATGCTCCTCGCCGTCGCGCCAGATGTTGAGCTCCAGCCATTCCGACAGCGCGTTCACCACCGACACGCCGACGCCGTGGAGGCCGCCCGAAACCTTGTAGGCATTGTCGTCCGACGTATTCTCGAACTTACCGCCGGCGTGGAGCTGGGTCATGATGACCTCGGCCGCCGAAACGCCTTCCTCCTTGTGGATGCCCGTCGGGATGCCGCGGCCGTTATCCTCGACCGAGACCGAGCCGTCGGGGTTCAAGGTGACGCGGATGAGGTCGCAATGCCCCGCCAGCGCCTCGTCGATCGCATTGTCCGAGACTTCGAACACCATGTGGTGGAGGCCCGAACCGTCGTCGGTATCGCCGATATACATTCCGGGCCGTTTCCGGACCGCGTCGAGGCCTTTCAGCACCTTGATGGACTCGGCGCCGTATGCGTTTTCACTGGGGGGATTTGCCATTAGGAGGATATAGCGGGGGCAGGCGCGAACCCCAAGGAAATTAGCCTGTTTCGGCCGCTTTTTTCGCAGGTGCAGCAAGGGGCGCAAGGCGGCGGGTGAAGGAGCGGGGATGAGAGTGCGGACGGCCTTATTGATCGCCTGCGCGGCGCTCCTCGCCGGCTGCGAGCGCAGGGAGATGCCGGGCTGGTGGCCGGAAGCATTGGGCGGCCCGATCCCGCACGACCGGCTCGCCGACGCCCCCCTCGCGGAGAAGCTGCACCCGAACCTCGAACCGCTCGCCACTTTGGGGCGCAGCGGCATGCGTGTCTCGATCTCGCCTTCCTTCGGCGTCTACCACTTCGTCGTCGATTTCCTTCCCCGTCCTCACGACTGCGACCTCGCAGCCCGCACCGAAGGCGACGGGTGCGGCGAAGTCGTCGCGCGCTACACGGTCATCGGCCGCGACGAGGCGCCGCCGCCGGCCGTGCGGCGCTTCAACTTCCATGTGCCGGAAGAAGAATATCGCGAAGCGGTGGCGGCGTTCGACCGGCTGGCGGAGCGGTGGCGCGGAAGCCGCACCGGCCTACTCGACGGCACCAGCATCGGTATCGAGCAATTTCGCGGCGGGCGGCTTCGCTCGATGCGGAGCAACAGTTCGGCCCATTTCGAGCCCGACAGCCCGTCGGCGGCGCTTGCCGTTCACGTCCACCGGCTGCTCCTCGCCTACGGGCCGACCGGCGCGGTGCCGCGCAACGCCGGCTTCACAGTCGAGCCTCGGGATGACGACGACTATCCCTGCATGGCGCAGACGTTCGACACGCCCGACCCGGACGGGCTCGGCGCCGGAGCCGACGCCTGCGCCCGCCAGATCGCGGCGCCGCGCCGCTGACCTCCGTCAGGCGGGGTGTACGGCGCCGCCGCGCACTTCGAACCACGTCGCGGCGCCCACCGCCGCCGCGTCGAACAGGCCGCATTCGGTGCCGGTGACCCAGACCTGGCCGCCGGTCTCCGCGAGACGCTCCAGCAAGGCGCGCCGCCGCTGCGGATCGAGGTGGGCGGCGACCTCGTCGAGGAGGAGAATGGGGGGGCGCCCGGTGCGGTCCGCGACGAGGGCGGCGTGGGCGAGGACGATGCCGAGCAGGAGCGCCTTCTGTTCGCCGGTCGAGCAGGCGGTGGCGGGCTGCGCCTTGCCGAGGTGGGTGACGAGGAGGTCGGTGCGGTGCGGGCCGGAAAGGGTGCGGCCGGCGGCGGCGTCGCGGGCGCGGCCGAGCGCATAGTCGCGGGCGAGATCGTCCGACGCGCCGCCTACGAGCGCCAGCCCGGCGCGGGCGAACGGGCCTTCGGGCGCGTCGGCGAGGCGGGCGGAGAGGGCTTCGACAGTGGCGGCGCGCGCTTCGGCGAGAGCGGCGCCGTGCTCGGCCATCCGCGCTTCGAGCGCCGTCAGCCAGGCTTCGTCGCGGCGGCCGTCTTCGGAGAGGAGCTTGTTCCTCGCCCGCATCGCCGCTTCGTAGCGGGCGGCATGGACGGCGTGGCCGGGGAAGAGCGCCAGCGTCAGCCGGTCGAGGAAGCGGCGGCGGCCCGACGCGCCTTCGATGAAGAGCCGGTCCATCGCCGGGGTGAGCCAAAGCACCGAAAGCCGTTCGGCCAGCGACGAAGCCGAGGCCGCAGCCCCGTTGATCCGCACCTGCCGCCGCTCCGGGGCGTTCGCGGCCACGCCCGTGCCGATGTCGATCGGCTCCCCCAGCCGCGCCGCCACGCCGAAGCCTCCTTCGCCGCCCTTGCGCACCATCTCCGAAAGGGTTGCCCCGCGCAGCCCGCGTCCGGGCGCGAGCAGGCTCACCGCCTCCAGCAAGTTCGTCTTCCCCGCCCCGTTCTCGCCGGTCAGGATCACGAGCCCCGCTCCGGGCGCGACAACGGCGTCGGCATAGGAGCGGAAATCGCTCAAGGAGAGGCGGGCGACGTGCACGGCCTTCGCTGTAGCGGCTGGGGCGGGGCCTTCAACTGCCGCCCCGGCCTTTCCAGCGCCGCGCCGTAGCGCTAGGCCGGAGCGGATGAACGGGGACGCCATGAACGGAGAAAGGGGCAAGATCCCGCCGCACATGGTCGGCGGCAATCGGTTGACGGTGGTGGTCGACGGGCCGAACCGGCTCGACGCGCTGATCGCCCTCATCGACGGCGCGAAAGAGTCGCTTCGCATCCTCTACTACATCTGGCTCAACGATGAGAGCGGCCGCCGCGTGCGCGACGCGCTGGTCGCGGCGGCGGCGCGGGGCGTCGAGGTTTCGATGCTGCTCGACGGCTTCGGGGCGTCGGATGCGGACGAAGGCTTCTTCAGGCCGCTGAGCGACGCGGGGGCGCGCTTCTGCCGCTTCGAGCCGCGCTGGGGGCGGCGCTATCTGCTGCGCAACCACCAGAAGCTCGCCCTCGCCGACGGCGCGCGCGCGATGGTCGGCGGCTTCAACATCGGCGACGAATATTTCGGCACGGTGGAAAGCGGCGCCTGGCGCGATCTCGGCCTCCTCGTCGAGGGTCCGAGCGTCTTGAGCCTCGTCCAGTATTTCGACGATATGTTCGCCTGGGCCGAGGACCCGCGCGCCACCATCCGCAAGCTGCGCCGCATGCTGAGCCGCCACAGCCGCCGCCACGGCGCCCTCCACTGGCTGTTCGGAGGCCCGAGCCGGCGCCTCAGCCCATGGGCCCGCGCGGTGCGCGACGATCTCGCCGCCGCCACCAAAGTCGATTTCCTGATGGCCTATTTCGTTCCCAACATCCGCATGATGCGCCGCATCTACGGCGTCGCCGAGCGCGGCCGCGTACGCATGGTGACGGCGGGCAAGTCCGACATCAGCGCCACGCTCTGGGCCGCCCGCTTCTCCTACTGGCGGCTTTTGAAGCACGGCATCCGCGTCTACGAATATCAGCCGACCAAGCTCCACACCAAGCTCATCGTCATCGACGACGCCGTCCACATCGGCTCGGCCAATTTCGACATGAGGAGCCTCTACTTGAACCTCGAGATGATGCTGCGCGTCGACGACGCGGAATTCGCCGCGACGATGCGCGCCTATATCGAGACGGAGATTGCCAGGAGCCGCGAGATCGAGCCGAGCGTCCACCGCAAGGACATGACGATCCTCAATCGCCTGCGCTGGGCCTTCGGCTATTTCCTGATGGTGACTGCGGACTACAATCTGGCCCGGCGGCTGAACCTTGGGAGCCGGCGCGCGACCTATTGAGTTCGGCGGCCGGTTACCACCAGCCCATCGCCCCGCCGGCCACGAAGGCGCGGTAGGCGCCGAACGCTTCGTTGAGGACGAGCGCCGGGACGACGTAGCGGACGAGGCCATGGCGGCTGAGCCATCCGGTGCCGCGCAGGATCAGCTTGTTGGTGCCGAGCGAGAGGATCGTCGCCGTGACGTCGAGCGCGCGGCGGCCGAGCCCGGGCTGGGCAGGGTCGGCGTGGGTCGAGGCGGAGGCGGGTGACATGGTTCACAAAACGTAAACACCCGCCGCGAGGTTGCAAGCGCCGCGTCCGCGCCGGGACGCGCGGTCCCGGATCGGGACGTTGAGCGGGAGAAAGTTTGCGGAGGTGGCGGGGGGAGGGGGCCGCGGCTCGTGCCAAACACGTCATCCCGGCGAAGGCCGGGATCTCAGCGGGTGAAAAGCTCAGTGGGAAGTGCAGCGCTCCAAAAGCGCCTGCGCCCTTCACCCCCTGAGATCCCGGCCTCCGCCGGGATGACGGTCTCGGGCGCGCCTCGGCGCGACCGCGCCCGTCAGTCCTTCCAGCCCCAGAAGAGCTGGGCGGGGGGAATGTTCTTCCATTCCATGCCCTTGTCGATCCGGTCGAAGTGCACCGCCATGAAGTCGCGGACCTTGGGCGAGAACTGGTAGACCAGGAAGCCCCCGTCCTTGCGGAGCGCCGCATGCGTCTCGGCCGCGATCTTGGGGCCGATGCCCGGCGGCAGGGTCGAGAAGGGGAGGCCCGAGAGGATGTAGTCCGCCTCGTCGAAGCCCGCTTCCGCCATGATCTTGCGCGTGTCGGCGGCCGAGCCGGTGACCGCGATCAGGCGGCTGTCGCGGAACTTGCGGTTGAGATAGTCGGTGAAGTCCGGATTGGTGTCGATCGCGATCAGGGTCGCGTCCGGCGCCATGCGCTGCAGGATATGCTCGGTGAAGGTGCCGACGCCCGGCCCGTATTCCACGAACAGGCGGCAGTTCGCCCAGTCCACCGGCTCCAGCATCTTGTCGATCAGCGCCTTCGACGAGGGGATGACCGAGCCCACCATCACCGGATGCTTGATGAAGCCCTTGAGGAACATCATGAGCGGCCCGCTTCCCGCGGCGCCCTTGGAGCCGCGCTCGGAGCGCGCGTGGTTGGAAGCTGACATACCGCATACTCACGATGTTTGAGGCGAGGAGGTGCGTTGGCAAATCGCCGAAGCAATGGCAAGGGCGGGTTTGCGGCAGCGCCGCCACGCGAGTTCAGTTCGGCACACCCAACGGACGACAGACGGGAAAGGCTCCGCCGCCATGCCGGATTATGGGCTGCCGAGGGGACGCTTCCTGCTGCTCTTCGCCGTGATGCTGGTCGCCGCGTCGGGCAATACGGCCATGCAGTCGCTGATGCCCGCCATAGGGCGCGGGCTTGGAATGCCCGACGTCTGGGTGGCCGTCGCCTTCAGCCTGTCGGCGGTCCTGTGGGTGGCGACCGCCCCATATTGGGCCAGGCGCGCCGACCATCGCGGGCGCCGCGCGCTGATGCGGCTGGGGCTTTACGGCTTCATCGTCTCGATGCTGGTCTGCGGCGCGATGCTGGCGCTCGGCCTCCACGGCGTCGTCGCGCCCGCCGCGGCCTTTTTCGTCTTCATGCTCGGGCGGACCATCTACGGCGCCTGGGGCTCGGCCTCGCCGCCCGCCGTCCAGGCCTACGTCGCGGCGCGCACGTCGGGCGAAAAGCGCACCAACGCGCTCGCGGCCATCGCCTCCTCCTTCGGCCTGGGCACGATCATCGGCCCCGCCATCGCACCGCTCTTCATCTTCGAGCCGCTCGGCCTCGCCGGCCCGCTCATTATCTTCGCTGGCATCGGCGCCGCCGTCCTCGCCGCTGTAATTCTCTACCTCCCCGACGACACGCCCGGCGCGGCGGTCCGGCCGAGAGCCGGCGACTTTCCCTCGATCGGCGGCACGGCGGCGAGCACGGCACGGCAAGAGGACGAGGCGCCGCTTACCTGGCGCGACCGCCGCGTCTTTCCATGGCACATGATCGGCATCGTCGGCGGCCACGGCCACGCGGCCCTGCTCGGCGTCGTGGGCTTCCTCGTCATCGACCGGCTCGATCTGGGCATCGAGGAAGCGCAGCACATGATCGCCATCGTGCTCATCGCGGGCGCCGCCGCAAGTCTCATCGCGCAGTGGATGCTGATCCCTTTGCTCGGCCTCTCACCGCGCGGCCTCGTCGGCTGGGGCTCATTCGTCGCCGCAATCGGCACCGCCGCGACCGGGGTCGCGGCCGGCATCTACGAGCTCGTCATAGCCTTCGCGCTCGCGTCGCTCGGCTATTCCTTCTTCCGCCCGGGCTTCACCAGCGGCGCTTCGCTGGCGGTGAGCCCGCGCGAGCAGAATGCCGTCGCCGGCATGGTCACGTCGGTGAACGGCGTCGCCTATATCGCCGCGCCCGCGGTCGGCGTCGGGCTCTACACCTGGTCGAAGCCGCTCCCTTTCCTGGTCACCGCCGCGATCATGGCGGCGCTCGCGCTCTGGACCTGGCTCGCCTTCAAGCCCCAAGCGGCTTTCGATGCGCCCGCTTTCGATGCGCCCGCCGACGACCTTACCCCTTGGGACCCCTCGGTGTAAGCATTCCGGGCCCGATGAAGCCGATGCCGCCGGACGTTGCCGACATCGCATCCTGCTTGAGCTTGTCCTGGATCTGCTCGTATTCGCGCTCCATCTCGGCGGTGACGGAGGCGCGGGTTTCGAGCAGCGCCTTTTCGAAATTCTCCATGGTGACGGTGGTCGCATCGATCGTGGTGCGGAGCGCGAACAGGCCGGCGCGGCGGACGAGGTCCTCGAGGTCCGCGCCGGTGAAGCGGTCGGTCCGGGCCGCGAGATGGTCGAGATCGACGCCTTCAGCGAGCGGCATGTCCTTGGTGTGGATGCCGAGGATGTGCCGCCGCCCGCCCTCGTCGGGCACGGAGACGTAGATCAGTTCGTCGAACCGTCCCGGCCGGAGCAAGGCCGGATCGATCAGGTTCGGCCGGTTGGTCGCCCCGATCACGACGACGGAGCCAAGCTCCTCGAGACCGTCCATCTCCGCGAGGATCGTGTTCACCACCCGCTCGGTGACCTGCGGCTCGCCGAGGCCGCCGCCGCGGGCGGGGACCAGGCTGTCCAGTTCGTCGATGAAGATCACGGTCGGCGCCACCTGCCGCGCGCGGGCGAAGAGCCGGGCGATCTGCTGCTCGCTTTCGCCATACCATTTGGACAGGAGATCGGAGGATTTGGTGGCGATGAAGTTGGCTTCCGCTTCGCGCGCCGTTGCCTTGGCGAGCAATGTCTTGCCGGTGCCCGGCGGACCGTAGAGCAGGAAGCCCTTGGCGGGGCGGATGCCCAGGCGGCGGAACGCTTCCGGGAATTTGAGCGGAAGCTCGACGCCCTCGCGAAGCCGCTCGCGCGCTTCGTCGACGCCGCCGATATCGTCCCAGCCGATGGTCGGCGCCTGCACCATCACTTCGCGCATCGCGGAGGGCTGGACGCGCTTCAGGGCTTCCTCGAAGTCGCCGCCCTGGACGGACAGATTGTCGAGGACTTCGGGCGGGATCGTCCCTTCCTCGAGGTTGATGCGCGGCATGATGCGGCGCACCGCCTCGATCGCCGCTTCGCGGACCAAAGCGGCGAGATCGGCGCCGACGAAGCCGTAGGTGCGCCGCGCCAGCGTCACGAGGTCGACGCCTTCCGCGAGCGGCATGCCGCGGGTGTGGATGCCGAGGATCTCGCGGCGGCCGCCCTCGTCCGGAACGCCGATCACGATTTCCCGGTCGAAGCGGCCGGGGCGGCGCAGCGCCTCGTCGATCGCTTCGGGGCGGTTGGTGGCCGCGATGACCACCAGGTTCGCGCGCGGCTCCAGGCCGTCGAGCAGCGTGAGGAGCTGCGCGACGAGGCGCTTTTCCGTCTCGCCCTGCACTTGGCCGCGCTTGGGCGCGATCGAATCGATTTCGTCGATGAAGACGATGGACGGCGCCGCCTTGGTGGCTTCCTCGAAGATCTCGCGAAGTTTGCGCTCGCTCTCGCCATAGGCGGAGCCCATCACTTCCGGGCCGGCGATGTGGAAGAAGGTCGCGTCGCTCTCGTTAGCGACCGCGCGCGCGAGCCGGGTCTTGCCAGTGCCGGGCGGGCCGTGGAGGAGCACGCCCTTGGGCGGATCGACGCCGAGCCGCTCGAAAATCTCCGGGTAGCGAAGCGGAAGCTCGACCATTTCGCGAAGCTGGTCGATGGTCGTCCCCATGCCGCCGAGATCGTCATACGTGACGTCGGCGCGGCGCGTGTCGCGGGGCTCGGTATATTCGGGGAGGAGCTCGACCTCGGTGGTCGCATCGATGTGGACGATGCCCTTGGGCACGGTCGACACTACGGTGAGGCGGATTTCCTGGAGGGCGTAGGCGGGCGCGGCGAGCATCTGGCGCAGCTCGGGCGGGATGTCGCCGCGCTGGACCTGCTGCTGGCCCGTGGTCGAGACGACATCGCCGGCGACGATCGGCTTCATTCCGAAACTGCGCTTCAGCGCCTGGGCCGAGCCCTGGAGCCGGAGGTTCTTCTGCGCGGGCGCGAAGACGACGCGCTGCGCCGCTTTCGATTCCGCTTTGCGCACTTCGACGAAGTCGCCGGAGCCGATCTCGGCATTGGCGCGCTGGAGGCCGTCGAGGCGGATGATGTCGAGCCCTTCATCCTCGGTATAGGGACCGACGGCGCGGGCCGCGGTGGCGCGCTTGCCGGTCAGCTCGATGACGTCGCCGTCCTTCAGCGCCATCGCCGCCATCAGCGCGCGCGGCAGCCGGGCGAGGCCGCGGCCGCTGTCGTCGGGACGCATGGTCGCGACCTGGAGCCGCGTCGGCTGCTGCTTTTCCTCGTCGGCCATTTCGTCTCCGTCCCGTAATCTTCGCCCGTGAGATTAGGCGTGAGATAGGAACGGGTAACGGCGCGTCCACCGAAGCGGGTCCGAAGGAGGCAAAAAAAGGGCCGGCCCCGAAGGACCGACCCTGAAAGTTTTTAGGAGAGGATGCCTGAAAGGCAGGGACGTTGTGCGCCCGCGAAGGGAAGTTGTGCAAGTGCGAAGAAATATGCTACGGATGCATAAGTTGCACTTGGATGGCGGCTGAGAACCGGCTTCGTTTCGCTGGCGACGGCCGCTGCGCTGCAGCAAAGAAGAAGGAGCCGCGCCGATGAAGAGGCTGCCGCCTTTGACCGCCATCGAGGCCTTCGTCCAGGCCGCGCGGCTCGGATCGATCAAGGCCGCCGCCGAAGCGCTCGCCCTTTCGTCGCCCGCGCTCACCCGCCGCATCCAGGCGCTGGAGCGCTCGGTCGGCCGCCCGCTCTTCGACCGCGGCCACCAGACCGTCAGCCTCAATCCCGACGGCGAGCGCCTCCTCGCCGAGATCGGCCCGGCCCTCGACGCGCTCGCCGGCGCAATGGAGCGCGCGTCGGGCAATCGCGAGATGATGCGCCTGCGTCTCGCCGTCCCCTCGCTCTTCGCCGCCCAGCGCCTGATGCCCGCCCTCCCGCAATTACGGGAGCTCCACCCGGAGCTTCATATCGACCTCGACACCGGCACGAACCGCCTCGCGCGGCTCGACGAGGGGCTCGACGCCGCGATCGCGATCACCACCGACGTCGATCCGAGCCTTTATTCCCGGCGCATGGATTCGAACTGCGTCGTCGCGATCGGATCGCGGGAACTTCGCGACGGACCGCTGGCGCTCAGCCATCCGCGCGACCTCGCGGCCCACACCATCCTCATCCACCGCGACCTTGCCTTGGCATTCGACTATTGGCGCGAGGCGGCCGGCGTGCCGGACCTGGAGCCCGCGGCGATCGACCAGTTCGATTCCGGCCAGCTCATCCTCGACGCCGCCGCCCAGGGCCTCGGCGTTGCATTGATGCTGGAAAGCCACCTCAGGGCCTCGGGCGACGAGCGGCTCGTCCCGCTCTTCGATTTGAAGGTGGAGAGCCCCTACAGCTACTGGTTCGCCTGCCGCCGCTCCGCTCTCTCCCGCCGCCCGGTGAAGATCTTCCACGATTGGCTGTTCGAACATCTTCTAAAGGGCTGAGCCGGCCGCCGACGAAGCAGGCAAATTCGTGCCGTCCGGTCTTCGCTCTTCGGCGGCAGCCGGACGTCTCGCCGGACGCCGCCGTAAAGCGGCAGTCGCCGGGACAGGCCGGATGCGTACAGGTGCTATTTTTCTCATGATCCGGGCGTCTGCCCCGGCTTTCAGCGGCGCGGAGCGTCTTCTCAATGCTTCGCGGCGCGCGGATTCGGCTCCCGGCGACTTCGCAATGCCTGCACACCGTTACGCCGCTTGGCGCCGCCTTCGGTTCCATCACTTTCCTGTGAAGTACCAGCCAGGTTAGCAACCCAGCTTTGAGCAGGGAGAGCGGATCATGGACCATTGGAACGAGGAAGACGGCGCCGCCGCCGGGCAGGCCATGCAAGGCTCATCGATGGAGGCTGCACGGAATGCCGCCGCACGCGCCGACCACATCGACGATTACCCGCCCGATGCCCCCCTCCCCTGGGATGACGATCCGCCGCCCGCACCCCACGACCCCGACGCACCCCGCGTCCGCCACGACGCCTTCACCCCTCGGCGCCGCAACGAATTCCTTCGCGCCTTCGCCCGCCTCGGCTGCCTCGCCGACGCTTGCCGCGAAACCGGCGTCGCGGCGCGGACCGTCTACAATCACCAGGCTGCCGACCCCGAATTCCTCCGCCTCTGCAATCTCGCCGCCTCGATGTGCGCGACGCCGGTCGAGCTCACCGCCTGGGAGCGCGGCGTCACCGGCGTCGAGGAGCAATTCGCGTGCGGCGGCAAGGTCTACACGCGTCTGCGCCGCTCCGATCACATGCTGAAGCTGCTCCTCCAGGCGTCCAGCCCGAAGAAATACGGCGCCCGCCCCGGCTTCAAGCGCAAGCGCATCCTGAAGCACGAAAGGAAGGAAATGAAGCGCGAGGTCAAAGCCGAGTTCATGGCGCGCAACACGGCAACGTTCGACGAATCGATGGAGCTACTCGAAAAGAAGTTGCAGGCCCTGGGCTACCGGGACGAGACTAAAAAGCTTGCCGAGGGCTGGACCAAAACGCCCGACGGGCACTGGGTCCCGCCCGGCTACGGCCTCCTCGCCCCTTCAGCGGGGGCCGGGCGACCCGGCGGGCAGGCGTCGGGCGGAGAGCCCCCCTGCGAAACCATGTGAAAGTCGTGCCAGTCGTCACCTTTGCCGGCGTGCTCCGACGGGCCTGGTCACGCCTTGATGCGCGCGATGATCCTGCGCATCGCGGCGCGCGGAAGGAAGCGGCTTGCCTGGGCGCCCACTTTGTTGGCGGCGCCCGGCACGACGATCGCCCGGTTGCGCGCGAGGCCCGCAAGGCCGGCCCGCACGACGCCGAGGGGCTCCACCGCGATCTTGGCCAGCCGGCCGCCGCCGGCGCCCGCCACGTCGAAGAATTCGGTCGCGGTCGGGCCGGGGCACAAAGCCGTCACGTGGACGCCGCTCCCCTTCGCCTCCTGGTGGAGCGCTTCGGTGAGGGACAGGACGAAGGCCTTGGTCGCGTAATAGACGGCCATGTTCGGTCCGGCCTGGAAGGCGGCGGTCGAGGCGACGTTGAGGATGAAGCCGCGGCGCCGCGCGATCATCGGCGGCAAGGCGAGGCGGCAGAGCTGCGTCAGCAGGCGGACGTTGAGGTCGATCATCTCGAGCTGGCCGTCCGCGGGAAGCGCGGCAAAGCGGCCGGCGAGGCCGAAGCCCGCATTGTTGATCAGCGTCTCGACGAAGAGGCCGCGGCGCTCCGCCTCGACGAACAAAGCTTCGCCCGCGCCCGGCGCGGCAAGGTCGGCGGCGAGGACGTGCGCCTTGCCGCCGAGCTCCGCCGCCAGCGCCTCGAGCCGGTCGCGGCGGCGGGCTACGAGGATCACTTCGTCGCCGCGCGCGGCGCATTCGCGGGCGAACAAGGCGCCGAGCCCCGCCGAAGCGCCTGTAATCAGCGTCGCCGGGCGGGGCTCGGACACGGCGTTCAGGCCCTGAGGCTCGCCTTGACGATCTTGCCCGGGGTGCGCGGCGGCTCGCCCTTGGGCAGCGCGTCGACATGCTCCATGCCTTCGACGACATTGCCCCAGACGGTGTATTGGCGGTCGAGGAAGGTCGCGTCGCCGAAGCAGATGAAGAACTGGCTGTTGGCGCTGTTGGGATCGCTGGTCCGCGCCATCGAGCAGGCGCCGCGGACGTGCGGCTCGCCGGAGAACTCGGCCTTGAGGTTCGGCTTCTTCGAGCCGCCCGAGCCGGTGCCGGTCGGATCGCCGCCCTGCGCCATGAAGCCCGGGATGACGCGGTGGAAGGTCACGCCGTCGTAAAAGCCTTCCTCGACAAGCTCCTTGATCTGCGCGACGTGGCCAGGCGCGAGATCGGGGCGGAGGCGGATCACGACGTCGCCGCCGCTGTCGAGGTTTAGGACCAGGGTGTTGAGTTCGTCGGACATGGGTGGAATCTCCTGATGCACGCCGCAGCCGTTCGTCCCGAGCAGGGCCGAGTAGGCGAAGCCGTATCGAGGACCGTGTCGAGGGACATCCCTCGCAACCGGTCCATCGATACGCCGTCTCGACAGGCTCGACGGCTACTCGGGACGAACGGCAGTGGCCGAATGGCTGCGCTCTAGGCACCCGCGCCGCGCGAAGCCAGCCCGTATCGACAGGGCGGGCCCTGCGGCCTATCGAGCCGCGAGGCACGGGCTCCGGAGAGGAAGGGCGATGAGCGACAGCGAACTCCACGCGCCCGACGGGGCGCTGCCGACGGTCGAGAACCGGTTGGACGAGGACGACCGGCTGAAGCCGGAATTCGTCGAAATGGTGCTGGACCTCGTCGAGGCCGGCGACATCGACGGCGCGCGCGCGGTGCTCGAGCCGCTCCACCCGGCCGACGTCGCCGACCTGTTCGAGCTTGTCGGCCACGACGAGCGCGTGACCCTCGCCGCCGCGCTCGCCGATTTCCTCGACGCGGAAGTGCTCGCGGAGATGAACGACTGGGTCCGCGAGGAGATCGTCGACACGCTCGAGCCCTCCGAAGTCGCCGAGATCGCCGGCGAGATGGAGACGGACGACGCCGTCGCGATGATCGAGGACATGGAGGAGGACGACCAGCGCGCCGTCCTTCGCCAGCTCGACCCGGACGACCGCGCCGCCATCGAGCAGGCCTTGTCCTATCCGGAGGAATCCGCCGGCCGCCTGATGCAGCGCGACCTGATCGCGGTGCCCGAGCATTGGACGGTCGGCCAGGTCATCGATTATCTGCGCGCCGGGGACGGGCTCGCGACCGATTTCTGGGAAGTGTTCGTCGTCGACGGGCGCCACCATCCGGTCGGCACCATGCTCCTCTCCTGGATCCTGCGCGCCCAGCGGCACGTGCGCGTGTCCGAGATCATGAAGCGCGAGCAGACGCTCATCCCGGTCGACATGGACCAGGAGGAAGTGGCGCTCCGCTTCCAGAAATACGCCCTCATTTCGGCGGCCGTGATCGATCTTTCCGGCCGCCTCGTCGGCATGATCACCGTCGACGACGTTGTGCACATCATCCAGGAGGAAGCCTCGGAAGACGCGCTCCTCCTCTCGGGCGTCGGCGAAGGCGACATCAACGAGCCGGTGTTCGACAGCTACAAGGCGCGCGTGCGCTGGCTGATCGCCAATCTCGGCACCGCGCTCGTCGCCGCGACGATCATCGGCATCTTCGAAGGCACCATCGCCCAGATGGTCGCGCTCGCCGCCCTGATGCCGATCGTCGCGGGCGTCGGCGGCAATGCCGGGACGCAGACGCTGGCCGTGACGGTGCGGGCGCTCGCCACCAACCAGCTCACCAAGTCGAACACCTGGCGCGCGATCACGCGGGAGCTGAGGATCGCGATCCTGAACGGCGCCACGATCGCCGTTTTAATCGGCCTCGGCGTGTCGCTCTTCTTCCTCAATCCCCTGCTCGGCGGGGTGATCGCGGCGGCGATGCTGACCAATATCGTGATCGCGGGCCTGGCCGGCGTGATGCTGCCGCTGGCGCTCGACAGGGCAGGGGCGGACCCGGCGGTCGCCTCCTCGGTGTTCGTCACCATGGTCACCGATTCGATGGGCTTCCTCGTCTTCCTGGGCCTCGCCAGCGCCTCGGGTGTGACCGGCTAAGCGCTTGATCCGCCGCGGCAAAAGCGGCATTGCTCGCGCCATGGGGCTTCTCAACATCAGCAAGGTCGCGGTCGGCTGCGGCAGCTTCGACGCGCTCGAAAAGCGTCAGCGCCTGCGTCTCAGCGAAGGCTGCGTTCCCATCGTGACGCGCTTCATGCCCAAGCGGGCGGACGAGCTGGTCGGCGGCTCGATCTTCTGGATCGTCAAGCACCGGATCACGGCGCGCCAGACCATCCTCGGCTTCGACACGCGCGCCGAGGACCGCCGCACCGTGATCCGCCTTTCGCCCGATCTCATCATGGTGCGGGCGCTCCCCAAGCGCGCCCACCAGGGCTGGCGCTACCTCGCCCCCGAAGACGCCCCGCCCGACTATGACGGCGAAGACGACGGCATGACCGCGCTCCCGGCGCGGCTGTCGATGAAGCTGGCATCACTGGCGTTGATCTGACCGAGACCGTCATCCCGGCGAAGGCCGGGATCTCAGCGGGTGAAAGGTGCAGGCGGCTATGGAGCGCTCCATTCGCGCCGGCGTTCTTCACCCCCTGAGATCCCGGCCCTCGCCGGGATGACAGCTTGGGTCCAGCTTACCGCCCCGAAGCGCGGCCGCAGCGGACCTGGCCGGCGCTCAGGCCGCGCACCGTGCAGGAAGCCGCGCCGGCGATGTCCACTTCGCCGATCCCGCTCGCGGTGACCCGCGCTTCGCGGGCGACGGTGGCGGAGACCCGCCCCGCCGTATCCGTCACGACGTTCGCGCCCTGCGCGGTCAGCGCCGAGGCGTCGAGTTCCGCCCAGCCGTGGACGTTGGCGCGAAGCTCGCCCGCGCTGCCGGCGACCTGGATGCGGCCCGATCCGATCAAGCCGATAATCAGCGTATCCGCCTGGACTTCAGGCGCCAATATCCGTCCGCTGCCTTCGACCGAAAGATCGAGCCGCAGCAGCCGATTGAGGCGTCCGAGCGTCAGGCTGCCCGCGCCGTTGACGCTGGCGGCGCGGATTTCGCGCGCAGAAAGCTCGATCACGACCGGCC
>DASQND010000106.1:0-4221 GCA_035645215.1 Allosphingosinicella sp.
TTCGCGCGGCTGATGCCGCAAGGGTCGAACTGCATGCCCGCGCCGCGCGCCCTCCAAAGCCCCATGCCCGACACGAGGCGCCTTGCGCAGGCGCCGGGCAGCTCGGTCTGGACGGTGCTCACTTACGATCTCGATCCCGCGGGGGCGCCCGTCGGGGCGCGTGTCGCCGCCAGCTCCGGCAACGAGCGGTTCGATCGCCGCTCGGTCACCACCATCGGCCGGGCGCGCTTCCGCCCCGGCGTCCGCAGGGGCTGTCTCAGATATTTCTATAACTTTGCGCCGCTCCCGTCCGACGAGATCCCCGCCCGCCCTTATGCCTTGAGCAGCGGCCGGAACTGCCCGGCGGAGCGAGGCCTGCTCGCAGCCATGCCGCGCCCGCTGCCGCCGCCCGCTTTCCGTGCCCGTCCGGTCGGCGGATGGGTCGCGCTGCGCTACGATGTGCTGGAAGGCGGCGCCGTCGGCAATGCCGAAGTCCTGGCAGCCGAGCCGGCCGCCGCCTTCGGCCGCGAAGCCCTGCGGCTGGCCGCGGGAGCGCGCGTCCCGAAGGCAGCGCCTGCGGCGGGATGCGTCGCGATCGTCCGCTTCCCGATCGTCGCGCGGGTCGTCCCGGCGAGACTGCGAATCTGAGGCTGGTTCAGGCGTAGCCGCCGCAGGTGCGGCAGGCAGGGTCCTTGACGATGTTGAGGCTGCGCATGGCGGGCTTCAGCGCATCGAACAGGTGGAGCTTGCCCGCCGCCTCGCCGCCGAAGCCGGCGATCTGCCGGATCGCCTCCAGCGCCGCCCAGCTTCCCGCGAGCCCGGCCGCGGCGCCGAGGACGCCGAGTTCGGAGCAACTGTCGCAATCCTCCGCGTCGAAGGCGTCGCCGACAAAGCAGCGGTAGCAGGGCCGCCCCGCGTCCCAGCCGCGAAAGGTGGCAACCTGGATCTGGAACTGCCCGATCGCCGCCGAGACGAGCGGGATGCGCAGCGCCGTCGCCGCGTCCGAAACGGCGAGCCGGGTCGCGAAATTGTCGCTGCCGTCGACGATGACGTCGGTGCCGGCGAGCAGAGCCGCCGCATTGTCCGGCCCGATTCGCTCCTGCAGGCCTTCGAAGCGGATATCCGGGTTGAGCCGCGCCACCGCCTCGCCCGCTACTTCCGCCTTCGGACGTCCAACGTCGGCAGTGCCGAACAGCACCTGCCGCTGGAGATTGTCGAGGCTGACCTGGTCGTCATCGATCACCTTGAGGTGCCCGACACCCGCCGCGGCGAGATACTGGATGGCCGGCGCGCCGATCCCGCCGGCGCCGATCACGGCGACGCTCGCGCCGAGCAGCCGCGCCTGGCCCGCCCCGCCGATCTCCTTCAAGACGATGTGGCGGGCGTAGCGGTCGAGCTGCGCATCGGTGAGGCTCACCGCCCGGTCGAGCCGAAGCCGCCCGCGCCGCGCCCGGTCGTGTCGAGGTCGTCCACCTCCTCGAAGCTTGCCTTGAGCACCGGTGCGGGGACGAGCTGCGCGATCCGCTCGCCGCGCACCACTTCGAACGGCTCGGCGCCGAGATTGGCGAGGATCACCTTCACTTCGCCGCGATAGTCGCTGTCGATCGTGCCGGGCGTGTTGAGGCAGGTGATGCCGTGCTTCAATGCAAGGCCGGAGCGCGGCCGGACCTGCACTTCATAGCCGTCCGGAATGGCGATGGCGAACCCGGTCGCAACGGCATGCCGTGCGCCCGGTGCGAGCGTCAGCGTTTCGGCCGCCACCACGTCGAGCCCCGCCGCGCCCGCGCTCGCGTAGGAGGGGAGGGGGAGGCCTTCTCCGTTCGGGAGGCGCTTCAGCCTTATGCCGATCTCATTGGAGGGCATCGGCGATCCTTTCTGCGAGGCGGCGGGCGACCTCCTCCTTGGGCGCTTCGTCCCAGCTTTCGGCGCCTCCGGCGGTGACGAGATGGACGGCGTTGCGCTCCCCGCCCATGACGCCACCGGACACATCGTTGGCGACGATCCAGTCGCAGCCCTTGCGGTCGCGCTTCGCGGTCGCTTCGGCAAGGACATCGTTCGTCTCGGCCGCGAAGCCGACGAGGAGCCTGGGGCGGTGCCGGCTCTCGGACAGCGCGAGGAGGATGTCCGGGTTCGCCTGCCAGACGAGCGGCGGCGGGCCTTCGGATTTCTTGAGCTTGGCGGGCGCCGGCTCCACCCGCCAGTCGGCGACGGCGGCGACCAGCACCGCCGCGTCGGCGGGAAGAGCGGCCTGCACCGCCCGGTCCATCTCCCGCGCCGTTTCCACGTCGACGCGGTGGACTCCGGCGGGGGTGGCGAGGTTCACCGGGCCGGCCACCAAAGTCACGCGCGCCCCGAGCCGCGCCAGCGCCTCCGCGATTGCGAAACCCTGCTTGCCCGAGGAGCGGTTGGCGATCACTCGGACGGGATCGATCGGCTCGTGCGTCGGCCCCGCGGTGACGAGGACGTGCCTGCCGGCGAGGCGTTGCTCCTCCCCGGAACGGGGAGGGGGACCATGCGAAGCATGGTGGAGGGGGCCCACGCCTCCATGCTCGCTGTGCTCGCCCCCCTCCACCGCACTTCGTGCGGTCCCCCTCCCCGTGCCGGGGAGGAGCCGCTCGATGGCCTCGAGGATCGCCGCCGGCTCCGGCAGCCGGCCCGGCCCATATTCGCCGCACGCCATCTCGCCTTCATCCGGCCCGACGATGGTGACTCCGTGCGCCCGCAGCCGCGCGACGTTGCGCTGCGTCGCCTCATGCTGCCACATGCGCACGTTCATCGCCGGCGCGGCGAGCACCGGCTTGTCCGTGGCGAGGAGGAGGGTGGTCGCGAGATCGTCGGCGATCCCCGCCGCCATGCGCGCGAGAAGGTCCGCCGTCGCCGGGCAGACGACGACGAGGTCCGCCTCGCGGCTGAGCTGGATATGCCCCATCTCGACCTCGTCCTTCAAATCCCAGAGCGACGTATGCACCGGCTGCTCGGAAAGCGCGGCCACCGTCATCGGCGTCACGAACTGCGCCCCGCCCGCCGTCAGCACGCAGCGCACGGTAAAGCCGCTTTTGCGAAGCAGCCGGATAAGCTCGCAGCTCTTGTAAGCCGCAATCCCGCCGCCGACGATCAGGAGGATGCGCCGCATGGGCCTAGACTAGGAGCAAGGCCGCCGCCGCGCCAGCCGCGGCCGCGAGGAGGGCGGTGAGGACGTAGCGTCCATAATGGCGGGGCTGGACGATGAGGATGTCCGGAAGCTTCGGATCGGGCGGGGCGGCGCCGGGCGGGGGGTAATAATGATCGAGCCGGCGGATGAGCTCGGGGAGGCGGCGGAGAGTCCGGAAGTCGCGAACGAGGGCGTCGGCGATCTGGGCTTCGGGGCCGAGCTCGCCGCGCACCCACTCGCGAAGGAAAGGCTCGGCCGTTTCCCACATGTTGATGTCGGGATCGAGCGCGGTCGCGACTCCTTCCTCCATCACCATCGTCTTCTGGAGAAGGAGGAGGTGCGGCTGCGTCTGCATGTCGAAATCGCGGGTGATGACGAACAGCCCATCGAGCATCGCGCCGATCGAGATGTCCTTGACAGGGAGGCCGCGGATCGGCTCGCCGACGGCGCGCAAGGCGGTCGCGAACTCGTCCACATTATGGTGCGAGGGGACGTATTGCGCTTCGAAATGGATTTCCGCGACGCGCCGGTAATTGCCGACGATGAGTCCGTAGAGGATTTCGGCGAGCCAGAGCCGCGCCCGGCGGTCGATCCGGCCCATGATTCCGAAATCGATCGCGGCGAGGCGGCCGTCGGGGAGGGCGAAGAGATTGCCCTGGTGGAGGTCGGCGTGGAAGAAGCCGTCGATCACCGCCTGGCGCAGGAAGGCGCGCACGAGGATGGCGGCGAGGGCCTTCAGATCGTGGCCGGCCTCGACGAGGGCGTCCCGGTCGGTGAGCTTGATGCCGTCGATCCACTCCAGCGTCATCACCCGGCGGGCGGTCCGGCTCCAGTCGATCTCGGGCACGTAGAAGCCGCTTTCGGCGACGAGGTTCTCGCGCAGCTCCGAAGCGGAAGCCGCCTCGCGGCGAAGGTCCAGTTCGCGCATCGTCCACTGGCGGAACGTCGCGATGACGACTCGGGGGCGCAGGCGCGAGACTTCGCCGCCATAATGTTCGGCATGGGCGGCGGCCCATTCGTACGTGTCGAGGGCGCGGGCGAAATCCTCCTCGATGTTGGGCCGGAGGACCTTGACCGCGACCTGCTTGCCC
>DASQND010000107.1:0-12514 GCA_035645215.1 Allosphingosinicella sp.
GCGGGGACGATGGCGATGCGGTGGGTGGCGGGGACGCGCAGGATCTTGCGGGTGAGATCGATGGCGTGGCCGAGCCGCGCCTTGCCGAGCTTCGATCGGTGCGAGCGCCCGAGCGAACCCAAAGCGAGATGTTCGGGACCCCAGCCCGGCGGCTTGGCGCAGGGGCCGGACGAGAAATAAGGACGCGCCGGTCTTTCGGCCGGTTTTTCAACAATCATGTCAACTCTCCTCACAGAGAGCACGCGCCGCGTTGGGACGGCGTGGCCCGTGGGCGGGGATAGTGGCAGGGGGCGGGGTGTCAACCGGGGGGGGGAGGAGGTTGTGGATAGGAACGAGTGCGGTGCCCGCGTCTATGAAGAACGTCATTGCGAGCGCAGCGAAGCAATCCAGTGGGACTCGGAGGCCCGCTGGATTGCTTCGTCGCTTCGCTCCTCGCAATGACGGTGGTGGTTGACCCGCGGAGTCGGGGCAGCGCACACTTCCGCCATGCGGGTGGGCATCATCATTCTTGCGGCCGCGCTCGTTTCCGGGTGCATCCCAAAGGCCCGCGACACTCGGCGCCCTCAAATACCCGCCCAACAAACCCCCGCGCCTGCCCCCAACCCCACCCGCGACACCCTGCAATGCCACGCCGAACTCACCCGCAACGGCGTCGGCTTCCGCATGCTCCCCGACCGTCAGTTCGGCGGCGGCTGCTCGGCCGTCGGGGCGGTGCAGCTCACCGAGATTGGGACGCCGGTCACCAACCTCGGCGCCATGCGCTGCCCACTTGCGCGCGCCTTCGCGCAGTGGGTGCGGGCAAGCGTGCAGCCGGAGGCTGAGCGGCGCTTCGGGAGCGCGGTGAGGCGAATCGAGAGCTTCGGCACCTATGCCTGCCGCTCGGTCAACAGCCGGCCGGGGGCGCGGCTCAGCGAGCATGCCTTCGCCAATGCGGTCGACGTCGCCGCCTTCGTCCTCGCCGACGGCCGGCGGGTGACTGTGCTCGGCGATTGGAACGGCGAGCGGGAGGATGCGCGGGCGTTCCTGCGCGCCGTCCACCAGGCCGGCTGCCGGCGCTTCAGCGTAGGCTTGTCGCCCGACAGCGACGCCTATCACGCCAACCATCTTCATTTCGACTTGGGCGCCGGCCCCTATTGCCGGTAGGGTCCGTACTCAATACCCGCAACGGCCGTGACGGAGCGGATTTTGGTGCAGGGGAAGGAGCGAGGAGGGAGCGATGCTGTCGCATCGTGACCGACGAGCGACGCACCCCTGCGCCAAAATCCGCCCGCCGCCCTTCGGGCGGTCGCCCGGAGAGGTCCGCCGGCTACGTTGCTTGCTTGCGCGTAGCCCCGCTACGCGACTGCGCTGCGCGCCTTGCCGGCGGACCTCTCCGGGCGATCCCGGCCATTGCGGGTATTGAGTACGGACCCTAAGGCGCGTCCGATGACCGACACGACCAGACCCATTCCGCCCACCCGCCTCTTCCCCGCCGCGCGCGAGGAGGCGAAGACCGCCGCCAAGCAGACCTCGTCCGCCCAGACGGAGCATGCCGCCTACCGCCTCGCCTTCCAGGACATGGACTTCCTGCTGCGCGAGGACCTCCGGCCGGTCCGCTTCCAGCTCGAATTGCTCAAGCCCGAGCTGATGCTCGACGAGGCGAAGATCGGATCGACCTTCGTCATGTACGGATCGGCCCGCATCCCCGAGCCGTCCAAGGCGGAGGCGCTTCTCTCCGCCGCCTCGACCGACCAGCAGCGCATCGTCGCCGAGCGGCTCAAGGCGAAATCGCATTATTACGACGAAGCGCGCGAACTCGCCCGCCTCGCCAGCCGCACCGCGCCGGACGCGGACGGCACGCGCCACTTCGTCGTGACATCGGGCGGCGGCCCTTCGATCATGGAGGCGGCGAACCGCGGCGCCTGCGACGAAGGCGCGGAATCGATCGGGCTCAACATCGTGCTTCCGCACGAGCAGCTCCCCAATTCCTATGTGACGCCGTCGCTGAGCTTCCAGTTCCACTATTTCGCCCTCAGGAAGATGCACTTCCTGCTCCGCGCCCGCGCCGTCGCCGTGTTTCCCGGCGGGTTCGGGACGTTCGACGAAGCCTTCGAACTCCTCACCCTCATCCAGACCGGCAAGGTGAAGCCGCTCCCCATCCTCTTCTTCGGGCGGGAATTCTGGGAGCGGGTGGTGAACTTCGACGCGCTCGTCGAGGAGGGCGTCGTCTCGCCGCAGGACCTCGGTCTCTTCCGCTACGTCGAGACCGCGCAGGAGGCCTGGGAGATCATCCAGGCCCATTATTCCGGCGACTGATGCTCTCGCTCTTCGGCCCGAAGCTTCCCATCGACGACGACGAGCTCGATTTCCAGCTCGCGACCTTCAAGTGGCTCGGCCGAAGCTTCGGACCGGTGCGGCACCCTTCCTCAAGGACTATCTGCGCAAGGACCTGGCGCGCGCCGCCAAGGCGCTCGGCAAGCGCCTGCCGGACCTCGGGGCGGCGGTGGAGGCCGTCGACCTCGCGGATTATGCCGGCGACTGACCGGCCGGGCGGGCGCTACGGGCGTTGGAGACGACGCGGCTCAATATGTCGCGGGCCTGCCGGTCGATTGTATCGCGAAGGCGCTCGGCCACGCGCTCGGCATCCTCGCCACTGCCCTGGACGACCTCGGGAGCGATGGTGACGACGCTGCCCTTGCCGCCTTCGCCGGGAACGACGTCGATGGTGAAATCGGCGCCCGTGTCGATCATCGTGAAGGAGGTGTGGATGACGGCGCCGCCCGGATGGACACGGGCGGTGACCAGCATGTCGCCGAGGCGCGAGAGCGAGGCATATTTGGGATCGCGGGCGAGCTGGTAGGCGGGGACGACCTGCCGGTAATGGTCGCCATTGTCCGCGCGCGAGGTGAGGGCGAGGCCGTCGCCGCGCATCACGGTCTTGAGCGCTTCCTGCACTGCGGACGGCGGCGCATCCACCGTGCGGCTCAGCCCGCCTTCCGCGGACGCGCCGGCGAGGCCGCCGCCGACGGCCGTGAAGCAGCCGCCGATCAGCAGCAGCACGAACACCAAGAAGACCATCCCCGCGCGCATCCTGCGATCCTTCCCCCCGAACTTCCTTCCGGCAGCGGTACCGCAGGAGCGCTTAAGAAGCGGTTGCCCGCCGAGTTGAACATTGACTCAAGTTTCAGTTTAATGCATTGATCCGGCTCGGCAGCGACTCCCCGGGGGAAAAGGGGGCGCGCTGCGGGGAGGGGTTCTTGCGGCATTTCACGGCATCCGACGGCGCGCGCATCGCCTATCGCGACGAGGGCGACGGGCGTCCGCTCGTGCTTCTGCACGGGCTGATGGCGCATGGCGGCTTCTTTCCCGGACAGCAGCCGCTCGCCCGGGATTTCCGGCTGATCGCGATAGACCTTCGCGGCCACGGCGCGTCCGCGGCGGCCGGAGCGCTTACCGTCGGCCGGCTCGCCCGCGATGTGTCCGAGCTTTCCGAAGCGCTCGACCTTCAAGACGCGATCGGCATCGGCTGGTCGCTCGGGGCGAGCGTGCTTTGGGAAGTCCTCTCCGGCCCCGCGGGGCGGCGCTTCGCGGCCTCGGTCGTCGTCGACATGACGGCGAGGGTCCAGAATGTGGACGGCTGGGACCTCGGCCTGTCGCCCGAAGCCTGCGCGCTCAGAAGCGCCGCGATCGCCGCCGATTTCCGGACCTTCGCCATGGCGGCGGGGCAGGCGATCTTCTCCCAGCCGATTTCGGACCGCATGCGCGAAACGGCGGACTGGGCGAGCGCCGAATTCGCGCGCAACGATCCCGCCACGATCGGCGCCGTCTGGCAGTCGCTGGTCGCCGAGGACTTCCGGCCGCTCCTTTCGCGCATCGAGCAGCCGACGCTCGTCATCCACGGCCGCCACAGCCAGCTCTACGATGCGGCGACGGCCGAGTATCTCGCCCGCGCGCTCCCTAACGCGAGCGAAATGGAGTTCGAAGGCTCCGGCCACGCCCCGCAGCTCGAGCAGAGCGACCTGTTCAACGCCGCCATCCGGGACTTTGCGGATCGCCTGACCCGCATGCCCGATCCACACAGCCACACGCAAACCCAGACACACGAGATATGAGGAGGAACGCCATGCGCCGCTTGTCCATCACGACCGCACTGAAGCTCGGGACGGCGCTCGCCGCCCTCACCGCCGCGCCCGCTTACGCGCAGTCCGCCGATCAGCCGACGCAGGGCGCCGGCGAGGAGCAGGAAGCGCAGATGGCGAACGAGCAGAACCAGGCGCTCGAAACCGGCGAGGCCGGCATCAACAACGACATCGTCGTCACCGCCCGCCGCCGCGCCGAAACTCTGCAGGACGTGCCGATCGCGATCACCGCTTTCTCGGGCGAGCAGCTCGAAAATTCCGGCGCGCTCGACATCACGGACATCGCGCAGGTGACGCCCAACGTCAGCTTCGAAGTCTCGCGCGGCACCAACTCGACGCTCTCCGCCTTCATCCGCGGCGTCGGCCAGCAGGATCCGGTCGCCGGCTTCGAAGCCGGCGTCGGCATCTATCTCGACGACGTCTACCTCAATCGCCCGCAGGCCGCGGTGCTCGACATCTACGACGTCGAGCGCATCGAGGTCCTCCGCGGGCCGCAGGGCACGCTCTACGGCCGCAACACGATCGGCGGCGCGGTCAAGTACGTCACCCGCCGCCTGTCCGACGAGCCGACGCTTCGCGTCCGCGCCAATCTCGGCACCTATGAGCAGGCCGACCTGATCGTCGGCGGCTCGGCCCCGGTCGGCGACGGCACGCTGCGCATCGGCGCGACGGGCGCCCGCCTGTCGCGCGGCGGCTTCGGCGAGAATCTGACCACCGGCCGCGCCAATTACAATCGCGACATCTGGGCGGGCCGCGTCTCGGCCGAAGTGAACAACGAACGCAACGTTTTCTTCCGCATCAGCGGCGATTACACGCAGGACAATTCGAACCCGCGCGGCGGCCACCGGCTGATCCCGGCGCTCGGCACCGGCGCGCCGGTCCTGAACGACGTCTACGACACGCGCGGGGGGCTGAACGACCTCGAGCAGGAAGTGGAAGCCTGGGGCGTCAGCGCCTTCGGCGAGATCCAGCCGACCGAGAGCATCACCTTGCGCTCGATCACCGCCTATCGCCGCGACGACAGCTCGACTCCGATCGATTTCGACGCGCTCCCGCAGGTCGATGTCGACGTGCCCGCCGTCTACAACAACCGCCAGCTCAGCCAGGAGCTGCAGATCCTCTACAATCGGGGGCCGATCAATGCTCTCCTCGGCGGCTATTACCTCAATGCCAACGCCCGCACGATCTTCGACGTGCGCCTGCCGAACACGGTGACTGCGCTGACCTTCGGCGACGTCGACACCGAGACCTTCGCCATCTTCGGCGATTTCACCTTCGACGTCAGCGAGCAGCTCAGCCTCTCGGTCGGCGGCCGCTACACCTGGGACGAGCGGACGTCCGACATCCTTCGCCAGGTCTTCATCGGCGGCGGCTCGCCCTTCTTCGGCGGCAACGGCAACCTGCTGCTCGTCCAGTCGGACTTCGAAGGCACGGCGGACTTCCAGCAGTTCACGCCGCGCGCCTCCATCACCTATGAGATCACCGACGAGCAGACGGTCTATGCAAGCTACGCCCGCGGCTTCAAGGGCGGCGGCTTCGACCCGCGCGGCGTCTCGACCGCGTGCCGCAACCCGACCGGCGGCGCCTGCAGCCGCGATCAGCTCGTCGACTTCCTCGGTTTCGATCCGGAGACCGTCGACAGCTTCGAGCTCGGCTACCGCGCCTCGCTGTTCGACCGTCGCCTGTCGTTCAGCCTCGCCGCCTTCCACGCCGAATATAAGGACGTGCAGGTGCCGGGCTCCGTCGGCGTCACGCTGAACGGTCAGCAGACCTTCATCGGCGTCACCACCAATGCCGGCCGCGCCCGCTTCCAGGGTGTGGAATTCGAGGGAAATGCGGTTCTCGTCCAGGATTTCGGAACCCAAGGGGGCCGTCTCGGCTTCTCCTGGACCATGGGCTACATCAACGCCGACTATCTGGAATTCATCGACGGGCGCGGCATCGACGTCGCGGACCGGCGCGAAATCCAGAACACGCCGGAGCTGACCGCGAGCGGCACCTTGAACTATTCGGCGCCGATCGCGGGGGGCAACCTCAACGCCAGCACCACGCTCGCCTACCGTTCGAGCTCGCAGCAGTTCGAGCTTCGCACGCCCGGCCTCGACCAGGAGGCCTTCACATTGCTGGACGCGAACCTCGTCTGGCGCTCGGACGACGACCGCTTCATGGTCGGCCTCCACGGCCGCAACCTGACCGACAAGCGCTACATCGTCTCGGGCTACAACTTCCTCCGGCAGAATCCGGACACGGGGAACTTCATCCTCGCGAACGGCCAGCCCGGGATCAGCCCGTCGCTGGGCCAGCAGGGCGTGCTGACCGCTTACTACGGCAATCCGCGCACCGTGTTCCTGTCGCTCGGCGTGAACTTCTGATGGCGGCGGCGGGGAGCAGCGGCGGCGGGACCGCGCCCGGAACGAAGGCCGTTCCGGGAGGGCGCGTCCTCGCGATCCTGCTCCTCGCCTACATCTTCAACTTCATCGACCGGCAGATCATCGGCATCCTCGCCGTGCCGATCCGCGCCGAGTTCGGTCTCGACGACAAGACGCTGAGCTATCTCGGCGTCGTCTTCGGCCTCTTCTACAGCACCATCGCGATCCCGATCGCGTGGCTCGCCGACAGGCGCAGCCGGGTCAACATCATCGCCGGCGCGATCGCCCTGTGGAGCCTTTTCACCGCCTTTTGCGGACTCGCACAATCGTACGGCCAGCTCGTCGCCGCGCGCATGGGCGTCGCGGTCGGCGAAGCCGGCGGCATCGCGCCTTCCTACTCGCTGATCGCGGACTTCTTCCCGAAATCGCGGCGGGCGCGCGCGCTCGCCTTTTTCTCGCTCGGCATTCCGATCGGTTCGGCGCTCGGCATCTTCCTCGGCGGCTGGCTGGTCGCCGAGCTGAGCTGGCGCACCGCTTTCCTTATCGTCGGGCTAGCGGGCCTTCCGGTGGCTTTGCTCGTCAAATGGCTCATCCCCGAGCCGGTGCGCGGCGGGCTGGACGATGCGGGCGGAAAGGCGAGCGCCGCCTCGCCGCCGCTCGGCGAGGTCGCGAAAATCCTCGGCGGCAATCCCAGCTTCTGGCTCTTGTCCTTCGGCGCCGCCTTCGGATCGATCCTCGGCTACGGCCTCATCTTCTGGCTGCCGAGCTTCTTCAGCCGAACGTTCGGCCTCTCCCCGAGCGAAATCGGACTGTTCTACGGCTCGATCGTCCTCATCGGCGGAGTCGCGGGCACGTGGCTCGGCGGCTGGGTCGGCGACCGGCTGGGACCGGACCGGCCCGGGGTCTACGCGCTCATTCCGGCGATCTGCTTCCTGATCACGGCGCCGTGCTTCGCCCTCGGTCTCTTCGCTCCGTCGCTGCCCGTCGCCTGGGTGCTGTTCACCGTCGGCCAGATGACCGCTCTGGCATGGCTCGGGCCGGTCATATCGGCCATCCAGCATATCGTGCCGTCGAACATCCGCGCGACGACGAGCGCGAGCTTCCTCTTCATCAACAATCTGATCGGCATCGCATTCGGCATCTATTTCCTCGGCTGGCTCTCCGACCGGATGAAGGAAGCGCATGGCGAGGCTTCGCTTCAATATTCGATCCTCTACGGCCTCGGCTTCTACCTCGTCAGCGCCGCCATCTACTTCGTCGCCTCGACGCGGCTGAAGCGGGACTGGTACCGGGGCTAGCCGTGCGGGCGTAAGCTATCGGTTGACATGTGTCAGCGGTTCGCTTACAACGAACGTGTGATCCGTTCCTTTCGCAGCAAGGCTTTGAAGCGGTTCGCTGCGAAGGGCGATGCGAGCAAGCTGCCGGTCCAGAACCAAGACAAGGTGCGCCGCCAGCTTGCCGCGCTCGACGCCGCGACGGTGCCGGAGGATCTGGATCTGCCCGGCTATCGCTTCCACGGACTTGAGGGCGAGCCGAAACGCTACGCCGTCTCCGTCACCGGCAATTACCGGCTGACATGGTCGTGGGACGAAGGCGATGCGACCGACGTCGATCTGGAGGATTACCATTGAGGCTTGAAGCGACAGGACGAATGCAATGACGAACGCTTTGCTGAAGGGGCTGCGGCCGACGCATCCGGGCGAGATCCTGCGGGAGGACGTCCTTCCGGCGCTCGGCAAGACCAAGGCGGAGGTTGCCCGCGGCCTGCGCGTGTCCCGCCAGCAGCTTTACGATATCTTGAACGAGAACAAGCCGGTGTCGCCGCGCATGGCGCTGCGCATCGCCAAGCTGACCGGCACGTCCGCGGCGTTCTGGCTGCGCATGCAAGGCGCGTACGACCTCGCGGTCGAGGAGCCGGCGCTCGCCGCCGAGCTGGAGCAGATACCGGTTTTTTCGAAAGCGGCCTGATCAGGTGGCGAAGCTCGGGTCCAGCCGATAGCATTTCCTGAGGAGCGCGGGCCAGGCGAGCGCGCCGGCGGCCATCTTGAGGCCCTTCTTGCCTTGCTGGGCGGTGACTTCCGGAGCGCCCTGGGGCGGGTTGTTGAGGCCCGCATGGCCCGCCGACAAAGCCAGGATCTGGGCCTCGCAGGCGCGTTCGAGGAAGTACATCTTCACGAACGCCTCCCCGACCGTATCCCCGACCGTCAAGGTTCCGTGGTTGCGCAGGAGCATGGCGCCCTTGTCGCCGAGGTCGGCGACGATGCGTTCGCGTTCGTCGAGATCGACGGCGACACCTTCGTAATCGTGATAGGCGACCTCGTCCCGGATAAGCATCGCCGTCTGGGTGATCGGGAGGAGGCCGTCGCCGTGGGCGGAGACCGCCTGGCCGTGGGGCGTGTGGAGGTGGATGACGGCGTGCGCGTCCGGCCGCGCCATATGGATGGCGCTGTGGATGGTGAAGCCCGCGGGATTTGTGATGAAGGGCGAGGGATCGACCGGGTGTCCGTTCGTGTCGACCTTGACCAGCGAACTCGCCGTCACTTCCTCGAACATGAGGTTGTAGGGGTTGAGGAGGAAATGGTGCTCCGGGCCCGGGATGCGGGCGGAAAGGTGGGTGAAGACGAGATCGTCCCAGCCGTAATAAGCGACGAGGCGGTAGGCGGCGGCGAGATCGAGGCGGATCTTCCACTCCTCCTCGGGCACCTTCCCTTGGAGCGACGGGATCTCGACCGACGACAAAGGCGTGATGTCCATGCCCTTCGCGATTGCATCGACGCGGCCCATGCGCAGCTCCTCTCCGTTTCCGATTGCGGGGATGTATAGCGGCGGCTGCGGGCGCGGCGCTAGCCGCTTCGGCGCGGCGGCTCCGGCGAGAAGCGCCAGGCGGCGGCGCCGACGATCCGGATGCCGGCGAGGTTGACCGTGCCGCCCGCGGCGACCGCGGAGAGGAGCGGCGCGAGCTTGTCGCTGCGCCAGTCGGCGTCCCCGCGCACCTCGGACACGGCACGGGCGGCGAGGCGGCGCAGGATCTCGGGCGGGAGGCCGGCCGGGTCGAGCGTCAGCGTGTCGCCTTCACGGCCCGCCCGCGCCGCCCATTCGCGCTCCTCGGCCCAGGCGAGCGCCTGCTCGGCCTCGGCGAGGTGGGCTGCGGCGGCGGCGAGGCGCTCGGGCGGGAGGAGGTCCGTCCCGGCAAGGAGCGCGCGAAAGCGGGTGCGGTCATAGGCCTCGGAGCGGTTCGACGGATCGTCGACGGGCACGAGGCCGGCGTCGGCAACGATCGCGGCAAGCTCCGCGCGGCGCCAGCCGAGGAGCGGCCGGAGGATCCTCACCGCGCCCTCGTGCCGCCGTGCCCGTACCCCGGCGAGCCCGCCGAGGCCCGCGCCGCGGGCGAGGCGCATCAGCACGGTCTCGGCCTGGTCGTCGGCATGATGTCCGGTCGCAAGGAAGCGGATGCCGCGCCCGGCCGCCCACGTTGCAAGGAGCCGGTAGCGAAGCGCCCGCGCCTGCGCCTGCCTGCTCGCGCCGGAGATGGGCGCGTCCGGATCGGAGAGGATGGCGTGCGGGATGCCGAGGCGGGCGCAGATCGAAGCGGCATGGGCGGCTTCGTCGGCATTTTCCGGGCGGAGGCGGTGGTCGACGGTCGCGGCTTCCACCCGCCCGGTAAGCGCCGCGTGGGCGAGGAGGAGCAAGGCCAGGCTGTCCGGCCCGCCCGAGACCGCGACGGCGAGCCGGTCCGCGTCGGCGAGCGCGAGGAGGTCGCGGCGGAAGCGGTCGATCCGGTCGGGCGTCGGCATGGCGGCCCGAGCCTAGCGCAAGCGTCAGCCGACGGCGATGAGCAAAGCGGCATAGCCTCCCGCGCCGGCGGCGAAGGCCCAGAAGCGGCTGTCGCGGTCCTCGGGCAGCTCTTCCTTCAGGACGTTGAGCACGATCCCGCCGGCGATGAGCGCGAACAAGGCGGTGAGGGCGAGCTCCGGAACGGTCATGACGAGGCCCAAGGCCCAGCCCGCCACCGGCGCGGCGGCGAGGAGCCAGCGGCCTTCCCTGTGATAGGCGTGGCCGTGCTGCGCGCGAAGGCCGTGGTCGTTGACGAGGAAGTGGAGCGCCATCGCGACGCCGTAGAAAGCGAGCTCGGAAACGCCGCCCTCGCGGTGGACGAGGAGGTAGCCGACGATGAGGTTGTAGACGGCGAAGCTGATGAGATGGACCCAGAAGACCCCGCGCGGCGGGTGCTCGGGCCGTCCGGCCTCGCGCTCGTCCTGCGCGCCGCTCCGCGCAAGGCGCTCCAGCCCGTAGAAGATGGCGAGGCCGACGAGGGCGACCAGCCACACCTGGCTTTCCACCGCGCCGAGGAGCCCGCCTTCCTCCGCCGCGCGGTGGACCGCCTCCTGGTGCGCGGCGAGCTCGGGGAGGAGGTGGACGAAGACGTAGGCGACCGAAACGCCGCCCGCCAGCGAGAGCCAGATGCTGCGCGGCGCGTGGTGGAGAAAGGAAAGGCTCGCGCCGAAGGCGTGGGTGAGCGCGAACAGCAGGGCGACCGCCGCGGAGAGCAGGGTTTCGGTCATTCCCGGTGAAGCGCCGGGCGCGGGCGCGGGTTCCGCCCCCGGCGGTTCCGACGAGGAGTCGTGACATCGGCTGCCGGGCGACATAGAGGCGGGGCGACAAAGGAGCGCCCGACGACATGAAGCCTGCCGCCTTCCTGCCCATGATCCTGCCCGCCATCCTTCTCGCCGCCGCCTGCGCGCGCAGCGAGCCGGCCACCGACTCGCCGACCGAGGCCAATCAGATGGCCGTGGAGCAGGTGCGCAGCACCGGCGGCGGGGAAGAGGAGACGGCGCTCGGCCAGTGGCGAATGGCGCTTCAGGGCGACCGCCAGGCGCTCGAATTCGGCCCCCAGGGCTCGGTGGCCCTGGTCACCTTGATCTGCGGCGAGCGCAACGGCCTCGTTCTGCAACGCCGCGGCGTGCTTCCGCCCGGCGCTTCGCCGACGCTCAGCGTCTCGGTCGGCGGACAGGGGCGCCCGATCCCGGTCACGGCGGGCAGCGGCGCGGTGGCGACGCAGAACGCCTCGATCCCGCCGAGCGACGAGCTCATCCGGCTGATCTCGAACGCGCAGGTGCCGATCTCGCTTCGCTTCGGAGACAGCTCGGCCGTCTTCCTCCCGCCGAGCCCGCTGATCGGCCAGTTCGCCCAGAGCTGCGCGCGCGGCGCGGGCGGGCGGCTCGACCCCGCCGCCGCTTCGGGCGAAACGATCGGCAACATGGACGCCAATGCGATCGGCAACGTTGCCGAGCCTGCCGCCGGCAATGCGGCGGCACCGGCGGCGAACGAGACGGGCGCCGCCGCCGGGGAAAGCCGGTGACCCTGCCGCGTCTCGCAGCCTGCGCCGGGGCTCTCGCCGCGCTCGCCGCCTGTTCCACGTCGCGCGAGGCGCCGCCGGCGCCCGCACCGGCGCCGGCGCCCGTCGTTCAGCGCCCGGCGCCGCCGCGCCCTCAGCCCGTCGTTCCCGACAGCGCCTGGATCGATGCGCCGCTCGCGCCCGGCGACTGGACGCAGGAGGGGAGCGTCGCGCGCTACGGGGCGGCGGGGGCCCCCAGCTTCATCGTCCGCTGCGTCGCGCCGGGACAGGTTTCCATCGTCCGCGCGGGCATGTCGGCATCGCCCTCGATGACGGTCAGGACCAGTTCGGCGAGCGGGGCGCTCCCGGCGCGTGCATCGGCGGCGGGCGTCGAAGCGTCGCTGCCCGCGTCCGATCCGCTGCTCGATGCCATGTTCTACAGCCGCGGCCGTTATTCGATCGAAGTGCACGGGCTGCCGCGCCTCATCGTCCCGTCCTGGCCCGAGCCGGCGCGTATCGTGGAGGATTGCCGGGGCTGAAACGATCCAGTCGATCGGCCGCGGCGAAGGCAGGGATCGTAACGTCAAAATAATCGACTTCAAGTCTTGATCGCAGAATCCGGGCGAATCATAGTGGCCTCCTCTTCAACAAGCGAAAGGAGGTGATCCGATGTCTCATGGTTCAGCAGAGGG
>DASQND010000108.1:0-21162 GCA_035645215.1 Allosphingosinicella sp.
GCCGCCGCGCCCCTGCGGGCCGATCGGCTCGGAAAAATTGATGCCCCAGCGCATCTCGCTGCGGTCGGCGCGGGCGAAGTTCACCGCGCGCGAATCGATCTGGAGGAGCCGCCCGGTCGAATCGCGAACGAAGCGGTCCGGAAACGCGGCCTCGATCTCTGGCGTGGTCGTCGGGAAGCCGGAGATGAAGTTGCGGATGCGGCTGTTGTTGTAATTGACGAGGACGGTCAGATCTTCGTCCTTGAACGGGCGCGCGGTGGCGCGGAGGGCGAGGACGCGGCGGCTGTCGGCGGAGAGGTTCGGGTTGCCGCCGTCGATCCGGACGACATCCACCGTTTCCCGGCGGACGAAATCGAAGACGCGCACGCCCGGCGTCGCCTGCTGCGGATCGCCGAGCTGCTGCATCGAAGGCGCGCCGTCTTCCGCCGTGAAGCTGGCGCCGAGATTGAGCTCCTCGATCGGCGACCAGTTGAGCCCGGCACCCCAGGTGGTGAGCGTTCCGAAGTCGGAAAGCTGCTCGATCTCGGCATTGACGTTCAGCGACAGGTTGCCGAGGTCCGACAGGAAGGATGCGCGGCGGCTGGCGATCGGCACGTCGAGGCTCGCCTGCAGCGCGCCGCGGTCGCGCGACAGCTCCCGCTCGGTTTCGACGCCGGCGCGCACCGACGTCGAGGAAAGGTCGCGCGTGTCGAAGCCGGCGCGGACCGTTGCCCTGAGCTCGCCGGCGGGAAGGTCCGTGATCGGGCCGCTGACCACCAATTCGCTCGTGGCGATCGCGTTTATCGAACGGGTGCGGTTCTGCCCGCGCGTCCCGGCGGCAGCCGCGGTCTCGGTGCTCGAGGTGGAGAGCACATTGTCGTAATTTCCGGTGAGCGACCAGCGCCAGGGCTGGACGTCGCCGTTCATGGCGATGCCGAGATGGGCGGTTCGCGAATCCGAGTCTCGCGTAAGCGGCGGCGCGCCCGCCTCGAAGAAGCCGAGGCGCGCGCGGCTGGCATTGAGGTCGAGGCGTGCGTTGGCGGTCGCCGAGACGTTGCCGAAGACGCCGCGGTTGATCGTGCCAGCGAGCTGCAGGCGGTCGGTTTCGGGGAGAAGCGTGCGGAAATCGCCGAGATCGACGCCAGGCGGCGCCGTCGCCGTCTGGACGAGGTCGCGCTCGCTTTCGAACAATGGATCGGAATGGCTGTATTCGGCGTCGAGGCTCCAGCGACCGGCCGCGTCGATCTTGAGGTAATTGACGTCGGCTTCGTAGCTGCCCCGGCCGCCCGCCGTCGCCAGGCCGCCCTCCACTTCTCCCGTGACGGCGCGGAACCGACTGCGCAGGACGATGTTCACGACGCGCTGGTCGGCGCGGTAGCCGTAGCGCAGCGAGACGTCCTCGGGAAGGACGTCCACCCTTTCGATGGCTTCGGGCGGCAGGTCGCGGATTTCGCCGAAGCCGGAAATGCGCCGGCCGTTCAGGAGCACCACCGGCCCGCCGCCGCCGCCCCGGCCGCGCCCGCTGCGCGTCTGGGGCGAGATGGCCTCGAGCAGTTCGGCGATCGAACCGGCACCCGTTGCGCGGATGTCGCGCCGGTCGAGCTGGATTTCGGGCGGGACGTCGCTGTCGACGGCGCCGCGCAGGCGCTGGCCGGTGACGACGATCGACTCGCCGTCCAATTCGTCGGCCGCGGCTTCGAGCGGCGCATCCTCGTCCGGCTGTGCGTTCCCGTCCGCTGCCGCGGCGCCCGCCGCCGGGGCCTCGCCGGCCTGGGCGAGGAGAGGCGCCGGCGCGGCGCCGGCGAGCAGGGCAATCAGGAACCGGTAGGACAAGGGTGCGCTCCAGGGAGGCGAGAATGGACCTCGCCTGCTGGGTCTTCGCCGCTGAACGGGCGCTTTATCGCAGGCTCACCGGCAATGGTGCAGCGCGGCGAAGGTTCCCCTTCGCCGCGTGCAATTCGGTCGGAAGCCCGCTCAACGGACCTTGAGGCGGGCGCTCAGGCGCCGCCGCGGCGGCGCAGCGTCGTCCACTCGGAGGCGGGCCGGCAGTCGCGCACGGTGCGATGACGCTGGCCGACCCGTTCCGCCGGAATGACGCGGCGGCGGCAGACGGTCTCTTCCTCGGGCTCGTCGGCGGCCGCTTCCGCTTCGGCGGTTGCCGTCACTTGTGCTTCCGCGGCCACGGGCGCCTGGGCGCCGACCGGAACTTCGACCTCGACGCCCGCGTCAGCCTCGACATCGGCCTGCGCTTCGGCTTCGGTCACCACCGGCTCTTCGGCCGGCACCGGCTGCGCGGAGGCAAGCAGGATGGCGAACAGGGAAGCGATCATCCAATAATCTCCTAAGTACTGGTCAACGCATGGTTGTTTCAGGCTTTGAGCGTTTTCGCAATTCCGAAATGCGCAGGCGCGGCGCGGCACGTCCGGCGGATCGAACGGCTCGGCTTCGAAACGATCCCGCGAAGGGAGCCGCGGGCGGCGACCGGGTCATTGCGTCTCGCCGCGCCGCTCCCGGGTGAGAAGGTCGAGGCAGGCCATGCGGACGGCCACTCCGTTCGCGACCTGATCGAGGATTGCGGAGCGCAAGGGGTCGTCGGCGACGTCGCCGTCGATCTCGACGCCGCGGTTCATCGGGCCGGGGTGCATGACGACGGCGTCCGGGGCGGCGCGCTTCAGCCGCTCCCGAGTGAGGCCGTAGAGGGCGTGGAAATCGTCGAGCGAGCCGGACACCGCGGTTTCCATCCGCTCGCGCTGGATGCGCAGCATCATGACGATGTCGGCGCCCTCGATGCCTTCGTCCGTGTTGGAGAAGCCTTGAACGCCCGGCGGCAGCGCGTCCGGCATCAGCAGAGCGGGCGCGACGGCGCGCACTTCGGCGCCGAGCAGGGGGAGGGCGCGCAAATTCGATCCGGCGACCCGGCTGTGGCGGATGTCGCCGCATATGGCGATGCGCAGCCCCTCGATGCGGCCCTTCCTCTGGCGGATGGTGAGGGCGTCGAGCAGAGCCTGCGTCGGATGCTCGCCGCGCCCGTCGCCGGCGTTGATCACCGGGCAGTCCATCACGGCGGCGACCTGATGCGCGGCGCCGTTCTCCTCGTGGCGGATGACGAGCAGGTCCGGGCCCATGGCGTTCAGCGTCAGCGCCGTGTCGATGAGGCTCTCGCCCTTGCGCACCGAGGAGGCGGCCGGGTGGAAGTTCGAGACCTGCGCGCCGAGCCGCTTGCCGGCGATTTCGAAGGAAAAGAGCGTGCGCGTCGAATTCTCGAAGAAGGCGTTGATCTGCGTGAGCCCCCGCAGCCGCTCGTCGGCGCGCCTGTGCTGGGCGTTGAACGCCGTCCATTTGTCCGCTTCGTCGAGGATGAGGAGCATGTCCTCGCGGGACAGCCCCTCGATGCCGAGCAGGTGACGATGCGGGAAAGGGCTCACGACGTGTGGCTGTAGCGGCGCCTTCAAAGCCGCTCAAGCGCTGCACACGGCGCGCATCACCGGGCGTTCGTTCCCTCTTTTCTCCGATCCGGCGTCCGTTTTGGACCAGTTTAAGATTGACCACCGAGTCATGCGTCGATTCTCCTGCGCCCGAGGGGATTGGCATGAACAAGCTGTACTTCGGAGACAATCTTGAGGTGATGCGGAAGTACATCGCCGACGAGATGGTGGATCTCATCTATCTCGACCCGCCGTTTAATTCCAACGCCAGCTATGGAGTCTTCTTCAAAGATGGCACGGGCCTTGGATCGGAAGCGCAAGCTGAAGCTTTTCGCGACACCTGGAGGTGGGGTCCGGCCGCGGCCGAAGCTTATGATGAGGTCTATCGTCATGGTGGGAACATCGCCATTCTGCTCCAGGCGCTGAGAGCCTGGCTTGGGACGGATGGCCTGATGGCTTATTTGGCCATGATGACCGTCCGCCTGATCGAGCTGAGGCGGGTGATCAAGCCGACGGGGTCGCTTTACCTGCACTGCGATTCTACAGCGAGCCACTATCTGAAGCTTATTCTCGACTGTCTCTTCGACGGATCAAATTTCCGGAGCGAGATCATCTGGAAGCGAACGAGCTCGCACAACAGCGCCCGTCGCTGGGGTCCGATCCATGATGTGATCCTGTTCTACAGCGGCGGCAATGACTTCGTCTGGAACAAGGTTTTCGCCCCTTACGACGCCGACTATGTGAAGCGCTTCTATCGCCACAAGGACGAGAAGGGCCGCCTCTACCGTCTCAGCGACCTGACGGGGAGCGGCACGCGCAATGGCGAGAGCGGCCGCGAATGGAAAGGCTTCGATCCAACGGCCTTTGGGCGCCACTGGGGCATTCCGTCGGTCGTGAAAGAGGAATTTCCGGGCGCCGTGCTCAAACCGCTTCAATGGCTGGATCTCTTCGACCGCGAAGGTCTCGTCGAGATGACCGGCGGCGGAACGGGCTGGCCGCACGTTCGTCGCTATCTTGACCGAATGCCCGGTCAGGCGCTTCAGGATATGGTGACGGACATTCCGCCGCTGTCGAAAAGGCACGCGGAACGGCTCGGCTATCCAACGCAGAAGCCGCTCGCCCTCCTCGAACGGATTATCGCGGCCTCCTCACGTCCCGGCGACGTGATTCTAGATCCCTTCTGCGGGTGCGGTACGACGGTGGAGGCCGCGGAGAAAACCGGGAGGCAGTGGATCGGCATTGATGTGACTCACTACGCCGTAACTCTCGTCGAAACGCGACTGCGGAAACGGTTTCCTGACGCAAGCTACGAGGTCTCCGGGCGACCGGCCGATCTGGAAGGCGCGCGCGATCTAGCTACGCGCGACAAGTACCAGTTCCAGTGGTGGGCGGCTTGGCGGCTCGGCGCGCAAAGCTACGAGTCAAAAAAGGGCGGCGACCGCGGAATCGACGCGAACATTTTCTTTGCGAATGGTCCCTACGGCCTCGGGCGGATCATCGTCTCGGTCAAAGGAGGCGAGAAGCTCAACCCGGGGATGGTGCGCGATCTCGCGGGCACCGTGAACCGCGAGGATGCCGAGATGGGTCTGCTCGTGACGTTGGCCGAGCCTACTCGTGGCATGCGGGCAGATGCATCCAACTATGGGTTCGTAAGTCGAACGCCGCACGGTCGATTGCCGCGTATTCAGATCGTCACGATCGATGATCTGCTCGCCGGCCGCTCACCCAAGCTCCCGCCGCTGCCGGTGCAGAGCGACGGGCCCCGTGCCCGGCACCGCAAGCGCGACAAGGATCAGCTCGAGTTGCTTCTGCCGTTCGAGGGCGCGTCCGGCGTGAAGCCTCAGGCCGACGTGTTCGTCGACCCGCGCTTCATCAGATTCGGGTAGCCCGCACCTACCTTCTCAAATGCTGGTTCAGGAACGTCAGATAGGCTTCCGAGGCGCGGATGCGGTTCTCCTTCCTGAGGAAGCCGTGGCCTTCGTCGGGGAAGAGGAGATATTCGACCGGCACGTTGTTGGCCCGCGCCGCCGCGACCAGTTCGTCGCTTTCGACCTGGAGGACGCGCGGGTCGTTCGCGCCCTGGACGACGAGAAGCGGACGGCGGATGCGGTTGGCGTGGAAGAGGGGCGAGATCGCGCGGTGGCGCTCCGCGTCGGTCGCCGGGTCGCCCATTTCGTCGAACAGGGCGACGCGGTTCGCGCCCCACCAGGCGGGGATCGAGTTCAGGGTGCGCACCCAGTTCGTGACGCCGAAGATGTTGACGCCGGCATCGAACGTTTCCGGGTGGAAGGCCAAAGCGGCGGCCGTGATGTAGCCGCCGTAGGAGCCGCCCATCACCGCCACGCGGTCCGACACCCAGTCCATGTTGGCGAGAAAATCGCGCGAGGCGACGACGTCCTTCAAATCGACGTCGCCGTGGCGCCGGTCGTCCATGTGGAAGAAGGTCTTGCCGTAGCCCGACGAGCCGCGGTTGTTGATCGCGTAGACGGCATAGCCGTTGTTGACGAGATGCTGGACCATCGCCGCATAGCCGCGCCGGCTCTGCCCGCCCGGTCCGCCGTGGACGAGGACGATCGCCGGAACGGGGTTGCGGGCGGAGGCTTCGCGCGGGCGGTAGAGGATGCCGGGGACCTGCACGCCGTCATAGCTCGCGAAGCGGACGACGCTGCCCTCGACGAGCTGGCGTTCGTCGACGCGCGGGCTGAGCGCGGTGGTGAGGCGCCGCGCCTGACCGTTCGCGAGGTTCGCGACGAAGATGTCCGAAGGCGAGGTGTCGGACGCGACGGTAAAGGCGATCTCGGTTTCGTCGCGGTTGAAGCGGATGCCGCCGAGATCGCCGGCGGGAACGCCGCGAAGCGTCACCTGGCGGCCGCCGGGGCCGGTGATCGTCACCTGGGTCGAGGCGTCGGCGTTCAGCGCGTGGATCCGGTAGCGGCCCGACGGCGAATAGGTGACGTTCATCACGTCCCAATCGGCCGCGACCATGCGCTCGCGGCGGCCGCCGGCGAGTTCGTAGGTCCAGGCCTGCGCCCATTCGCCATGCTCGTTGGTGGCGTAGACGAGCGAGCGGCTGTCCGGCGTGAAGGTATAGGGGCTGTAGCTGACATTGCCCTGGTGCTCGGTGATGAGGCGCGGCGCCGCATTCGTGCCCAGTTCCGCGAGATAGATGTCGCTGTTGGCGCTGGAATGCGCCTTGACCAGGGCGACGTAGCGGCCGTCCGGCGAGACGGCGGCCGGCTGATAGCCTTCGTTCTGGAAGACGAGGCGGCGCTGCAGCGTCGAGGCGTCATAGGCGTAGACGTCGAACATCTGCGGATTGCGCTCGTTGGTCGCGATCCAGAAGGTGCGTCCGTCGCCGCTCCAGCCCACGAACTGCGCCTTGAGGCGGTCGCCCGGCGTCAGGTCGCGCAGCGTGCCGTTCGCCTCGCGCACATAGACGTGGTTGAGTTCGTTGCCGCCGCGGTCGGCCGTGACGAGGACTCGCTCGTCATTCGGGAAATAGCTGATCGCGAAATGTGCGTTGTCGGTCGAATTGGTGAGCTGCACCGGCTCGCCGCCGGCGACCGGCAGGCGATAGGCGTTGAAGACGCCGCTCTTGTCCGACGAGATGAGGAGCGACCGGCCATCGGGCGCAAAGGCGTAGCGGCCCGAGCCGGCGAGCGAATAGGCGGTGGTCGCGAAGAAATCGGCGGCGGAGTAGCGCGGCAGCGTGCGCTGGGAAGAAGCCGGGGCGGCGGCGGCGGGCGCGGATGCCGATGCGCCCGCCATGTCGCCATCGTCGGCGGTGGTGCACGCGCCAAGCGCGAGCGCGGAAGCGCCGGCGGCGAGAACGGCCTTGATCCCCTTGAGCATCGTCTTCTCCCTCCAAGTGTCTTATGACGATATTACACTTGTGGGAGCCGCTGTCCAGCGGGCGGGCGGCAGCTCCCGCTTAAAGCCGAGCGGCTTACTGGTCCCCGGCGCGGCGCCATTCGGCGGCGCTCATGCAGACCATCGGCATTTCGCGAGTTTCGGCGATCGCGACGCTGCGGCAGATGAGCTCCGGCGGCGCTGCGCGGCGGTTCTGGACCTCGCGCTGGTCGCGCGGTTCCGGCTTGGGATCGGAAGCGGCGGCCGCGACGGGCGCCGCGGCGGCGGCGAGGAGGACCAGGGTCCGGAAAGCGGATAACAGCACGAATACACCCCCATCGTTTGCGCGCCCTGAAATTACAGGCGGATGCGCATCTCCGCAAGCGGCAACCGAGCGCCGGTCAGCCCATGGTAAGCGCGTCGATTGCACCCTGGAGGATGTAGGCGGCGGCCATCTTGTCGACGAGGTCGGCGCGCCGCGCGCGGCTGGCGTCGGCGTCGATCAGGGTGCGGGTCACCGCCTGGGTGGACCAGCGCTCGTCCCAGAGGAGGATGGGCAGGCCGAGCGGCGCGAGGTTGCGTGCAAAGGCGCGGGTGGACTGGGTGCGCGGGCTCTCCGTCCCGTCGAGGTTGAGCGGCAGTCCCACCACCAGGCCGCGCACATGCTGCTTCTCCGCGAATGCGCGAAGCGTCTCCATGTCGGCGGTGAACTTGCCGCGGCGGATGAGATCGGCGGCGGTGGCGATCGTCCACTGCGCGTCGCACAGCGCCACTCCGATGGTCTTGGTGCCGACGTCGAGGCCCATCAGGCGGCCCCATTCGGGCAGCGCGTCGCGAAATTCGGCGGCCTTTGCCGTGATCATCGCGCGAGAAAGGCCGCGAGCCGCGCCTCCGCGTCGGCGCGCACGTTCGCCCAGAACAGGCTGTAGTCGAAGACGTGGTAATTGTTGCCGGGGAGGACATATTCGCCGAAATCGGGCGGGCTCTCCCCGATAAGGAGGAAGCCGCGCACGTCGCACCGCGCGGGGACGGCGCCGCGGCGGAACTCGGCGGCGGTGAAATCCGCGTTCGGGATCAGCGTCCCCGCATTGCGCTCGGCGGGCGCGGCGTCGCCGGCATTTCCGGTGAGCGGGTTGGTGCAGAGCATCCGCGTTCCGGCACGCGAGACGCCGGTGCGGCTCACCGACTTGTCGTAAACGTCCGTCACCATCTTGGGGTCGGCGGGCTCGGAGAAGCTCTGCCAGGAGAGGATGCAGCCGGCCTGCGCCGCGCGTTCACAGGCGGGGAGGCCGAGCGTCGGGAGATCCGCCGTCATCGAGATCGGCCAGCCGATCACATAGGCCGCGGCGATCCGCGACTTCTCCGGGGCGCGGGCGATGCGCTCGGCGAGGAGGCGGGTGAGGTGGAGGCTGCCCTGGCTGTGTGCGGCAAGGATGATCGGGCGGTCCTCCGGCGCCTGGCGGATGAAGGCTTCGTAGGCAGCGAGGACGTCGCGGTAGGCGAAGTCCAGCGCCCGTGTCGCATTCTCTTCCGTGGTGAGGAACGCTCCGAACGCCGCCTGCCGGTATTTGGGCGCCCAGACTTCGCCGACCGAATTGAAGGCGCTCGCCTGGCTGCGCACGAAGAGGCGCGCGCGCTGCTGCGATTCGGCGTCGTCCACCGGCGCGTTCCAGGCGCTGCGCTCGAGGAACGAGGTCGGGTGGATGAAGAAGATCGAGGCGCGCGGGCGGTCCGTCGGCTGAAAGCCTTCGGGGACCCAGAGCGAAGGGTTGCCGCGAAGGTCCGGCCGGGCGATCCAGAGGTCGGCGCGGTCGTAGCTCGCCCCCCTCGCCATCGGCACGTCGCGAAACTCCGTCTTGGGGACGAAGGCGAGCCGCATCAGCTGCATTTCGAACAGCTTGTATCCGATCGCGCCGATGATGAAGAGGATGGTGATCCCTGCGATCACCCAAAGGAAGCGCCGTGCCAGCATCGGCGGGGTCAAGCGCATCGCCCGGCGCTTTGCAAGTCTGTTGATGCAGCGCAGCACGAATGCTAGCGCCCCCAAGATGTCAGTCGACGCCGCAACCGTACGCCACATCGCGCGCCTCGCCCGCATCGCCGTCAGCGATGCCGAGGTGGAAGCGCTCGCGCCCGAACTCAACAACATCCTCGGCTGGGTCGAGCAGTTGCAGGAGGTGGACGTCTCGGGCGTCGAGCCGATGACCGCCGTCATCCCCAACACGCTCCGCCTCCGCGCCGACGCGGTGACGGACGGCGGCATCCGCGACGCGGTGTTGGCGAACGCGCCGGTCGCCGAGCACGGCTTCTTCGCCGTCCCAAAGGTGATCGAATGATGTTCGTCATTGCCCAGGCCGTCATTGCGAGGAGCGTCAGCGACGAAGCAATCCAGCGGAACTCCGAGGCCGCTCTGGATTGCTTCGCTTCGCTCGCAATGACGGGGAGTGTTGCGGCATGAGCGATCTGACCAACCTCGGCATCGCTCAGATTCGCGACGGGGTGCGCGACGGCACGTTCAGCGCGCGCGAAGTGGCCGAGGCGTTCATCCGCAACGTCGAAGGCGGGCGCGGGCTCAACGCCTTTACCGTCGAGACCCCCGAGCTTGCGCTCGCCGCCGCGGATGCAGCCGATGCCGCGCGCGCTTCGGGCGATCTGAAGCCGCTGTCCGGCGTGCCGCTCGGCATCAAGGATTTGTTCGCGACCAAGGGCGTCCAGACCACGGCCGGCAGCCGCATCCTGGAAGGCTTCGAGCCGGTCTACGAATCCACCGTCTCGGGCAATCTCCTTGCCGCCGGCGCCGGGATGCTCGGCAAGTTGAACATGGACGAGTTCGCCATGGGCTCGTCCAATGAGACCAGCGGCTACGGCCCCGTCCTCTCGCCCTGGCGCCGCAACGACGGCGGCAACGCAGCCCTGACTCCGGGCGGCTCCTCCGGCGGCTCGGCCTCGGCCGTCGCCGCGCGGCTCGCGCCGGGCGTTACCGGCACCGACACGGGCGGCTCGATCCGCCAGCCGGCCGCCTTCGTCGGGATCAGCGGCATCAAGCCGACTTACGGCCGCTGCTCGCGCTGGGGCATGGTCGCCTTTGCAAGCTCGCTCGATCAGGCCGGGCCGATGGCTCGCGACGTTCGCGACTGCGCGATCATGCTCGAAGCCATGGCCGGCTTCGATCCCAAGGACTCGACCTCGCTGGAGCTCCCCGTTCCGAAGTGGGAGGCGAACCTCTCCTCCGACGTCCGCGGCAAGCGCATCGGCATCCCCAGGGAATACCGGATCGAAGGCGTGCCCCACGAGATCGACGAAGTCTGGGAACGCGGCATCGCCCTCATGCGCGACGCCGGCGCCGAGATCGTGGAAGTCTCGCTCCCGCACACCAGATACGCGCTCCCGACCTATTACATCATCGCCCCGGCCGAAGCCTCGTCCAACCTCGCCCGCTATGACGGGGTGCGCTACGGCCGCCGCGTGGCGCCCGACGGCGGCAATTTGACCGACATGTACGAAGCGACCCGCGCGGCCGGTTTCGGCGCCGAAGTGAAGCGCCGGATCATGATCGGCACCTATGTGCTCTCCGCCGGCTTCTACGACGCTTATTTCAACCAGGCGCAGAAGGTGAGGGCGCTTATCGCCCGCGACTTCGAACGCGTGTGGTCGGAATGCGACTACATCCTCACCCCGACCGCGCCCTCCGCCGCCTTCGCGCTCGGCGAAAAGAGCGCCGACCCGATCGCCATGTACCTGAACGACGTCTTCGCCGTCCCGGCATCGCTCGCCGGCCTCCCCGCCATGTCCGTCCCCGCAGGCCTCAATGAACAGGGCCTTCCGCTCGGCCTCCAGATCGTCGGCCCCGCCCTCGACGAGCAGGGCGTCCTCAACACCTCCCTCGCCCTCGAAGAACGCGCCGGCTTCACCGCCCGTCCGGAGGCCTGGTGGTGAGCGCTCTGCCTCTCGAGACCCGTACCGTTCGCCCTGAGCTTGTCGAAGGGCTGTCCTTTTCTTGCCGGCGTTGGAAAGAAGGGCAGGGCTTCGACAGGCTCAGCCCGAACGGTGTCTCTGTCATCTGCCGGGGTCCTCATGTCTGACTACCGCATCCACGGCGCCACGGGCGAATGGGAGGTCGTGATCGGCCTCGAAGTCCATGCGCAGGTGACGAGCCGGGCCAAGCTCTTCTCCGGCGCCTCGACCAACTTCGGCGCCGAGCCGAACAGCCAGGTGAGCCTCGTCGATGCGGCCATGCCAGGCATGCTCCCGATCCCCAACCGCGAATGCATCGTCCAGGCGGTGCGCACCGGCATGGCGCTGGAGGCCGAGATCAACGCCTGGTCGCGCTTCGACCGGAAGAATTATTTCTACGCCGATCTCCCGCAGGGCTATCAGATCAGCCAGCTCTACCATCCCATCGTCGGCGAGGGCGTGATCACGATCCTGACCGACGAGAAGGACGAGACCACCGCCAAGAAGGTCGGCATCGAGCGCATCCATCTCGAGCAGGATGCGGGCAAGCTGATGCACGACCAGCATCCAAGCTTCTCCTACGTCGATCTCAACCGCTGCGGCGTGGCGCTGATGGAGATCGTCTCCCGGCCCGACATGACGAGCCCGGATGAAGCGGGCGCCTACGTCCGCAAGCTCCGCTCGATCCTGCGCTATGTCGGCTCGTGCGACGGCAATATGGAGCAGGGCTCGATGCGGGCCGACGTCAACGTCTCGGTGCGCCGCGCCGGCGAGCCGCTCGGCACGCGCACGGAAACCAAGAACGTCAATTCCGTGCGCTTCATCATGGCCGCGATCGAGCATGAAGCGAGCCGCCAGGTCGACGTGCTCGAAGCGGGCGGGACGATCGTCCAGGAAACCCGCCTCTGGGACCCGGACAAGGCGGAGACCCGCTCGCTTCGCTCCAAGGAAGAAGCGCACGATTACCGCTACTTCCCCGATCCGGACCTGCTCCCCGTCGTGCTCGACGACGATTTCCTCGCCGAATGCCGCGCCTCGCTCCCCGAACTGCCGGACGCCAAGCGCCGCCGCTACGAGGACGCGCTCGGCCTCCCCGTCTATAATGCCGCGGTGCTGACCGCCGAAGTCGAGACGGCACGCTGGTTCGAGGCGCTCCTTGCCGAAGTCGGCGACGAACATGCGGTGCGCGCGTCCAACTGGGTGATCTCCGATCTGTTCGGCGCCTTGAACCGCCTCGGCCACTCCATCGAGGACAGCCCGGTCACGCCGAAGCAGGGCGCCGAGCTCCTCCGCCTCGTCGCCGACGGCACCCTGTCCGGCACCCTCGCCAAGCAGGTCTTCGAGATCATGCTCGAAACGCGCCAGGACCCGGGCGCGGTCGTCGAGGAGCGGGGCCTCAAGCAGACCTCCGACACCGGCGCGATCGAAAAGGTCATCGCCGACGTGCTCGCCGCCAATGCCGACAAGGTCGCCGACTATCGCGGCGGCAAGGACAAGCTCTTCGGCTTCTTCGTCGGCCAGACCATGAAGGCGATGGGCGGCAAGGCGAACCCGGGCGTCGTCAACGATCTCCTCAAAAGGGCGCTCGGCTGAGCCGATGCCGCGTGCGCTGACGCGTCACCCGGAAAGCGCCGGCGAGGCCGTGACTGGCATCGAGGTGGACGTCGCGCGGCAGGGCGAAGTGCTCGGGCTGCGCTGGATCGTCACCGGCCGCATCGCCGGCCTCGCTCTGCCGCGGCGTGTCGCTTCCCGGCACAGCGACCGGCTGTGGGAGCATACATGCTTCGAAGCCTTTTTCGCGGACGAAGAGGGCGGGGCCTATTCCGAACTCAACGTGTCGCCCTCGACGGAATGGGCGGCCTATCGCTTCAACGGCTACCGCGAGGGCATGCGCAGCGTCGACCTGCCCGCGCCGCGCATCGAAATCGAGGCGGGGGAGGACCGGCTGGAAGTCCGGGTCGCCCTGAAACTTCGCACCGCCGGCCATCGGCGCCTGGGCCTGTCGGCGATCGTCGAGGAAGCGAACGGCGCCAAATCCTGGTGGGCGCTCGCCCATCCGCCGGGCGCGCCGGATTTCCATCATGCCGATTGCTTTCAAATCGATCTCCCGCCACTTGGCGAGGCATGAAGACCGGTCTCGATCGCCTCCTCGCCGACCCTGCGCTGCGCCGCCCGCTGGAAGGGCGCCGCGTCGCCCTCGTCGCCCATCCGGCGTCCGTTACCGAAGACCTCACCCACTCCCTTGATGCACTCGCCGCGACCGGGCTGAAGCTCAGCGCCGCCTTCGGCCCGCAGCACGGGCTTCGCGGCGACAAGCAGGACAATATGGTGGAATCGGACGATTTCACCGATCCCGTCCACAACATCCCGGTCTTCAGCCTCTACGGCGAAGTGCGCCGCCCGACCGGCCAGTCGATGGGCACGTTCGACGTGGTCCTCGTCGATCTCCAGGACTTGGGCTGCCGCATCTATACCTTCATCACGACGCTTCTCTATGTCCTCGAAGCGGCCGCCGAGCACGGCAAGGAAGTCTGGGTGCTTGACCGCCCGAACCCCGCCGGGCGGCCGATCGAGGGGACGACGCTCATCCCCGGCTGGGAGAGCTTCGTCGGCGCGGGGCCGATGCCGATGCGCCACGGCCTGACCTTGGGCGAACTCGGCCGCTGGTTCATCGACACGATGAAGCTCGACGTCGCCTACCGCGTGATCGAGATGGAAGGCTACCAGCCTGACGCCGCGCCCGGCTTCGGCTGGCCCGAGGACCGCATCTGGGTCAATCCCAGCCCCAACGCACCCAACGTCTCGATGGCCCGCGCTTATGCCGGGACCGTGATGCTCGAAGGCACGACGCTTAGCGAGGGGAGGGGCACCACCCGCCCGCTCGAAATCTTCGGCGCGCCCGATATCGACGCGAAGGCGGTGCTCTCCGAAATGCGCGCCTTCGCGCCCGAATGGACGCAGGGCGTCCTCATCCGCGAAACCTGGTTCGAGCCGACCTTCCACAAGCATGCGGGGACGCTCTGCAACGGCCTCCACTTCCACGCCGAAGGCCCCGCCTACGACCACGCGGCCTTCCGCCCCTGGCGCCTCCAGTCCCTCGCCTTCAAGGCGATCCGCCGCCTCCACCCGGATTATGCGCTGTGGCGCGACTTCGCCTACGAATATGTCTTCGACAAGCGCGCCATCGACGTCATCAACGGCGGCCCTGGGCTGAGGGAATGGGTCGACGATCCGGCCGCGCTGCCGGGCGACCTCGATACTCTCACGGTTCCGGACGAAGAGGCCTGGGCGGAAGAGCGGCGACCTTTCCTCCTGTATTGAGGTGCTTTTCCGGGTGGCGCACCCACAGCGCTCCGGTTAGCATCGAGCCCCATCGAAGACTTCGCAGACCTGACGGATGCGGCGGGGGACGCAGTCGGCGACGTGGCCGAGTTCGCGTTCGAGGCAGGCGCAGCGGGCCTCGGCGTGCTGCCCTGGTTCGTTCAACGATGGATGTGGCTCGTCGGGGGCATGGCAGTGGGAGGCTATCTGCTGCTTGGGGACGGGGCGGTCACCGGGACGGCCCGCGACATGTGGGGCGCGGGGCTGCTCGTCGGCTCGCCGGTCTTTCTGATCCTCATTCCCCGGTGGTGGAACAGCATCTAAGCGCTGACCGCCAGGGCGTTCGATCGGCCGCAGGGCGGACGGGCAGGGTTTTTTCGTGCCTCAATCGTTTCAGCCGCGGAGAAGCGGGCGCGGCCTTTCGGTTTTAGTTGTTGCAGAAACGCAACCATTCATAATCCGTTCAACTCGTCGACGGCAAAGAACGGTTCATCGCACAATGCGGTGCGACGAGGAGTTGAGACGATGTTGAGGACCATCGAAAATACCGGTTCGAAGGTGTTCGCCCACGATCCCGGGAGGCGCGGCTTCATGCCGATCTACCATCCGGGCGAAGTGAACCGCTGCCCCGGCTGCGGCCGAAGCCACTGGTATGTCGGTCGCCTCTCCGCCGAGTGCGGCTTCTGCGGCACCGCCATCGGCCTCGCCGACAGCGGCATGATCGGCACCGGCCTCTTCCGCCGCGCCGCTTAAGGCGGCAGCGGCCGCGCGCTTTCCTTGGCGCTGCGGCCCTGCGTTGCCACGCACGTCATCCCGGCCTTCGCCGGGATGACGGTTTCGGACCGGCGCCTCTTCAGCCCTCAAGACCCACCACGGATCAACTTGCCTCCGGCTTCGTTGTCCTCCCGCAACGTAAAACCGTGACCGTCCGGCGGCGCGGCCTGACAGGGATGCGGAAGCCATTGCTTTCACTCGTCTTTTCCGCCACCCTTGATTCTTCGGCTCATCCAGGAGTGGCGTCATGATCCGGTCCGCGCTCGTTCTTACCGTCGCTTCCTCGCTCGCGATTGCCGGCTGCACGCAGACGCGCCAGTATGCCGATGTCGAGTTCGCGCCGCCGCAGGGCGACTTCTCCCTTCTCGTCATGCGCCCCTATGTCTCGGTCGGGCAGATCCAGCCCGGCGGCCTTATCGAGCCGCGCGCGGAATGGACGGAGCAGGCGCGGGGCTTCATCCTCGAGGCGCTGCAACAGCAGCAGGCGGCGCGGGGCGGCCGCACCCAAGTGCTCGAAAACCGCGAAGGCGTGCGCGGCATGTCGTCGGAGGAAGTGGCCGAGGTCGAGCGCCTGTTCGCCGCGGTCGGCAACGCCATCGTCGTCCACCGCTATGCCGGCCTGACGCTCCCCACCAAGCGCCGTCAGGGGCTCGACTGGACGCTGGGGCAGGACGCGGTGCGCCTCGGCCAGGCGACCGGCATGGACTATGCGCTCTTCATGAACGCGCAGGACAGCTACGCCTCGACCGGGCGAATCGCCCTCCAGGTGCTCGGCATCGCCGGCTGCCTGGTCGGCTTCTGCGCGCCGCAGATCGGCGGCGCTTCGCAGCAGGGCTATGCCTCGCTGGTCGACCTCCGAACCGGCGAGGTCGTCTGGTTCAACGTCGTCCGGGCCTCGTCGGGCGACATCCGCACCCGCGAGGGGGCCGCGCAGATGGTCGACCGCCTGATCGGCCGCATGCGCGCCGGCCGCAACGTCCGCAACCGCGACAACGATTAAAGCCTCGAGGAGGCCAGTATGAGTATGGAAGACGCACTGCCACTGACACGGCGAATGATGCTGGCGGGCCTCGGCTGCGCCTGCTGCACCGGGATTGTCGGGGCCGGCGCCGCGGAAGCGCGGATCAGGCCGCGCGACATGGAGTCGCTGATCGGCCCCGGCTACCGCCCGACCGCCGCCGACGAACGCGGCATGTGGCAGGAATATGAAAGGGTCGAACAGGAGATCGCCGGATCGAACCTGCTGGTCACCGATCCCAACCTCGTCTCCTACATGAAGAGCATCGTCAGCCGCGTCGGCGGCGTCGCGGCGCAGGATCTCAGAATCTATCTGGCGCGCGTGCCCGAGTTCAACGCCTTCATGGCACCGACCGGGTTCATGGTGATCTTCACGGGCCTTTTGACCCGCATGCGGGACGAAGCGCAGCTCGCCACCGTCATCGCCCACGAGGCGGGCCACTTCCTCCGCCGCCATCATATCCGGCGCTGGCGCGACGTGCGGCGGAAGACCGACCTGTTCGCCATCTTCGCGATGGGCGCGGGCGTCGGCGGCGCGGGCGCGGGCGTCTATCTCGGCGACGCGGTTCGGCTCGCGCAATTGGGCACCATCCTGACGCTCGCCGCCTATGGACGCGAGCTCGAGGCCGAAGCCGACGCGATGAGCGTCCGGCAGATGGCCGAGACGGGCTACGACCCCAATGCCGCGCCCGAAGTCTGGCGCCAGCTTATCCAGGAGACGGAAGCCAGCGCGGAGATGCGGCGGCGGCGGCCGCAGCGCGGCTATTCGCTCCTCGCCAGCCACCCGGCGCCCGAGACCCGCATGGCGGACCTTCGCGCCTCGGCGGCCGAAGTCCGCACCGGCCGGGAGAGCTGGGACCGGGGCCGCGACCGCTACCTCAACTCGCTCGGCGCGCACCGCAAGATGCTGCTCGACGACCAGGTGAAGCTGAACGATCCCGGCGCGAGCCTCTTCATCGTCAACAATCTCGCCGCCGACGGCTGGAACGGCCTCCTGCGCTTCTACGAAGGCGAAGCGATTCGCCTGCGCGGCCGGCGCGGCGACCGTGAGCTCTCCGCCGTAAGCTACGCTTTGGCCGTCGCCTTTCCCGATGCGCCGCCGGAAGCCTGGCGGATGCACGGCTATGCGCTGATCCAGGCCGGGCGGCGCGAAGAAGGCAAGGCGGCGCTCACCCGCTATCTCGCGCTGGCGCCGAGCGCGCCTGACGCGGCGATGGTCCGCTACTCGATCCAGCAATAGGAGGCCGCATGACGAGGCTCATTCTCGCGCTCTTCGCCGCTCTCGCCGTCGCCGGCTGCGCTGGGGGAGGCGGCGGCTATGGCGGCGGCTACGGCTTCAACCGCTTCCGCCTCATCGAGCCGCAGGAGCAGGACGTCGCCCGGACCATGGTGGTGCGGCCGACCATCCGCTGGAACCGCGTGCCGCGCCAGGCCACGGACATCCCGCGCGAGGAGAATTGGACGCTGCACGGACTGCCGCTCGACGGCCTCGCCTTCGTCGGCGGGCTCGAGAACGGCAAGCCTCTGGTGCGCTACCAGCGACGCCGCGACATCCGCCAGGTGCCGAACTTCCGCTCTGACATGACGCCGCCCGAAATCGCTTCGATGATCGAAAGCTACTACCGGATCCGCGCCGGATCGGTGAGCTTCACCATGACGGGGCTGCAGCCGCGCACCTTCCTGGGCCAGCCCGGCTTCCAGTACGATTACGAGCATCTCGGCGGCAACGAGGTGACCCGGCAGGGGCGCGTCGTCGGCACGATCGTTTCGAACCGGCTCTACATGATCCTGTTCGACGCGCCCAAGCGGCACTTCTTCCCGGAGATCATCCCGGAGGTCGAACGCATCATCGAAAGCGCCCGCCTGGAAAACAGGCCGCAGCCGCGGAGGTGATCGGGCGCTTTGCTCTCAAGCCGTCATGCCGGACTTGATCCGGCACCCACCTTCTATTGCAGGCGCGGCCGAGAAGAAGGTGGAGGCCGGATCAAGTCCGGGGTGACGGTCTGCGCTTGGGTCCACTGTGCCCCCGCAGCCACAAAGTCGCGGCTCGGCTGCAACGCAGCACAAGGGGCTTCCCGTTCTCCTGATTTAGGATAGTCTCACTCCCCGGGGATATTTCGAATTTATTCGATGGGGGAATGAACATGACCAAGATGCACACGCTCGCCTGGCTGCTGACCGGCATCTCGGCCGCGGCCTTTGCCGCGACGCCCGCCGCCGCGCAAACTCAGGAGCCGCCCGCGGAGCAGACCGAGACGAGCGAGGCCGAGCCCGCCGGCTCGCCGATCATCGTCACCGGGACGCGCCGCACCGACCGGACCCTCGCCGACAGCCCGGTGCCGATCGACGTCATCGGCGAAGAGGCGATCCAGAATAGCGGCCAGACCGAGACCAACCGGATCCTGAACGACCTCGTGCCGTCCTTCAACTTCCCGCAGCCTTCGATCGCCGACGGCACCGACGCGCTCCGCCCGGCGACGCTGCGCGGCCTCAGCCCGGACCAGACTCTCGTGCTGGTGAACGGCAAGCGCCGGCACGTCTCGTCCCTGCTCAACATCAACGGCACGATCGGCCGCGGCAGCGCGGCGGTGGACCTGAACATGATCCCGGGCCTCGCGATCAGTCGCATCGAAGTGCTGCGCGACGGCGCTTCGTCGCAATATGGCTCCGACGCGATCGCCGGCGTGATCAACATCCAGCTGCGCAACGCGTCCGACGGCGGCCGCGTCACCGCCACCTTCGGACGCTATCACACGACGTTGAACGACGTGGCGCAAATCACCGGGCTGCAGACGAACGCCAACGGCCAGCCCTTCCTCGACCCGAACGACAACCGCGTGCTCGCCGCGACGAGCGACGGCGAGCGCCGCGCGCGGGACGGCGAGATGTACACGATCGGCGCCAATATCGGCGTGCCGCTCGGCGAGGGCTTCGTGAACGTCACCGCCGAATATCGCGACCGCAACGCGACCAATCGCGCCGGCTTCGATCTTCGCCCGAACTTCATCCGGCCGACCGCCGCCTTCGATCCGCGCGAGCTCACCTTCGATCGTCTCCAGTTCCGCTACGGCGACGCCAAGACCGAGGATTACAGCTTCTTCCTCAACACCGGCATGCCCCTGGGCGGCAGCGGATGGGAGCTTTACGGCTTCGGCTCCTACGGGCACCGCAACGGCCTCAGCGCCGCCAATTTCCGCAACCAGAGCGCGGCCGCGAATCGCGATTTCGGCGCGCTGCTTCCGGGCCAGGCGCCGAACGCCCAGAACTTCGTCCCGTTGACGCCGGAAGGCTTCCTGCCCTTCATCGACACCGACCTCGACGATTATTCGCTGACCGGCGGAATTCGCGGCGAACTGGCCGGGTGGCGCACCGATCTCTCCGCGCAATATGGGCATAACAGCTTCGACTATACGGTTCGCAACAGCCTCAACACGTCGTTCGGCACCGCCAGCCAGAGGACGTTCGACGCCGGCGGGCTTCGTTACGGCCAGTTCGTCGCCAACCTCGATTTCTCGCGCGAATTCGACATGGGCCTGGCCGGCCCCGTTTCGCTCGGCCTCGGTGCCGAGCACCGCCGCGAAAGCTACGGGATCCGCCCGGGCGAAGAGCAATCCTTCCAGACCGGTCCCCTGTTCCGCGCCTCCTTCACCACGACGGCGGCGAACTGCGCGGCGCAGGGCGGCGTCTTCAACGCCGGGACGAACGTCTGCAGCTTTCCCGGGCGCGCCGCGCCGGCCGGCGCGCAGGGCTTTCCCGGCATTCCCACAGGGAGCGCGACCGACGAAGACCGTCACAGCTTTGCCGCCTATGCCGAGCTCGACGCCGATCTGTTCCGGGGCTTCACGGCGGTCCTCGCCGGCCGCTACGAGCATTTCTCCGATTTCGGCGGCACGCTGAACGGGAAGCTCGCCGTGCGCTACGAGCCCATCGAGAATTATGCGGTGCGGGGCTCGATTTCGAACGGCTTCCGGGCGCCGTCGCTGCATCAGCAATTCTTCACGACGACGTCGACCAACTTCATCAACGGCCTGCCCGTCGACATCAGCACGCTCGCGGTCGACAGCCCCGTGGCGCGCGCGCTCGGTTCCAACGATCTCGAGCCGGAGGAATCGGTCAACATCAGCCTCGGCGCGACCGCCAATCCGGTGCCCGGGCTCACCTTCACGGTCGACTTGTACCAGATCGACATCGACAACCGGATCGTCCTCACCGAAAACCTCGGCGCGGCCGGCGCCGGTACGCCCGCGGTCAATGCGGCGGTCAAGGCTTTGCTCGACGCCAACGGCTTCCAGAGCGTCGGCGCGGCCCGCTTCTTCATCAACGGCCTCGACACCCGCACCCGCGGCCTCGACGCGGTCGCAAGCTACCGCTGGCGGACCGGGTCCCTCGGCAACTGGAACCTGACCGCGGCCTACAACCGGAACCGCACGCGGATCGAGAATCGGCTCAACAATCTCGGGCCGCTCGCGACCATCCCCGGCATCGTCCTCTTCGGCCGCGTCGAGGGCATCCGCTTCACCGACGGCCAGCCGCGCGACAAGATCGTGCTGAGCGCGGACGGCGAAATGGGCAATTTCGGGATCACCGCGCGCACGACCCGCTTCGGCTCGGTGGTCGCGCCGGGGGCGACGGCGCCGCTCGCCAATCCGCTCAGCCTCACCGAGCTCGGGCCGGACGACATCCGGCTCGGAGCCAAATGGATCACGGACCTGGAGCTGCGTTACCGCGCCTTCGGCAGGCTCGAGCTCGCCATCGGCGCCGACAACGTCTTCGACGTCTATCCGGACCGTTCGCCGATCGGCGCGCGCCCGGCGTCGGAAGGCGGCGGCTTCTATCCGATCAA
>DASQND010000109.1:0-4519 GCA_035645215.1 Allosphingosinicella sp.
ACCGTGCGCTATCCCATCCTCTGGGAAGCCGTCGCGCCCGAAGACCCGGACACGCTCGATTTCACCTGGCAGGACGAGCGCCTGGAGATGCTGCGGGAGCGTGGCATCGAAGTGATCGGCGGCCTCCTCCACCACGGCTCCGGCCCGCGCTACACCAGCCTCCTCGATCCCGATTTCCCCGAAAAGCTCGCCGATTATGCGGCCAAGGTCGCGGCGCGCTATCCCTGGATCAAGCTCTGGACGCCCGTAAACGAGCCGCTGACCACCGCCCGCTTCTCCGCCCTTTACGGCCACTGGTACCCGCACACGCGCGATTTCGCCGCCTTCATCCGCGCCCTCGTCAACGAGTGCAAAGGCACCATGACGGCGATGCGCGCGATCCGGAGCGCCGTACCGAACGCGAAGCTCGTCCAGACCGAAGACCTCGGCAAATGCTTCTCCACCGCGCCGCTGCGTTACCAGGCCGCGTTCGAAAACGAGCGCCGCTGGCTGAGCCTCGATCTCCTCACCGGCAGGATCGACGCGCGCCACCCCATGCACCCGGTCCTGATCGAAGCCGGGATCGGTGAGGACGAGATCGCGGAATTCGCATCCGGCGAAGCGACGCCCGACCTCCTCGGCATCAACCATTATCTCACCAGCGAGCGCTTCCTCGATCACCGCATCCATCTCTATCCCGGCCACGAAGTCGGCGGGAACGGCCGCGACACCTATGTCGACGCCGAAGCGGTGCGCGTGAAGCGGCTCGAGGACGATACCGGCTTCGGCCCGCGGCTGCGCGAAGCCTGGGCGCGCTACGGCATTCCGATGGCGATCACCGAAGTCCATCACGGCTGCCACCGCGACGAGCAGCTCCGCTGGTTCGCCGAAGTCTGGAAGACCGCGAACGAGCTGCGCGCCGAAGGCATGGACCTTCGCGCCGTCACCTTGTGGTCGACCTTCGGCAACGTCGACTGGCGCTTCCTCCTCACCCAGCAGCGCGGCTTCTACGACACCGGCGCCTATGACGTGCGCGGTGGCGCGCCGCGTCCCACAATCATCGCCAAGGCCGCGCGCGCCTACGGCTACGGCGAGGACTTCGACCATCCCGTCCTCGACTCCCCCGGCTGGTGGCGCCGCCCGCCCCGGCTTTATCCCTGGAGCGGCCGCTGCAAGCCGACCGAGTGGAACGGCCGCAAATTGCTGATCACCGGCGCCACCGGCACGCTCGGCAACGCCTTCGCCCGCACCTGCGAAGGCCGGGCGCTCCCATATTGCCTCACGACCCGCGCCGAGCTCGACATCTGCGACCCGGCCTCGATTGCCGCCTCCCTCGACGAAAAACAGCCTTGGGCCGTGATCAACACCGCCGGCTTCGTCCGCGTCGCCGACGCCGAAGCCGAGCGCGACGCCTGCTTCGCCTGGAACGCCGACGGCGCCGAAGCGCTCGCCAAAGCCTGTGCGACACGCGGCATCCCGCTCGTCACCTTCTCCTCCGACCTCGTCTTCGACGGCCAACTCGGCCGCCCGTACGTGGAGGACGACGAAGTCAGCCCCGTCGGCACCTACGGCGAATCCAAGGCCGAAGCGGAACGCCGCGTCCTCGCCGCCCACCCCGGCGCCCTGGTCGTGCGCACCAGCGCATTCTTCGGCCCCTGGGACCGCTGCAATTTCGCCTGGGCGGCCCTCTCCGCGTTGGCCGCTGGCGAGACCTTCCGCGCCGACAGCCGCGCCTCCGTCTCGCCCACCTACGTCCCCGATCTCTGCCACGCCGCGCTCGACCTCCTCGTCGACGGCGAAGCAGGCATCTGGCACCTCGCCAACCAGGGCGCGGTCAGCTGGCACGAATTCGCCTGCCGCATCGCCGAAGCGGCCGGCTTCGACCGCACCAAGGTGATCGCCCAGGAGGGCCACCGCGACTCCGCCACGATCCTGTCAAGCAAGCGCGGCCTCATGCTCCGCGGCCTCGACGAAGCCATCGCCGAATACGCCCGCGAAGTCGCCGGCCTCATCCAGTCGGACGAGCAGATCGCCGCGGAATAAGGGGCACGTCCTCCGAGACCCCGCACCACGTCATTGCGAGCGAAGCGAAGCAATCCAGCGGAACCCGGAGACCCGCACCACCGCCCACTGGATTGCTTCGCTCCGCTCGCAATGACGGCTAACCCCTCCGCGGCCCGGTGATCAGCTCGCTCCGCACCCTCAGCGATCGCATCGCCAGCCTTATCTCGTACAGGAACAGCACCAGCCCGGTGATCAGCAGCACCATGGTCGCGATGAACAGCATGGCGATCGCCTGCCCGAATGCGAACTGGCTCAAATCCGCCACGAACAGGATCGCCACGACCAGGCAGGTGAACAAAGCCGAAGCGGTGCAGGCGCTGATCGCATAATTGGCGATCTGCATCCGCCGGTCGAGGATGCAAAGCTCCGCCGCCGCGCGCGCCCTCTGCTCCTCATTGTAGGAGTGGATCTCCCCCTCCAGCACCCGCGCCCGATCCACGACGCGCGCCAGCCGCGATGCGACGACGTTGAGCAGCGAGCCGATGCCGGCGAGCAGGAAAACCGGCGCTATGGCGAGCTGGATGAGGTGGGCGATCTGGTTGACGGGGATCGGCTGGTCCATGCCCCGCCTCTAGGCCGCCGTACCGCCCGCGTCACGCCGCTTCCACCGCCCCGCGCCGCGTGATAGTATATCGTCCACGAAGAGGAGACCGCCATGCGACGTGCGTTCGGTTCGATGCTTGCGCCATTGCTGCTCCTCGCGGGCTGCGGCGACTCCCCGCCCGATCCGCGCGGCGTCGGCCGCGACGAAGTGCTCCTCCAGGTCTCCGCGACCGGCCGCGCCGACACGCGGCCGGACGAAGCCCGCATTACCCTCGGAGTCGACAATCTCGCTCCAACCGCCGCGGCAGCGACCGCCGCGAACAACGCCGTCATTCAGCGGGTGATGACGGCGCTGCGCGGACTCGGCGTCGAGGACGACCATGTGCAGACGCGCTCGGTCAGCCTCAGCCGCGTCGGCGGCGGGCCGGACCGGGGGCGCTTCCAGGCGCACAACCTGATCGAAATCCGCGTGAAGCAGATCGCCCGCGCCGGTGAAGCGATCGCCGCGGCGACGGATGCGGGCGCGAACGTCCTGTCCGGCCCCAACCTCGCAATCTCAGACCCGGAAGCGGCAAACCGCTCCGCTTATGCCGCCGCCTACCGTGCGGCCCGCGCCCGCGCCGAAGCCTATGCCGAAGCGGCCGGGATGAAGGTCGCGCGCGTGCTCGTCATCCGCGACTCCGGGCAAGGCGGCGGCGGCCCCCGCTACGGCTACGACATGGACGCATCCGCGCCCGCGGAGATGCAGACCGTCTCCCCGCCGCCGCCGCCCGACATCCGGCCCGGCATGACGACGAGCCAGGTGCAGGTCCGCGCCGATTTCGCGCTGGCGCCGCGCTAGAAGCGCCGGCGAGTCCGCCCGAACGCCCTTGTCCCCGCGGTCCCTGCACCGCTAGGGACGCCGCATGGCAACCGAGACCCTTCGTCCCCGCTCGGCGCTTCGCGCTTTTCTCGGCAGCGAGGCCGCCGGCGGCATCCTCCTGATGGCGGCCGCCGCCCTCGCCCTCGTCGCCGCGAACAGCCCGCTCGCCGACGCTTATCACCACCTCGTCCACGCGGAGACCGGGCCGGTCCTTTCCGACAAGCTCGGCCCGATGAACGTCCACCTCTGGATCAACGACGCCTTGATGGCGGTCTTCTTCCTGCTCGTCGGGCTGGAGATCAAGCGCGAGCTGGTCGACGGCCGCCTCTCGACCTGGGACAAGCGCCGCCTCCCCGTCATCGCCGCCGCCGTCGGCATGATCGTCCCCGCAGGCATCTACCTCGCGCTCACCGGAAGCGTCGAGGGCCTGGCGCGCGGCTGGGCGATCCCCGCCGCGACCGACATCGCCTTTGCGATCGGAGTCCTCGCCCTTCTCGGCAGCCGCGCGCCGACGTCCTTGAAGCTCTTCCTCACCTCCGTCGCCATCGCCGACGACATGGGTGCCGTCGCGATCATCGCGCTCGCCTACACCTCCGCCATCGACACGCTCGCGCTGGGTGCCGCCGCCGCGATCCTCGTCGCCATGTACATCATGGGCAAGAGCGGCGTCCGCGCGCTCTGGCCGTACCTGATCGCGGCCGCCTTTCTCTGGTACGCCGTGCTCCTTTCCGGCGTTCACGCGACCGTCGCCGGCGTCCTTGCCGCCCTGATGATCCCGGTCGTCACCACGCCCGGCGCGCCCGACGCCGCCGAGTCTCCGCTCCACCGCCTCGAGCACGCGCTCGTTCCCTGGGTGGCGTTCCTGATCGTCCCCCTCTTCGGCTTCGCCAACGCCGGCGTATCGCTCGCCGGCATGGGGCTTGGCGACCTCGTCGCCCCCCTCCCGCTGGGCATCGCGGCCGGGCTGTTCGTCGGCAAGCAGCTCGGCATCTTCGCCGCCGTCTGGCTTTCCGTCCGCTTCGGGATTGCGTCGAAGCTGAGGGGCGCCACCTGGCTCCAGATCTACGCCGT
>DASQND010000110.1:0-22676 GCA_035645215.1 Allosphingosinicella sp.
CGCAATGTACGACTTCTCCTCCGCACGCATTCTCGTCACCGGCGCCGCTTCCGGGATCGGCGCCGCCGTTGCGATGCGGCTTGCCCAGGGCAATGCCCGCAAGCTCATCCTGATCGACCGCGACACCGAGCGGCTGAGCGACCTCGGCTTTACGCTGCCGTGCGAGCGCCAGCCGATCGTGGGCGACGTCGCCGATGAAGAGCTTTGGGCGCGGATGGACCTGACCGGACTCACCCACGCGGTCGTCAACGCCGGCGTGGGCGCGGGGACGCCGATCGGGGAGATGAGCTTCGGCGAGTGGCGGGACGTGATGCGCGTCAATCTGGACGGTGCGTTCCTGACGCTGCAGGCGGCGCTGAAGGCGATCCGCTCGACCGGCACCGGCGGCGCCATCGTGATCACCGGATCGGCGGCGGGCATCAAGGCGGAGCCCGGCACAGCCGCCTACGGCGCCTCCAAGGCGGCCGTCATCCACCTCGCCCGGATCGCCGCCAAGGAAGCGGCGGCGGACGGCATTCGAATCAACGCCATCGCGCCGGGCGGCGTCGAAACGCCGATCTGGTCGGGCGTCCCGTTCTTCGATCATCTGGTGAAGCAGACCGGAAGCGAAGCGGCGGCGTTCAAGGCCGTCGGATCCGCGGCGAGCCCGCTCGGCCGCTTCGCCACCGCCGACGAGATCGCCGGCCAGATCGCCTTTCTGCTTTCGGAGGAATCGGCCTTCATGACCGGCGCCTGCCTGGTCTCCGACGGCGGTTATTCGCTCTAGGCTCCTCCTCCTTGCCGCTTGCCTCACGATCGCCGCGTGCGAGGAGGCGGGCGAGCAGGCGAATGCGCCCGCTCTCCCTGAGACGGTGGAGGCGGGGCATTGCCGCGCGCGGAACTTCGAAGGATCTCAGTTCACGGTGTGCCGCTACGACGCGCGGGCGCACCGGATCGAGCTTGCGAGCGCCGGCGATGCCGGGCCGCTCCGGACCTTCGACGCGCTGGAGCGGCATCTCGGCGAGCGCTCCCGCCACCTGCTCTTCGCGATGAACGCGGGCATGTACGACGAGGAGGGGCGGCCGATCGGGCTCCACGTCGAAGGCGGCGAGCGGCTGAAGCGGATCAACCTTCGAGACGGGCCGGGCAATTTCCACATGAAGCCGAACGGCGTGTTCGCCGTCGACGAGGAGGGGCGAGTCTCGATCCTGACGAGCGACGCCTATGCCCGACGGGCGCCGCCGCGGGTGATGTGGGCGACTCAGTCGGGGCCGATGCTGGTCGTCGGCGGCGCGCTCCACCCGCGGATCAGCGCGGACGGCGAGTCGCGGATGGTCCGCAACGGCGTCGGCGTCGCGAACCCGCGGACGGCCTTCTTCGTCATTTCCGACGATCCCGTCTCGTTCGGCCGCTTCGCGCGCCTGTTCAAGGACGTGCTCAAGTGCCCGAACGCGCTCTTTTTCGACGGCAGCGTATCGAGCCTGTGGGACCCTGCCGCGGGCCGCCGCGACGCGCATTCCGCCGTCGGCCCGATGGCGATGGTGTTCGCCCGAACACCTTGAAAATACGCTGCTAATTACCAGATTCAAGCCACGCCGCTTCCTCCCTGCGGCCAGGGCTTCGGCCCGAAAGAGCCCCGCCGCGTTCCCCCCTTTGCGCGGCGGGGCTTCTTGCGTTCGGGGGGGCGACCAAAACACCGTTCGGGCTGAGCTTGTCGAAGCCCTGCCCTTCTTCTTCCGCCGACGCCTAAAGAGAAGGACAGCCCTTCGACAGGCTCAGGACGAACGGAGTGGGTCTAGAAGGTTCTTCCTCAGCGCCGTGCGCCGCTTACTCCTCGCGCCCGGCCTTGTCGGCATCCTTCTCTTCAGTAGCGGGGGCGTTGGCGTTGCCGCCGGTCTTCTCGTCGCCGAGCTGGCCGGTGCCGTGGTAGGACATGTCGGTCTGGCCGCCATGGTCCATGAAGCCGCCGCGCTTGGCTTCCTTGCCGGTGTGGGGGTTGGGATAAGCGCCGCCGCCCGAATCGCCGCCGCCGGAGCGTCCGTTGAACTTGTCGACGGCTTCGGGCTCGCGGCGGTCGACGTCGCCCGCGGCGCCCCAGCTTTTGGGATTGTCGGGCGTGCCGGTGCCGGCGTTCGGCTTCTCTTCTTCCATCTTGCGGTCTCCTTGCCGCGTCCGACGCGCGGAAGCCTCGGGCGGTTCCGGCAGGCTTTGGAGAATCGCTCCGGACGCGCTAGGGAAGCGGCATCCAAGCTCCTCAAGTTGCAAGGACAATCATGGCCATTCGTCCCGCCGCCCTCTTCCTCCTCCTGTCCACCGCCTCCTGTTCGATAAACGATGCCGGCACCGACGTCGGAAGCGCCGCAACGGCGCCGGCCGCCGCGCCGATGACGGCTCCGGCCGCCGCTGCGGCGCTCGCTTACCCCGAGACGCGGCGCGAAACCGTGTCCGAGACTCAGTTCGGCGAGGCGATCGCCGATCCCTATCGCTGGCTCGAGAACGACGTCCGCAACGATCCCGCCGTGCGCGACTGGGTGACGGCGCAGAACGACGTGGCCGAGCGCTATCTCGCGACGCTCCCCGCCCGCGAAGCTTTCCGCAGCCGCATGCGCGAAGTCTATAATTTCGAACGCTTCGGCATCCCGGTGAAGCGCGCCAACCGCTATTTCTACACCCGCAATACCGGCCTCCAGAACCAGTCGGTCCTCTACATGCGCGAAGGCCTGAACGGCGCCCCGCGCGTGGCGCTCGATCCGAACACCTGGTCGCAGGACGGCACGGTGGCGCTCGGCGAATGGGAAGCGTCCAAGGACGGCCGCCGCATCGCCTATGCGATCCAGGAAGGTGGCTCGGACTGGCGCACCGTTCGAGTCCTCGACGTCGAGAGCGGCCGGGTGATGACCGACGAAATCCGCTGGGTGAAGTTTTCGCCGCTCGATTGGGCGCATGACGGCTCGGGCTTCTATTATTCCCGCTTCCCGCAGCCGCAGGCGGGGCAGGAATTCCAGTCCACCAACCAGAACCAGGCGATCTACTTCCACCGGATCGGGACGCCGCAAAGCCAGGACCGGCTGGTCTACGCGCAGCCCGACCGCCCGACGCTCAGCAACAGCGGCGAAGTCTCCGACGACGGCCGCTGGCTGATCGTCTATTCCTCCGAAGGCACCGACGCGCGCTACGACGTGACGCTGATCGACCTCACCCGCCCGAACGCCCGGCCGCGCCGCTTCATCAGCGGCCTCGAGCACGACTGGACCTATATCGGCAACAGCGGCACCACCTTCTACTGGCGCACCAACCGCGACGCGCCGCGCCAGCGCATCGTCGCGACCGACGTGTCGCGCCCGACGCTTCAGATCCGCGAGATCGTGCCGGAGGATGCGGCGACGCTCTCCGACGCGTCCATCGTCGGCAACCGCCTCATCGCCTCCTACCTGCGCGACGCGCAGACGGAGGTGCGCACCTACGACATGAGCGGGCGGCGGACCGGCGAAGTGCAGCTCGGCGGTATCGGCACGGCATCGGGCTTCTCGGGCGACGCCACCTCGACGGAAAGCTTCTACTCCTTCGCGAGCTACAACCGGCCGCCGACCATCTACCGCTACGACGCGCGCTCGGGCGAAACCTCGGTCTTCGCCCAGTCGCAGCTCCGCTTCGATCCCGAGCAATATGTCGTCCGCCAGGTCTTCTACAATTCCAAGGACGGCACCCGCATTCCGATGTTCGTGATGCACCGGCGCGACATGGACACCACCCGGACGCACCCGACTTTGCTCTACGGATATGGCGGGTTCAACATCTCGCAGGTCCCCGCCTTCCAGCCGCGCTGGCTGACCTGGGTGGACATGGGCGGAGTCCTCGCCGTCGCGAACCTGCGCGGCGGCGGCGAATACGGCCAGGCCTGGCACGATGCCGGCCGCCGCGCGAACAAGCAGAACGTGTTCGACGACTTCATCGCCGCGGCCGAGCATCTCGTGGCGCAGAACATCACCACGCCCCGGCAGCTTGCGATCGAAGGGCGCTCCAACGGCGGCCTGCTGGTCGGCACGGTGGTGAACCAGCGGCCCGACCTGTTCGCCGCCGCGCTTCCGGGCGTCGGCGTCATGGACATGCTGCGCTTCAACCGCTTCACCGCCGGCCGCTACTGGACCGACGATTACGGCTTTCCGGACCGCGAGGCCGACTTCCGGATCCTCCGGGCCTATTCGCCCTATCACAATATCCGCGCGAACGTCCGCTACCCGGCCGTGCTGGTGACGACCGCCGACACCGACGACCGCGTCGTACCGGGCCACAGCTTCAAGTACATCGCGGCGCTGCAGGCGGCGGACACGGGGCCGATGCCCAAGCTCATCCGCATCGAAACGCGCGCCGGTCACGGATCGGGCAAACCGACCGAAATGCAGATCGAGGAATATGGCGACATGTACGCCTTCATCGCCCGGCATACGGGGCTGCAGCCGCGGTAATCTCGCGGCGGCGGGATCGGGGCGCGCTCGATCCTGCCGCCGGGAGGTGAGAGCCGTCCCTGCGGGTGCCTTCAACCCGTCTTAGCGAAGATGAACCTTGCGCTACGAAAGGTTCAGCGGGAGGTCAGTGCAATCGGGTTAATCCCAAGGCATGGCCCGGGGCTTCGGGCGAACTTCAGGAGGGTTTGACCATGAAGAAGATCCTGCTCGGTGCCGCTGCGGCCGCGCTCACCGTTTCCGCGGCCGCGCCCGCTTCGGCGCAGTACCGCTACGACAATCGCTACGACAACCGCTACGACCGCCGCGGCGGGATCGACGGCGGGGACATTGCCGTCGGCGTTGCCGTCCTCGGCGGCGTCGCCGCGATCCTCGGGGCGCTCGACCGCGACGGCGGGCGCTACGGCTATAACAACCGCTACCGCTACCGCGACGGCTATTCGGCGGCGGTGAACAGCTGCGCCTACGAAGCCGAGCGCGCCGGCCGCGGCCGCGTCCGCATCACGGACGTGGACCGCCGCTCGAACGACCGCTTCGAAGTCGAAGGCGTCGTCGAGGGCGGCTATGGCGGCTACGACACCCGCTACGACCGTCGTTACGACCGCGGCTACGACAACCGCGGCTACGACAACCGCGGCTACGACAACCGCTACGACGATCGCCGGTACAGCAGCGGTTACGGCGAGCGCTTCACCTGCGTCGCCTACGGCAACGGCCGAATCCGCGACTTCCGCTTGCAGCGCGGCTACGCTTCGCGCAGCCGCTGGTAAGCCGGTCGGGTTCCAAGAAAAGAGGGCGCGCGGGGCCAAGCCTCGCGCGCCTTTTCTTTGCGACGCCCCTTCTTTTGCCAGCCTCCGCCCGACGCGCTAAGGCGGGCCCCATGTCCACCTACACGCTCGACACCGCCACTTCGCGGGCCAACCCGACGCCGGCGCCGATGCGCCGCCTCACCGCGCCCGCCATCCAGGCGCGGAAAGGCGGCGAGCCGATCGTGATGCTGACCGCCTATACGGCGCGCATGGCGCAACTGCTCGATCCGCATTGCGACATGCTCCTCGTCGGCGACAGCCTCGGCCAGGTCATCTACGGCCTTCCTTCCACCATCCCCGTCACCCTCGACATGATGTGCGCCCACGGCGCCGCCGTGGTGCGCGGCTCCTGGCACGCTTTGGTCTGCATCGACATGCCGTTCGGCTCCTACGAGGAAAGCCCCGAGGAGGCGTTCCGCAGCGCGTCGCGAGTCATGAAGGAGACCGGTGCCGCCGCGGTGAAGCTCGAAGGCGGCGAAGCGATGGCCGCCACGATCGCCTTTCTCGTCGCCCGCGGCATTCCGGTGATCGGCCATGTCGGCCTCACCCCGCAGGCGGTGAACGCGCTCGGCGGCTACCGGGCGCGCGGCCGCGACGACGCGGAAGCGGCGAAGATCCTCGCCGACGCCCGCGCCGTTTCCGAAGCCGGCGCCTTCGCCCTCGTCCTCGAAGGCGTGATGGAGGAGATCGCCAACGAGGCGACCCGCACAATCTCCTGCCCGACCATCGGCATCGGCGCCTCGGCCCGGTGCGACGGCCAGGTGCTGGTCACCGAAGACATGCTCGGCCTGTTCGAGCGCACGCCCCGCTTCGTCAAACGCTATGACGATCTCGCCGCCCGCATCGGCGAGGCCGCGGCGGCCTATGCCGGTGAAGTGAAGAGCCGCGCCTTTCCGACCGAAGAGCAGATTTACCGCCCGAGCCAGATGAAACCCGCCGGCTGAACGCACCGTCCGATTGGTCTTTCCTCCCGGCCAAGCGCCCGGTAAGGAAGCGCGGGGGCCGCGCGCCCGCCGATCGGCCGGAGCGCCAAGCAAAGCAGGTTTTTCAAAGGCGTGAGCCGCCGGTGCGGCGCCCGCCTTTTGTGGAGAAAACGAGTTGGCGATCAAGCCGAAGGAGAATGAGGCTTTCTACCGCGAGGTGGACGACGAGCTTCGCCGCGACCGCGCGCTCGAGACTTGGGAGCGCTATCGCTGGCCGATCATCGGCGGCATCGTCCTCCTGATCGCGGCGATCGGCGGCTTCATCTGGTGGCAGAATCACCGCGAATCCCGCGCCCAGGCGCAGGGCGAGGCGCTGACCGCCGTCGTCGAGGGCATGCAGACGGGCGCCTATCGCGGCACCGCCCCGCGCATCGCCGAGCTCGAGAAGAGCGGCAACGACATGTATCGCGGCCTCGGCCTGATCAGCCGCGCCAACCTCCTCGCCCAGGAGGGCGATACCGCCGGCGCCGCGCGCGTGCTCGCCCAGGTCGCCGCCGACGGCAGCGTTCCCGAAGAGGTGCGCAACGCCGCCCTCGTCCGCCAGACGATCATCGAATATGAGCGGCTCCAGCCCGCGCAGGTCGTCCAGCGCCTCCGCCCGCTCGTGCAGCGCGGCAACCCGTTCCACGGAACCGCCGGCGAGCTCACCGCCCATGCTCACCTGCGCGCCCAGCAGGCGCAGCAGGCCGGCCAGGTCTTCAAGGCCATTGCCGAAGACGACACGGTTCCGGAGTCCATCCGTTCGCGTGCCGTTCAGATGGCGGGTGGTCTTGGTATCGATGCAACGCAGGTCGCGCCGGCGAGCGGCGGCGGCGGCGCGGCGCCCGGGGGCAATGCCCCCGCCGCGCCCGCTCCCGCCGCCGCTCCGGCCGCGCCCGCCACGAAGGAATGAGAATGAGACCTGTCCTGTTCGCGCTCGCCGCCGCCACCATCCTGTCGGGCTGCGGAATCATCGGCGGAGGCGGCAACGGCCCCAAGGGCACGCCCACCGTCGGCGAGCGCATTCCGGTGCTGAGCGGTGAAGCCGGCATCGAAGTCGATCCCGAGCTTGCCGACGTTCCGGTCGTCCTTCCCGCCCCGGCCGAAAATGCCGATTGGGCGCAGGGCGGCGGCACGGCGTCCAAGTCGGTCGGCCATGTCGCGCTCGGCACGTCGCTTTCTCCGGCCTGGTCGGTGTCGATCGGGCAGGGGAGCAGCACCAGCGGCCGCCTCGGCGCCCCGCCCGTGATCGGCGGCGGACGCATCTACACGATGGACACGCAGGCCGTGATCCGCGCCCTCGACCCGCAGACCGGCAACACGGTCTGGCAGCGCCAGCTCACCAGCCCGCAGGCGAGCGGCCGCACCCTCTTCGGCGGCGGCGTCAGCTTCGACAACGGCCGCATCTATGCGGTGAACGGCGCCGGCGACGCGGCGGCGATGGACGCCCAGACGGGGAACGTCTTCTGGCAGGTCCGCCCCGGCGGCCCGCTGCGCGGCAATCCGACCATCGCGGGCGACACCGTCTATGTCGTCAGCCAGGACAACCAGCTCTTCGCGCTCAACACCGCCGACGGAACCCAGCGCTGGGCCGTCTCGGGCTCCGCGGAAGCGTCCGGCGTGTTCGGCGCCGCGTCGCCCGCCTTCGGCCAGTCGACGGTGGTCGCCGGCTATTCCTCAGGCGAGCTCACCGCCTATCGCTACGAGAACGGTCAGGAGGTGTGGTCGGACGCGCTCACCCGCACCACCGTCACGACCCAGGTCCATGCGCTGTCCGACATCGACGCCGATCCGGTGATCGACGCGGGCCGCGTCTACGCGATCGGCCAGGGCGGCCGCATGGTCGCGCTCGAGCTCAACACCGGCCAGCGCCTCTGGGAGCTGAACATCGCCGGCACCGGCACGCCGTGGGTCGCGGGCGACTTCGTCTTCGTGATCACCGACACCGCCCAGCTCCTCGCCATCGCGCGGACCACGGGCCGGGTGCGCTGGATGTCGCAGCTCCAGCGGCACCGCGACGTCGAGGACCGCCGCGGCACGATCACCTGGCGCGGCCCGGTGCTCGCCGGCGGCCGCCTGGTGCTCGTCAACACGCTCGGCCAGATCGTCTTCGCCTCGCCGACCGACGGCAGCGTGCTCCAGACGGTCAACACGAACACGCCCATATCGCTTTCGCCTGTCGTGGCGGGGAACACCCTCTACGTCCTCGACGACCGCGGAAGGCTGACCGCCTACCGGTAAGGCTCGGCCGAAGTGCAGGGAAGATCGTCACCCCGGACTTGATCCGGGGTCCATCTTCTCGTCAGCATCCGCGAAGAAGAAGGTGGATGCCGGATCAAGTCCGGCATGACGGATGCGCACACCGCACCGGTTGACCCTCAAGCCCCGGAAGGGCAGTGCCCCCGCATGCCGAAGCTCCCTACCGTCGCGATCGTCGGCCGTCCGAATGTCGGCAAGTCGACGCTGTTCAACCGCCTCGTCGGGCGCAAGCTCGCGCTCGTCGACGATCGCCCCGGCGTGACCCGCGACCGGCGCGAGGGCGAGGCGAGCCTGCTCGGCCTCGATTTCCGGATCATCGACACGGCGGGCTATGAGGACGAGGACCCGCAGACGCTGCCGGGCCGGATGCGTACGCAGACCGAAGCGGCGGTGCGCGAAGCCGACGTCGCCTTGTTCATCATCGACGCCCGAGCCGGCGTGACGCCGCTCGACGAGGAGATCGCCCGCTGGCTCCGCGCCGCCGACACGCCCGTCGTCCTCGCCGCCAACAAGGCCGAAGGGCGCGCCGGGGACGCCGGCCTGTACGACGCATTCTCGCTCGGCCTCGGCGAGCCGGTCGCGCTCAGCGCCGAGCATGGCGAAGGCGTTGGCGACCTATTCGATCAGCTCGCCCCCCGCCTGGAGGGCCTCGCCAGCGAAGAGGAAGAGCCGGAAGGCGAGGACGGGCCGCTCAAGCTCGCCATCGTCGGCCGCCCCAATGCCGGCAAGTCGACTCTGATCAACCGTATCCTGCAGCAGGAACGGCTCATCACCGGCCCCGAAGCCGGCATCACCCGCGATTCGATTGCGATCGACTGGGAGTGGGAAGCGCCGAACGGGGAGCGCCGCCCCGTGCGCCTCATCGACACTGCCGGCATGCGCAAGAAGGCGCGCGTCCAGGACAAGCTCGAAAAGCTCTCGGTCGCCGATGCCCGCCGCGCCGTCGATTTCGCCGAAGTCGTCGTTCTTCTCCTAGACGCCACCCTCGGCCTCGAAGCCCAGGATCTCAAGATCGCCGACAAGGTGCTCCAGGAAGGCCGCGCGCTCCTCATCGCGATCAATAAATGGGACGTGGCGGAAGGCGGCAGCGGCCTCTTCCAGGGGATCAGCGCCGCGCTCCAGGAAGGTCTTGCCCAGGCGCCCGGCGTGCCGCTCCTCACCGTTTCGGCGATCACGGGGAAGGGCATCGACCAGCTCATCGCCGCCGCCTTCCAGATCCGCGAAACCTGGTCGAGCCGCGTTTCGACCGGCCAGCTCAACCGCTGGTTCGAGGATGCGGTGGAAAAGAACCCGCCGCCCGCGCCCGGCGGCAAGCGCATCAAGCTTCGCTACATCACGCAGGTGAACACGCGCCCGCCGGCGTTCGTCGTCTTCGGAAGCCGCACCGAGATGCTGGCCGAAAGCTACCGCCGCTACTTGATCAACGGCATGCGCCGCGAACTCGGCTTCGGCGCCGTCCCCATCCGCCTCAGCTTCCGCGGCTCCAAGAACCCGTTCGGGACCGGCGGCGGGGACTGAGCGCGCTGCGCGGGCCGTGGCGAACGCGGAAATTCCCTTTGCCGGACAAGCGCTTCGGCGCCTGGTCTTGGCCATCCTCCCGCGGAGTTGCTCGATGAAGCGCCTGTTCCTGCTTGCTGCCGCCGCCGCCGCCGTTTCGATCCTCGCCGCTCCGGCTGCCGCCCTCGCCCAGAAGCCGGGCGGCGAAGCGCTCCCGGGCGTGGAGCAGGAAGAGGCCCGTCCGGAGGACATGCTGGGCGCGCTGCGCGGCGCCGTATCGACCATGCGCGAGAGCATGTACGGGCCCGGCCCGGCCGTGGCGGGCTGGAACGTCGGCGGGGCGGATCCGGACTCCCGGGCGCGCGCGGCGGGCGCCGAGACTCACTGGCTGCACCTCAGCGGCGGCGACGACGGGCCGTCCGTCGTCATGCTCACCCGTGAGGGCATCGCCGATTTCGCCCCGGCCGGCTGGCGGATCGCCGACAGCTACGGCACGGGCGCGGCGGCGCTCGACAATCCCTTCGTCCAGTTCGGACGCCTGACGCCGCGCTACGTCTTCGCCGTCCGCGCGGCGAGCCGCCGAGTCGGCGCCGCGGACTGCAGCGACCCCGTTTCTCACGCCATCCTCTACGAAGTGCCCGGCGCGCCGGAGAGCCCGGAGGATGAGGACATGCTCCTCTTCTTCCGGATCGCCATCCTCGCGGGCGAGGACCAGGTGGTCTGCACCCGCTACGACCCGGACGGCGCCGCTTTTCGCCTGCGCGCCTTTCTCCCCGACGGCCGCTCGCTCCCGCAGCTCGACGACGAAGGCGAGCGCCTGCGGGTGGTGCCGGCGGGGCCGCTGGAGGCCCTGCTCCGCGTCCCGGATCGTCCGGCGAACCCGGGCTGACGCGGTGCGCTAGCCGGCGGCGAGCGCCGGCCGCCGCCTGAGCGGCTGGACCTCCCAGCGCGCCAGCGAGCGCCACAGCCATTCGAACGGGCCGTACTGGAACCGCTCCAGCCACGGCTTCGACCAGAGCAGCATCAGCGCCCAGGCTGCGGCCACGACGATCCAGAGCTCGATCCGGCGCAGATCGCCGAACAGGCCGAAGCCCCAGCCGTAGAAGAGCGCCGTCATGAGGATGCTGGTGCCGAGATAGTTGGTGAAGGCCGCGCGGCCCGCCGCTGCTATTCTCGCCGTGAGCGCGCCGCCGCGCCGTGTCGCGAGGATGATGAGCGCCGCCCAGGCCGCGACCATGACCGGCCGCAGGATCGTCGGCACCGCCATTCCGCAGGCGATCAGCGCCACGGCCGAAAAGCCGCTCGCCCAGATGATTGCCGCCAGCGCCGCATAGGCCGGGATCGCGATCCCGAAGCCGATCGCGGCGACCTTGCGGTAGCGCGCATCGTCCCAGCCGCCGGTCAGGAAGCCGCTGCGCAGGCCCCACATGCCGAAGAGCATGTAGGCCAGCGTCTCCCAACCGAACATGAAAAGCATGGTGAGCGGATCGAAGGTCCGCTCGGTCAGCATGTGACGGGCGAGGCCGGTCCAGCTCCCGCCGTGGAGCGCGAGGCTTTCCTGGACCTTCGCGGCGTCGGGCATCGCGATGTCGCGCTGGAGGTCCGCCCAGTTCCTGACAGCCTCGGCGCTCGCGCCCGGCTGCGCCGCTTCCGACGCGGCGTAGGCGAGAGCGGCCGTCATCATCGCGAAGATCGCCACCTGGACGACGACGAGGCCGAAGCCGATCTTGAGCAGCGCGTCGTCCTCCTTCCAGCGGAAGAAGAAGGCGATCATCCCGACGCTGGCATAGCCGGTCAGGATGTCGCCGTTCCAGATGAAGTAGAAATGGAGGTATCCGAAGAGAAGGAGCCACAGCATCCGCCGGAAGTGAACGCGCGCCGCCGATTCCTCCTTCGCCTCCGCCCGCTCGATCACCAGCAGCATCGACGCGCCGAACAGGAAGGAGAAGAGCCCGCGCATCTTGCCGTCGACGAGCACGAAGTTGACCGCCCAGGCGACGAGATCGGCCGGCCCCTCATGCCCATAGGCCATCGGGTTCATATAGGCTTGCGACGGCATGGCGAAGTTCGCGATGTTCATCGCCAGGATTCCCATCACCGCGACGCCGCGCAGGACGTCGAGCGTGGCGATGCGCTGCGGCGCTGGTTCGGTGGCGGCGGTCATCGGGTCCCCTCCCAAGGCTCGCGGTGAGGTTAGCGCAGCCGAGGCGCCGCTGCCAGCGGCGTGCGGGCGGGCGGGGCGGAGGGAGGCACAAGATCCGTTTGTCCCGAGCGTAGTCGAGGGGCGGAGGCTCGGACTCTGAGCAGCGCCCCTCGAGTTCGCTCGGGACGAACGAGTGTGGAAGCGGCCTCCCCCTCTAGGGGGCCGGCGTCACGCACCAAGCCAGCGCGCGGCCGCTGCCGCCTAGCCCTCGACGATCGGGCTGGACTGGATCTGGATGTAGTTGGGAAGGCCCATGCGTTCGATCATGTCGAACTGCTGCTCGATCGTGTCGATATGGTCCTCCTCGCTGGCGAGGATGGAGGCGAAGAGGTCTCGGCTGACATAGTCCTGGACGGTCTCGCAATGCGCGATCGCGATCTTGAGCTGCACCACGGCCTCGCGCTCGAGCTCCAGGTCGGCGCGCAGGATCTCCTCGACGCTCTCGCCGATGCGCAGGCGCCCGAGCATCTGGAAGTTGGGAAGGCCGCCGAGGAACAGCACGCGCTGGGCGAGCCGGTCGGCGTGCTTCATCTCGTCGATCGACTCGTCATATTCATATTTGGCGAGCCGCTTCACGCCCCAATTGTCGAGGATGCGATAATGGAGGAAATATTGGTTGATCGCCGTCAGCTCGTTCTTGAGCGCGTCGTTCAGGTGGCGGATGACTTCGGCGTCGCCCTTCATCGGGACCTCCTCTTGTTGGGCCCCGGATAGTCGTTTCAGACGGCGATGGAAACCCGCAAAAACGGCGGAAATCTGCGAAAAATTCGCCTGCTCTTGCTAGGCAGTCGCACGCTCGGAAGCGATGATCTGGCGTGCGAATGAGAAGCATTGGCCGCAGCGCGGGCGGCAGCCCTTGGCCGCATAGGCGCTGGTCGGGCAGGTGGCGCCGCAGCGGGCCGCCTCCCGGACGTCCTTTTCGCGAATCGCATTGCAGATGCAGACGATCATGGCGATCTTCTGCCACTCTTGCGATTAAGTCGCAATAGCCTTGTGGCGCTCCTCCGGAACGGGTTGGCGCAGGCTGGCGTTGGTCCGGCGAGCTTCAAATCGGAAAAGGAACTTCGCATGGCAGATGAAGGCGAACGCATCGGCGGCGGCACCGGCGGAAACACCGGCGGGACCGGCGGGCCCGGCTACGCGTCGACGGCCGAAGGCGCGGGCGCGGGCGCGGCGGGCCCGGCGTCGGGCGGAGAGGGCGATTACGGCAGCGCCCAGCCGCAGGTGATCGAAGGCGAAGGCGACGGCGACGACCGCGCCAACCGGCTCGGCGGCGACGGTGGCGGTGTCGGCACGCCTGCGGCGGCCGAAAGCGGCGACATGAGCGCCGGCCGCTCCGAGCGCACGGATACGGATCGGGACACCGGCGCGAGCGGCGGCGGCGGCATCGGCGACGATCCCGGCGGCCCCGGCGGCATGGGCGGCGTTCACGGCGGCATGCCCAATCCGGACCACCGCCCCAATGGCGGCGTCAGCCCGATGCAGGGGGAGCCCTCGGAACGGGATCGCGGTTAAGGCTTTTTGCGCTGCAGCCCGCGCCTGAGCTTGGCCGAGCCGGGCGGGCTGCAGCGCAGACCGCCCTCCCGCACTCACCCCTTTTGACCTGCGCGGAAACGGTCTACGCATCCTCGCCATGACCAGCGAAATCCCCGCCGCCGCTTCGGCCGCCCCCACAGCCGCCACCGCCTCCGCCGCACCCTCGCGCGGTATTCCGCGCTCGCTCTTCATCTATGCGGTGCTTTACGGCGGGATGGTCTGCATCGCGGGCGTGCTCGGCGCGAAACAGGTGACGCTGCCGTTCGACCTCGCCGTGGAGGCGGGCATTTTCCCCTTCCTGCTCTTGGTGGTCCTGTCGAGCACCGTCGCGGAATTGCATGGCAATGAAACCGCAAACCGCCTCGTCCGCTTCGGCTTCATTCCGCTGATCACTGCCATTGCGCTCATCTGGCTGGTGATCCAGCTTCCCACCGATCCGGGGATGTACGAGCCGGCCAAGGAAGCCTTTCCGATCATCCTCGGCCAAAGCTGGCGCCTGATGGCGGCGGGCATCGTGGCCTACGGCGTTTCCCAGTTTCTCAACGTCTACCTGTTCGCGAAGCTGCGAGGCTCGGAGACACGTTCGCGCGGCGGCCTCTGGCTGGCCGGGCGCGCCGCGATTGCAAGCGCGATTTCTCAGATCGTCGACACCTTGATCTTCATCACCATCTCGTTCTTCGGCGTTCGGCCGATCCAGGAGCTGATCATCGGCCAGGCCACGGCCAAGGTCGTGCTGAGCATCGTCCTCGTGCCGGTCCTGATCACCGCCCTGGTGACGCTCGGAAGGCGCCTCGACGCGCGTGCCTGAGGCGCCGATTGCCGCAGCGGGGGACTGGGCGCGCGCGGTTGCCGAGGTCGTCGCCGAACCGATGATCCTGGTGCGCGAGGGGCGCATCCTCCTCGCCAATGCGGCGGCGCGAGCCTTGCTCGGCGCCTGGATCGAAGGCCGGGACGTGCGCCTCGCCGTCAGGCACCCCGCCGCGCTCGAGCGCCTCCTCGGCCGCTCCCAAGACACGAACGAGATCGAGATGACCGGCATCGGCGATCCCGACCGGCGCTGGACCATGACGGTGGCGTCGTTCGGCGAAGGCTACCGCGCGGCGCGATTCAGCGATGTCAGCGAAGCGGCGGCGGCCGAGCGGATGCGCACCGATTTCGTCGCCAATGCGAGCCACGAGCTGCGCACGCCGCTCGCCACCCTGCTCGGCTTCCTCGAGACGCTGCACGATCCCAAGGCGCGCGACGACGCGGCGACGTTCGATCGCTTCCTCGGCATCATGGAGGCGGAAGGGCGGCGCATGCAGCGCCTGATCGACGACCTCCTGTCCCTGTCGCGGATCGAGGCGGAGCGGTTCAGCGCGCCGAGCGCGACGCTCGCGCTCGGGCCGCTCGCGCTCGAAGCGGCCGGGCACCTGCGCCACGTCGCCGAAGCGCGCGGCTCGGAGGTGCGGGTGGAGGCGGAGGAGGGCCTGCCGCCGGTGCCGGGAGAACGCAGCGAGCTCATGCAGCTCCTCGACAACCTGGTCGGCAACGCGCTTCGCTACGGCCGCGCCGGGCGCCCCGTCACCGTGTCGCTGAAGCGCGAGCCCGGCTTCGTCCACCTCGCCGTCGCCGACGAAGGGGAGGGGATCGCGCCCGAGCATATCCCGCGCGTCACGCAGCGCTTCTACCGAGTCGATCCCGGCCGCAGCCGCGCCGTCGGCGGGACCGGGTTGGGGCTCGCCATCGTCAAGCATGTCGTCGAGCGCCACCGCGGGCGGCTCGAGATCGAAAGCGTCGTCGGCAAGGGCACGATTGTCCACGTCCGGCTGCCCGCCGCCTGAACGCCGGGGCGGCGGCCTGGAGACGGAAGCGGCCTAGAAGACCGGACGCCCCTTTTCGTCGAAGTCGAGGCGGCCGGAGAGGACGCGCAGGTAGAGGGATACGAGGCTGAACATCTTTTTCTACTTTCAAGGTCGAGAAGCTTCAGCCCTAACTGGGAAGCCCGGCCTAATCGTGCAAATGCAAGCTTGTCCGGCGCAAGTGCGGATGTTGCAGTGCGGCGAGGGGCCGCCCGCTCAAAGCAGGAAGTCGGCGGCGGTGAGCGGCGCGCCGGCCGGGGCGAGGTAGATTTGCAGGTCCGCGAGGAAATCGCCGTCGAGGTGGATTTCCACCACCCAGATGTCGTCGTGGTACCTCACGCGAACCGTGCCCGCGGGCGGGGCGGACGTTTCCGGGCCGACGAAGGCGAAGGACTGGTCGCCGGCCGCGGTCGGATCGGCGTCGATCCGGCTGAGGTCGATCCGGTCGACGCCGGGCGCGAAGTCGCGGATGAAGTCGAACCCGTCGCCGACGGACTGGAATCGGAACAGGTCCGCGCCGCCATTGCCGGTCAGTATGTCGCCGCCGCCGCCGCCGGCGATGAGGTCGGCGCCCGCGCCGCCGATGAGTTCGTCGTCCCCTGCGCCGCCGAAGATCCTGAGCGAGCCTGAAAGCACGTCCCGGCCGTCGATCGTCATGCTCTCGTCCGCGGCGAGGCGGCTGCCGTTGACGGTGAAGCTCCCGCCGGGCGCTGCGACCCCGTCGCCCAGATAGAGGTGGTAATCGAACGCGCCGTCGCCGCCGCCGCTTCCGAAGCCGGTGTCGTGGCGGGAGAGGAGGGCGACGCTCTCGACACCGTTCAGCATGTCTGCGAAGCCGAGCCCCACCCTATGGTCGCCGCGCAGGTAGAGGACGTCGTAGCCCGGGCCGCCGTGGATCACAGCCGCGCCCGGATCGGCGCCCGGCCCGAAGACGAACTGGTCCGCCCCGCCCCCGCCGAAGAGGTAATTCGCTCCGCTGCCGGCATGGATGCGAACCGGTCCGTCCGTTTCGTCCCGGGCGTCGACGACCAGCGTCTCGTCCGCCTGCAGGCCGCGCGCGTCGACCGTGAAGAGCGACCCCGGCCTTGAACTCGAATCGCCCAGTTCGATCGTATAATGGAAAGGCCCGCCGCCGCCGCCGCCGCCGAAGCTCGCATCGGAAGAGGAGAGGAGGCGCAGCGTTTCGACGTTCGACGTCATCCCGCCGTCCCCGAAAACCGTGTCGTATTGGCCGCGAAGCACGATCGTGTCGTGGCCGCCGCCGCCGTCCACCCTGTCATATTCGTAGCGGCCGTCGGGGCCGAAGATGAACAGGTCGTCGCCGGCGCCGCCCCGCAGGGTGTCGTAGCCCTTGCCGCCGTAGATCCAGAAGGCGCCGTCCGTTTCTTCGGAGCCGTCGAAGAAGAGCGGTTCGCCGGGCCCAAGGCCGCCGGCGTTCACCTTCAGCACCTGGCCCGCGGCGACGAGGCGGTCGCTCGCGATGAGCGTGTAGACGTTCGCGGCCGCGGCGCCGCCGCCGTAAAGGTCGTTGGCCGAGGAAAGGAGCGAGAGCGAGCCGAGATGGCCGAGATTGGCGATCCTTTCGAGATACAGGCCGTCCGAATAATCGCCCTGGAGGATGACGATGTCCGCGTTGCCGCCGCCGTCGATCTCCACCGAGCCGGCGCGCGCGCCGACATAGAAGACGTCGCGGCCGGCGAGGCCGCTGGCCGAATCGTATCCGCCGCCCCGCAGATCGAAGACGTCGTTGCCGTCCGTCCCCTGCAGCGAATCGTCCTCCGGCGTGCCGACGATGCGGCCCGCCGCGGCCTTTCCGAACATGCTCGATCTGCGCGCGGCCACGATAAACGTCTCCCCTGTAGGCGGCCAGGCTAGGCGGAGACGGTTTCGAAGCTGTTAACCGTGATCGCATGGGGGGGCGGGGCGCGAGGCCCCTCGCGCCGGGGCGGGGCCCGGGCTAGAAGATCGGGCTGGACACGACCCGGAGACCCATATGCGCCGCCTTCTTCCTGCCCTCCTGCCGATCGCGGCGCTCGCCGGATGCGCGGGCTACGCATCGGATTATTGGCGGCCGAAGCTCGGCATCATCCAGCCGCAGCTCGCCCGCTACGGCTATAGCGCCCCCCAGGCGCAGTGCATGGGGCAGCGGCTCGGGACCACGCTCAGCGTCTGGCAGCTCCGCCAGCTCGAGCGCGTCGCCCGCCTGATGCCGGCGCAGCGCTTCGGCCGCTCGGCGCTCGCGCCCGTCGACCTCGTCGAAGTCGCCGGCGTCGTCGAGGACCGGCGCGTCCGCCCCGCCGTCGCCGCTGCGATCGAGGGTTGCCAGGTCACTCCGCCCGAAGTGGTCCAGGCCGCGTCCGCCGCCGCCGAAGCCGCGGCGCCGGCGTCGGCCGCCCCCGGCGCCGCGGCGGCTCCGCTCTGGCTCAACCTCGGCGCGGCGCCGACCGGCCAGTCCATCTCGATCAACGCGGCGTCGCTGCGCGAGGAAGGGAGGACCCGCGAGGCCTGGTTCCGCCTGATCAATCCCGGCCAGAGCGGCCCGAGCGCGGGCTCCTACCTGCTGCGCGTCGATTGCTCCGCCCGCACGATCAACGCCATGGCGACTCGCCGCCACGGCCCGGACGGCGCCGTTCTCCAGGAAACCGACTTCCGCCCGCGCGGCGGCGAAGGCGCGGCGCCGGTCGCCGGCGGCACCGTCATGGAAATCGCCTACCTCGCGCTCTGCACCTGAAGACCCCTCTCCCTTCACGTGAGAGGGAGGGGCCCGCCTGCCGAAGGCAGGTGGGAGGGTGAGGGCACGAAGTGCTGAGGTCCCGCACCGACGCCTGCTCACCCGTTCATCCCATCACCCTCCCGTCGCTTCGCGCCGGGCCCCTCCCTCTCCCGCAAGGGGAGAGGGGCTTTGCGTTCTCGTCTTCCACAGCGACCAGCCGATGCCCGCGGCGAGGATGGCGGCGGTGACGGCGAGCGACACGGGCGGCGGGATCTTGGCGAGGCCGAGCGCATCGGCGACGAAGATCTTGGAGCCGATGAAGACCAGCAGCGCCGCCAGCGCATATTTCAGGTAGCGGAAGCGCTCCACCATCGCTGCCAGCGCGAAATATAGCGCGCGAAGGCCGAGGATCGCGAAGATGTTCGACGTGTAGACGATGAACGGGTCGGTCGTGATCGCGAAGATGGCGGGCACCGAATCGACCGCGAAGACCAGGTCGGCGCCTTCGACCATCAGGAGCGCGAGGAAGAGCGGAGTCATCGCCCAGGCTGTGCGGCCGGTCTCCGGGTCCGTCCGGCGCACCAGGAAGCGCTCTCCGTGCAGGTCGTCGGTGACCGGCAGGCGCCGCCGCGCCCAGGCGAGGATCGGCGAGGAGGCGAGGTCGTATTCCTTCTCGGCCGAGAGCCACATCTTGACGCCGGTCGCGACGAGAAAGGCGGCGAAGAGATAGAGCACCCATTCGAAGCGCTCGACGAGAGCCGCGCCCGCGCCGATCATAAGTGCGCGCAGGACGATGACGCCCAATATGCCCCAGAAGAGCACCCGGTGCTGGTGCCGCCGCGGGATGGCGAAATAGGCGAAGATGGTGGCGATGACGAAGACGTTGTCCATCGCCAGGCTCTTTTCGATGACGAAGCCGGTGACGTAGGCGAGGCCCGCCTCCTCACCGAGCTGCCACCAGACCCACCCGCCGAAGCCGAGGCCGAGCGCGACGTAGAAAGCGGACAGCGCAAGGCTGCGCCCGACTCCGATCTCGCCCGCGCCGCGGTTGAGGAGCCCGAGATCGAGCGCCAGGAGCGCGGCGACGACGGCGAGGAAGCCGAGCCACATCCAGAGCGGCTTGCCGAGCCAGAGAAGGTCGAGAAATTCCATGGGGCATCTCCTGTCATGCAAGGGCAGGGGGATGCGGTCCGACATCGCGGCTTGAAGCGCCGCCAGAGGGGCCCGGAACGCGGGGATGGTTCAGGCAATGAGCCTGTGAAGCGGCGCGGCTCTAAGGCCTCGTCACGTGCGTGGGCGCTGCGCGGTAGATCAAGGAACACATAGCCACTCTCCTTCGATGGGTTCATCGATCGGGCGGCTCGAATGCAAGGGAGCGGCAGGGGATTTGGCCATGTCCGTCGCATCGAGCTCGCCCGATGCGGTCCGACATCACGGTCGTCCAGGAGACGGCCGCCAGAGGGGCCCGGTCCGCAAGCCGCACTCTACGACGTGTGCGCAGGGCTTTCAAGAGCCGCCCGAAGCGCGGCGCCGCTCCGGCACAGCGCGGCGGCCAGCTCCGCCGGCGACGACGGCGCTTCGCCGGCCAACCAGGCGGAGAGAGCCCCGAGCGCGGCTTCGGACAGCGTACGCGCGGCGAGGCGGGGCGCTATCGAGAGCGCCGCGCCTTCGAGCCGTTCCTCGACGAGATCGGCGAACAGGCTGCCGACGCGTGGGCGGAGCGGCCCGGCCAGCGTCTCGCGGGCATGGCGGCGCTGCTCCCAGAAATGGGCGAGCAGAGGTTCGAGCGTCGCCGGATCGCCGCGCCCGGCCGCCGCCTCGGCGAGGCCGGCAAGCGGCCGCTTCAGCGCTTCGAGATAGAGGGCGTCGGCGCTTCCATAATGTTCGTAGAAGGTGGAGCGGCGACCTCCGCTTCCGCCGCGATCTCGGCCGCGGCGACCGGGCGGCGCCCGCCCGAGAGGAACAACCGGTCGAACGCGCCGACCAAGGCCCTTCGCGTACGCGCCGTCCGCGGGTCCTGCTTCGTCTTTCCGGACAATCTGCCCTCCCCGTCCGGTACGCCGCGTTTTTCGCTTCCGCCCGCGCCGCTCACGGGCCAGCTTCGGCGCGCGGCAGGGGCTTGTCCAGAGGAGGGGCGTGTGAAGGTGGGAAGCGGAGACAGAGCGGCGGGGATTGCGCTGATCGCGGCGGCGGTGGGGATCGTCTTCGGAATGGCCCACCACCCGACCCGCCTCGCCGAAGCGCAGCTCGCCATCGTCATTCACGCCTTCATGATCGTCATGGTCTGGGCGATGCTGTTCGGCTTCACCCACTTCGCACGGGCGCGCGGCCTCGGGCGCCCGGCGGTGCTCGCCGGCCTCCTCGCCTATTCGATCGGCGCCGCGGCGAACATCGGGGCGGCCACGGTGAACGGCCTCGTCACGCCCTCCCTCGCCGAAAACGGCGTGCGCAGCGTCGGCCCGGACGTCTTCGCCTTCGCCTGGGCGCTGAACCAGGCGCTGGACGCGGTCGCCGTCTTCGCGATCGGCGCCGCCTATTCGCTCTGGTCGTTCGACCTGCTGCGCGACCGCACCGTCTTCGCGCGCGTCACCGCCGCGCTCGGCATCTCCGCCGCGGCGGTCACCGTCGGCGTGCTCGCGAGCGGCGCGATCCGGATGAACGTCACGGGCGCCTTCATGGTCTACGCCGCGCAGGTCGGCTGGGCGGCCTTCGTCGGCCTCTTCATCCTGCGCGGGGGGCTCGCCCGCTCGCGCGCCGGCGACTAAGGGAGCGGCGTGACCGCGCCTTCATCCCTCAAAGACCTCATCGCCGCCGAACTCGCCGAGCCGGTCGATCCGCGCGTCGTAGCGATGGCGGAGGCGGTGGCGCGGGAGCATCCGGCGGCGGCGCGCGCCGTGCTCTTCTACGGCTCGTGCCTTCGCGAAAGGCAGCTCGAAGGGCTGATGCTCGATTTCTACCTGGTCGTTTCCGATTACCCCGAAGCCTATGGCCGCCGCTGGCTGGCGACGGCGAACCGGCTCGTCCCGCCCAACGTCTTTCCCTTCGCGCACGAAGGGCTTTCGGCCAAATATGCCGTGCTGAGCGAGGCGGACCTCGCCCGCGAATGCTCGCCCGACGCGCGCTCCGTCTCCGTCTGGGCGCGCTTCGCGCAGCCGGCGCGGCTGGTCTGGGTGTCCGACGAAGGCGGGCCCGAGCGAACGGTCGAAGCGGTCACGCAGGCGGCGCCGACCTTGTTCGCGCTGACCCGCCCGGTGCTGACGCCGTCCGAGCGCGAGGATCCGCTCGCCGTCTTCCGCGAAGGTTTCCGCCTCACCTACGGCGCCGAAATCCGCGCCGAGCGCAAGACCAAGGCCGGCTCGATCGTCGATGCGGACGCGGAGCGCTACCGCCGCGTCGGCGAAGCGGTGCTCGCCGATCCGCCAGCCGACCGCCCGGGCTCGTGGAAGATCCGGCAGAGGAAGGGCAAGGCGCTCACCGTCCTTCGCCTCGCCAAGGCGAGCTTCACCTTTGCGGGCGGGGTCGATTATCTCGCCTGGAAGATCAGCCGCCATTCCGGCGTGCCGATCGAGGTCAAGCCCTGGCAGCGGCGCTGGCCTCTGCTCGCCGCCGTCACTCTGCTGCCGCGGCTTCTTCGCCGCGGCGCGATTCGCTGAGATCGCCGCCCGCCCCGTAGCCCAGCGCCCCGGCGACGGCGTTCGCAAGCGCGGCGACGGTGAACGGCTTTCTCAAGATATCGTATCCGGAGAGGTCCTCCGCTTCCCCCGCCTCGCCGACATAGCCGGTGACGAACAGCACGCCGATATGCGGGTAGAGGCGCGACATCTCGCGGATGAGCTCGGGGCCGGTCATTTCCGGCATCATCACGTCGGTGACGACGAGGTCGATCGAGTCGTTGCGCTCGAGGATCTCGAGCGCCTCGCGCCCGCCCGAGCAGGCGATGGGGAGGTAGCCGAGCTCCTCCAGCGCCGCGACGGTGGAGCGGCTGACGCGCGGATCGTCCTCCACGACGAGGATCACCCCGCCCTCGCCGGTATGGACGGGCGCGTCGATCCGCGGCCCCTCCTGGCGCGAACGGTCGCCCGCCTGCAGCGCGGCCTCGTGCGAACGGGGGAGGTAGATGGAAACGGTGGTGCCGCGGCCCACTTCCGATTCGATCTCGATATCGCCGCCCGATTGGCGGGCGAAGCCGAAAATCTGGCTGAGGCCAAGGCCCGTGCCCTTGCCGACGGGCTTGGTCGTGAAGAAGGGCTCGAGCACCCGGTCGAGATGTTCGGGCGCGATCCCGGAGCCGGTGTCGGTGACCGCGATCCGGACATAGTCTCCGGCGGGAAGCTGCGCCGCCTCCTCGTCGCCGAGCGCCAGATTGTCGATCGCGATGCTGAGCTCGCCCGATCCGTCCATCGCGTCGCGCGCG
>DASQND010000111.1:0-1835 GCA_035645215.1 Allosphingosinicella sp.
TCCACCACGTCGTGGGCGCAGACGATCTTCACTTCGCCCGCGCGCTCCACCGACAGCCGGCGCAGCCGGTCCTGGTTGGTCATGCGCTGGGTGCGGTCGACCTCCATCATCGTCTGGTAGGCGCGCAGCCCCGGCGTGCACGTGCGCGTCTCGCGGCGCATCTCGCCGCGGTAGAAATAGGCGTCGCCCGCGTGGAGCATCCAGCCCGCGCCGGTGTCGATCGCGATCCCCGCATGGCCCCAGGTGTGGCCGGGGAGCGGGACCATCAGGATTTCGGGCGGCAGCCCTTCGAGCTGCCGCACCGCGCCGAAGCCGAACCAGTTCTCGCCGGGCGCCCCGTAGCGCCGCCATGTGCGGACCTCGTCGAACTGCCGCGGCCGGTAGCGATTGCGGGGCACGAAGCCCTTGCGCGGGCCCGTCGCGGCGCTGAACTCGGCATCCATCAGGTGGACGACGGCGCCCGGGAAATCCTCCAGCCCGCCGGCATGGTCGAAATCGAGGTGGGTGAGGAGGATATGGCGCACGTCGGCGGGCGAGAAGCCGAGCCGCTCGATCTGGCGGATCGCCGTCTCCTCCTCTCTGAGCTTGATGTTGAGGAGGCTCCGCATCGTACGCGTGATCCGGGGATCGGCGCTTTCATGCGGGTGGTGGACGTCCTTGAGGCCATAGCCGGTGTCGACCAGCACCAGGCCCTCGTTGGTCTCGATAAGCCAGCAATGGCAGACGAGGTGCCCCTTCAGCCCCTTGCTCCGCCCGTCGAACAGGCGCCCGCCGAGCGGGCAGTCGGTGCCGCAATTCAAGTGATGGATGCGCATGCCTGTCTCCTGTCAGTGGAGCGAACATGCGAACGCGTGGCCGGTTGCGCGCCTTGATCCAGAGCATGAAAAAAGGGCGGAGCGCGCAAAGCGCCCCGCCCTCTCCCGCGTCGCGTAAACTGTTAGCGGCAGCGGCGTGCGGCGCGGCCCTTCTGCACTTCGCGCCCGACCAGCGCGCCCGCCGCGCCGCCGACGACGGCGCCGACCGTGCGGTTGCCGCGCCCGGCGATCTCGCGCCCGACCAGCGCACCCGCCGCGCCGCCGACGATGAGGCCGGTCGTGCCGTTCGAACGGCGGCAGCGGAGCCGGCCGTCGCTGCCGCGCCACGTCGGCCCGATGTAATTGCCGTTGCGGTCGTAGGTCTGGGCCTCGGCGGGCGCCGTCGGAACGGCGATCGCAACCGGAACCGCCATGGCGGCGGCGGCGAAGGCGAGGGTGACTTTACGCATTAAACGTCTCCAATGGACAACTCGTGACCGTAGAACGTCCCGCTTCCGGGGCTTGTTTCATGAACCTAACACAACGTTTCCGGGCGCTTCTGGACCTTGCGGGCGCCGTGCCCTAGGGCGCAGCCGTTTCCAGACAAGCATCGAGAAAGAGGCGAGCGTGGCGAACGTCACCGTGATCGGCGGCCAATGGGGCGACGAGGGCAAGGGCAAGATCGTCGACTGGCTGTCCAGCCGCGCCGATGTCGTCGCCCGCTTCCAGGGCGGCCACAATGCCGGCCACACGCTCGTCGTCGGCGAGGAGGTGTACAAGCTCTCGCTCCTCCCCTCCGGCATCGTGCGCGGCACCTTGTCCGTCATCGGCAACGGCGTCGTCCTCGATCCCTGGGCGCTCCGGAGCGAAGTGGAGCGGCTCGCCGCCCAGGGAGTCTCGGTCACGCCGGAAACGCTGCAGATCGCCGACACCTGCCCGCTCATCCTCCCCTTCCACCGCGATCTCGATGCCTTGCGCGAGGACGCGAGCGGCGCCGGCAAGATCGGCACCACCCGCCGCGGCATCGGCCCGGCTTATGAG
>DASQND010000112.1:0-50175 GCA_035645215.1 Allosphingosinicella sp.
CGCGCCAATGGCTCGCCCCGCGGTAGTTTTCGCTATGGTGTACTCCGATAGGCACGCCCGTACACCTGCCTATTTAGGCAATTTACAGCCCCCTTCGCGTGCTGCGACTTAAGTCACGGGAAACGAAAGATTTCGAATCGAGCCCGGGTGGGGACGATCGACGCAACCGGGGCGGGGGCCGCTGGACCTCTGCCTCTTTGACGCGCCCGCGGGCGGCGAGGGAGATTGGCATGGCGACGATCAATGGCACCGAGGGTGACGACACGCTTTTCGACAACGACGACTCCGACACGATCAGCGCCGGCGGCGGCAACGACAGGATCACGGTGCGCAACGGCTATGACACCGTAAGCGCCGGAGCGGGTGTCGACACGCTGGTCGTCGACTACAGCTCGGAAACCGCTGCCGTGACGACCCTTGGCCTTCACGTCAACGGCACGGCTGACGGCGGCTTCAACGGCAATTACTACAATGGCAGCAACTCGCGGCGCGTCGACTTCAACTCGGTCGAGAAGTTCGTCGTCAGCACCGGCGGCGGCAACGACAACATCAGAACGGGCAGCGGCCACGACATCGTCAATCTCGGCGCCGGCGACGACTTCGTCGATCTCGGCGAGGGCACTTACAGCGCCGACGGCGGCGATGGCGTGGACGGCGTTTCGGCCAATCTCTCCGCGTTCGGCGAAGGAGTCACCGTCGACCTCACCGCCTCGACCACAGTCTCCGCTGCCGGCACGCTCTCCAATTTCGAATATATCGGCACTCTCACCACCACCGCGTTCGACGATGTCGTCGTGACCCGCGACGTTGCCCGCGACGAAATTATCAACACTGGCGCGGGCGCCGACCGAATTACCGTTCGCAACGGCTATGACATCGTAGGTGCCGGAGCGGATATCGACACGCTGGTCGTGGACTACAGCTCGGAAACCGCTGCTGTGACGACGATCACCTTGATGGTCAACGGCACCGCCGACGGCGGCTTCAACGGCAATTACTACAATGGCAGCAACTCGCGGCGGGTCGACTTCAACTCGGTGGACAAGTTCGACGTCACCACGGGCAGCGGTAATGACAACATCAGAACGGGCAGCGGCCACGACATCGTCAATCTCGGCGCCGGCGACGACATCGTCGATCTCGGCGAGGGCACTTACAGCGGCAATGGCGGCGACGGCGTCGACGGCGTTTCGGCCAATCTCTCCGCGTTCGGCTCGGGAATTACCATCGACCTGACGACCGCCAGCACATCGAGCGCCGCCGGCACGCTCTCCAATTTCGAATATATCGGCACTCTCACCACCACCGCGTTCGACGATGTCGTCGTGACCCGCGACATCGCACGCGGCGAAACCATCAACACCGGGGAGGGCGCCGACAGAATCACGGTGCGGAACGGTTACGATCTTGTCAGCGCCGGATCAGGTATCGACACGCTGGTCGTGGATTACAGCTCGGAAACCGCTGCCGTGACGACCTTGGGCTTTGCGGTCAACGGCACCGCCAACGGCGGGTTCGACGGCACTTATTACAACGGCAGCAGCTCGCGGCGCGTCGACTTCAACTCGGCGGATAATTTCGTCGTCACCACCGGCAGCGGCAACGACAACATCACGACGGGAAGCGGCGATGACATCGTCAATCTCGGCGCCGGCGACGACTTCGTCAATCTCGGTTCGGGCAATGACAGCGCGGACGGCGGCGACGGCGTGGACGGCGTCTCCGCCAACCTCTCGGCGTTCGGCGCAGGAGTCACCGTCGACCTCACCACCGCCAGCACGCCCGGCGGCGCCGGCACGCTCTCCAATTTCGAATATATCGGCACTTTGACCACCACCGCGTTCGACGATGTCGTCGTGACCCGCGACATCGCACGCGGCGAGACCATCAACACCGGGGCGGGCGCCGACCGGATCACGGTGCGAAACGGTTACGACCTTGTCAGTGCCGGATCAGGCATCGACACGCTGGTCGTGGATTACAGCTCGGAAACCGCTGCCGTGACGACCCTCGGCTTTGCGGTCAACGGCACCGCCAACGGCGGGTTCGACGGGACTTATTACAACGGCAGCAGTTCGCGACGCGTCGACTTCAACTCGGTAGAGAACTTCGTCGTCACGACGGGCAGCGGCAATGACAACATCAGGACGGGCAGCGGCCACGACATCGCCAGCCTCGGCGCCGGCGACGACATCGTCGATCTCGGCACGGGCACTTACAGCGCCGACGGCGGCGACGGCGTGGACGGCGTTTCGGCCAATCTCTCCGCCTTCGGCTCGGGAATTATCATCGACCTGACCGCCACCAGCACATCGAGCGCCGCCGGCACGCTCTCCAATTTCGAATATATCGGCACTCTCACCACCACCGCGTTCGACGATGTCGTCGTGACCCGCGACATTGCCCGCGACGAAACAATCAATGCCGGGGCGGGCGCCGACAGGATCACGGTGCGCAACGGCTATGACATCGTAAATGCCGGAGCAGGCATCGACATGCTGGTCATCGATTACAGCTCCGAAACCGCTGCTGTGACGACCCTGGGCCTTACGATCAACGGCACCGCCGATGGCGGCTTCAACGGCAATTACTACAATGGCAGCAACGGGCGGCGCGTCGATTTCACATCGGTGGATAAATTCGTCATCACGACCGGCAGCGGCAACGACATCATCACCACCGGGGGCGGCGACGACGAGATCAGGACCGGCGCGGGCAACGACACGATCAACGCGGGTGCGGGGGACGACCTTCTCGACGGCGGCGGCGGTGCCGACAGCATGACGGGCGGCCTCGGCAACGACATCTACGTCATCGACGACGCGGGCGATCAGCTGTTCGAAAACGCCGGCGAAGGCACGGACACTGTCCGCACCTCGCTCGCCGCTTATACTCTCGGCACCCATTTCGAAAATCTCGTCGGAACCGCCGGGACCGGCCAGACCCTCACCGGAAACAACCTGGACAATGCGATCACCGGCGCCGCCGGCGCCGACATGCTGGAGGGTGGGGCCGGAAACGACCTTCTCGACGGCGGCGCGGGCGGCGACACCATGTCGGGCGGCACCGGCAACGACGTCTATATTGTCGACAGCGCCGACGATCGCGTGATCGAGAACGGCGGCGAGGGCGACGCCGACGAGGTGCGCACGTCACTGTCCAACTACGTCCTTCCCGCAAACGTCGAGCGGCTGGTCTATACCGGCACGGCTGACGGCGGCACGCTGCGCGGTAACGCCTCGAACAACGTGATCACCGGCAGCAACGGCCGCAACGTCTTCCTGCTCCAGGACGGCGGCGACGACAGCGCATCCGGTCAGGACGGCATCGACAGCTTCTACTTCGGCGCCGCCTTCACGACCGCGGACTATGTCGACGGGGGGAGCAATCGCGACTCCATTCTCCTCCAGGGCGATTATAGCGGCGGGGTGACGTTCGGGATCGGCACGACGACGAACATCGTCGGCGTGGAATCGATCTCGCTCCTCTCGGGCAGCAACGCCTCCTTCGGCGACACCGCGGACAATCGGTACAGCTACAATCTGACGCTGCTGGACTCGAACGTCGCGGCTGGCGCCCTCATGAAGGTGAATCGATTCCATCTCCTGGACGGCGAGAATTTCAGGTTCGACGGCTCCGCGGAAACCGAATCGGGCTATCAGGTCTTCGGCGGCCTCGGCACCGACACCTTCATCGGCGGGCAGCAGAACGACAATTTCATCTTCGGCCACGACGGGCGCTTCGCCGCTGGCGATACGGTGGTCGGGGGCGCGGGCTACGACGTCGTGTACCTGCGCGGCGATTACACGATCGACTTCAATGCGGCGGGCTTCGCCGGCTCGCTGTCGGGCGTTGAGAGCATCGCCCTCCTCACCAGCGCCAATACCGAGTTCCTGGGCGGCGGCGACGGCGAGTTCGATTATTCGATCGTCTGGAACGACGCCATGCTCGCCGACGGTGCGGCCATGACGTTCAACGGCAGCCGCCTTGGCGCCAATGAGACCTTCCTTTTCGACGGCAGCCAGGAGACGGATGGGAAGCTCAAAATCTGGGGCGGCGCCGCGGCCGACACGCTCACCGGCGGCGGCGGGGACGATCTCATCTACGGCGGCGCCGGCGCGGACCAGCTTGGCGGCAACGGCGGCGCGGACGTCTTCCGCTACCAGAGCTTTACCGACTCAACCTCCGCGGCGACCGACACGATCCTCGATTTCACGTCGGGCGCGGACAGGATCGACCTGAGCCGCATCGACGCCAAAGCGAGCACGCCCGGTGAAGACGATGCCTTCGCCTTCATCGGCGCCGCCGCTTTCTCCGCCGCCGGCCCGGGCGCGGCCGGCGAGCTGCGCGCGTTCAACGTCTCGGGGAACGTCTGGCAGGTCGAAGGCGACATGAACGGCGACGGCGTCGCAGATCTCGTCATCCAGGTTTACCTCGGCGAGGACGATACTCTAACGCAAGGCGACTTCATGCTGTAGGCGACCCTGATAAACAGACGGTCCGTTCACGGCCAAAGCTTCTTCCAGCGGGCCACCGTTCTCATCGCGGCCAATCAAGGCCGCGAGGAGACGGAACATGGGATACTCGAACTATGATCCCGGCAGGACTGCCGCCCAGCTTGGAACCTGGAGAAAGCTGGGAGCCAAGCGGCCCCTCTAGGCAAGGCAGGTATGGGCAGTTCAGTTCTGGCTGGAGAGGGGTGGGGCGCCTCCGCGATCGCGCTCTGTTTGACCTAGCGATCGACAGCAAGCTGTGCGGATGTGACCTGGTGAAGGTTCGGATCGGCGACTTGGCGAGTCGCGGCCGAATTGAGCCCGGGGAATGGTGATTCAGCAAAAGACCGGCAGGCCGGTCCAACTGGAATTGTTGGAGCCGGCGCGGAGTACGCTTCCAGCGTGGCTAGAGCGCCGTGGCGGAACGCTGGGTGACGCTGCACCGGGAGCCAAGCCCGGATCGCGGCGACACATGTCGGTCGCAGCGATTATTCTTCCTGCTATGGTCTAGGCTGCGGCGGCGCCGATTTCGTGGAGCGTCGGATAGTCGGTGTAGCCGGCCGCTCCTCCTGCGTAATAGAGTTCCTTGCGTGCCTCGTTCAGCGGTGCTCCGGCCGCAATGCGGACCGCGAAGTCGGGATTGGCGAGCACCATCTGGCCATAGGATTCGATGTCCGCCAGCCCGGCGGCGAGATCCCGGCCGATCCGGTCGCGGCCACCGCCGGCGCGGTTGAGGATGAGCACGCCCTTATATGCTGCCCGCAGGTCGGCGAGCAGCGCCTCGTCTCCCAGGTGGACCAAATGGAGGTAGGCAAGGCCGAGGCCGTCCAGCTCCGCGACGAGCCGGCGGTAAAGCTCGGGACCCTCCGGTCCTTCCTCGATTCCGCCCAGCGGCATGGCCGGCGACAGGCGGATCGCCGTCCGCTCCGGCCCGATCGCCGCGGCGACGGCGCGGCTCACTTCGAGCGCAAAGCGCATGCGATTGTCGATGTCGCCGCCATAGTCGTCGTCGCGCCGATTCGCGTTGGACGCGATGAACTGGTGGATCAGGTATCCGTTGGCGCCATGGATCTCGACTCCGTCGGCACCGGCCTCGATCGCCAGACGCGCGGCGTGCACGAACTCGGCGGTAACGGCGGCAACCTCCTCGCGGGCAAGCGCGCGCGGCTTCGGGATCGGCACCGGCCCCTTAGCCGTGAACATATCGACTCCGGGCGCGATCGCCGACGGCGCCACCGCCTGGCGGCCGTGCGGCGTATTGTCGGGGTGCGACATGCGGCCGACGTGCATTAGCTGGATGAACAGGCGCCCGCCCGCATCATGCACGGCCGCTGCGATCCTGCGCCATCCCTCGACATGGCTCGGGGTATGGATGCCGGGCGTGTTGAGATAGCCCTGGCCGTCTTCCGACGGCTGCGTGCCTTCGGTGATCAGCAGGCCGAGGCTTGCGCGCTGCGCATAATATTGGGCGGAAATGCCACTCGGCGTGCCGTCGGGCATTGCCCGGCCGCGAGTCATCGGCGCCATCGCGAGCCGGTTGGCCAGGCGCATCGTGCCGACCTCGATCGGGCTCCAGATATCGGTCATCGTCTCGTCTCCTGCTGGTGGTGTTGGAAAGTCTTGGAGCTCGATGCCGTCAGTTGCCTGGCGAGCGGTCGAGCCCCTGCGCCGCCGCCTTGAGCGCCTGCGGAAAGGGCCGCGGGCGCATGCTCGGTCGGGAGCTCAGATTCCGGTAGATGGTGCGCAGCCGTTCGGCCGCGGCCGGCAGCCGAACGCCGTACAGGCCTTCGGCAAAGCGAAGCGTGGCGGCGAGAACGCAATCGGCCACCGTCAGGCGATCGTCCGAGAGGAACGGACCTGCGCTCGCCATCCGCTCGAGCACCAGGATCTGCTCGAAGAAGGCGGCGCGCGCCTGGATCGCCGCGCCTTCCATCTGCTCGACCTGCCCGAGAAAGATCGGGCTGCCATTCTGCGTCCAGGTGGCGAAGTGGGTCGCGGCCTGATCCAGCACGTCCATGAGCTCGCGGGTACGGGCCCGTTCGCCCGGTGCGGCGCCGAGGAGGTCCGGCTCCGGGAAGCGGTCCTCGAGATATTCGAGAATGGCGCGCGACTGGGGGATCGCGACGCCCTCCTCCGTCACCAGCACCGGCACCTTGCCGGTCGGGCTGACCTTCCGCACCTCGCCGAGCGCGAGAAACATCGCCGCTTCATCCCAGGTCTCCCGGCGATCGACGGCGATTGTGCCCTTCTCCGCCAGGTAGATGGTGACACGGCCCGGAAAGAGCCCCCAGCTCAGGTGGTGGAGGATCATGCCGCCTGCTCCGGATCGTGCGTTGCCGGTCATTGTCCTGCTTTCGCTTCGCGGGTGGCGCGGTCGATGACGTCCGCGATTGCCTTCGCCTGGGTCGCGAACACGACGTGGCTGCCCGCCACTTCGGTAGTGGCCGCGCCGATCCGGCGGGCGGTGCTGCGAAGCAGAGCGGGTGCGATCGCGCCGTCCTCCTTCTCGACGACGTACCAGCTCGGCTTCACCTTCCAGGCGGCGCGGGCCACGCGCGCCTCCAGTGCCACCAGCGCGACAGGCGCCTGGGAATCGCGAAGGAAAGCGGCGTCCGCGTCCGTCATGTCGCCGGCGAAACCGGCCTTGAACGTCTTCTCGGCCAGGAACGCGAAGCCGTCGGGCTGCGTGTCGGGCCGGAAGTTCGGCGGCGGCGGGATTTTGGCATATTGGTCGATCGTCGACTGACCGACCTCCGGCGCAAAGGCGGCGACATAGACGAGGCCCGCCACGTTCGGGACGTCCCCGGCCTCGGTGATCACCGTGCCGCCATAGGAATGGCCGACCAGAATCACCGGGCCCTGCTGCCGGGCGAGGACGCGGTCCGTCGCCGCCACATCGCCGGCGAGCGACGTCAGCGGATTCTGGACCAGCCGGACGGTGTAGCCGCGCCCGGTCAGCTCGTCGTAAACGCCGCGCCAGCCCGAGGCATCGGCGAAGGCGCCGTGGACGATGACGATGGTGCGCACCGGTCCGATGTCAGCGCCGGGCTCGGCGGCGGCGGCGAGGGATTGGATCATGGCTTTTCTCCGGCCGTCGGACCATCCGACGGGACGATGCTCAAGCTAGGGAGAAAGGCGCCGCTTGATTATCGGGTGGTTTCGGACATGACTGTCCCGGGGAACGGGACAATCGGGCGGGGGAACCTCGATGCTGCGCGACTTCAGCGATACCGTCGCTTTCGTGAAGGTGGTGCAGGAAGGCAGCTTCACCGCCGCTGCGCGGATACTCAAAGTTCCCAAAACGCGGATCAGCCGCAAGGTGCAGGAGCTTGAGCAGCGTCTCCAGGCGCAATTGCTCAACCGCACCACCCGGAGTCTCAAGCTGACCGAGGCCGGCGCCGCTTATTTCCAGCGCTGCGAAGCGGTCGTGAAGGATTTGGAGGATGCCGAGAATGCGGTCGCCGAGCTGCAGGATCGCCCGCGCGGCTGGCTGCGCATCACCGCGCCTTACTGGCTGGGGACGCGCGTCGTCGCACCGATGCTGAGCGAGTTCCGCCGCTTCTACCCGGATGTCCGTCCACAACTGCTGCTTGGCAACGATGTCGTCGATCTGCTTGCAAAGGAGATCGACCTGGCCCTGCGGCTCTGGGTGGGGCCGCTGCCGGATTCCACGCTCGCCGCGCGCCGGATCGGCAGCCTGCCGATGGGCGTCTATGCCGCCCCGCGCTACCTGGAGCGCGCCGGCACTCCGCAGCACCCGTCCGAGCTTGACGATCACGATTGCCTGCTGGTTCAGCATTATTTCGACCGACCGGCGGTGGAATGGCCGTTGTCACGAAACGGCGAGCAGTTCGATGCGCCGCTGCGCCCGGTCGCGGTCGCAAGCGATCCCGAGGCCCTGCACATCTTCCTGCTCGCCGGGGACGGCTTGCTGATGACGAACCATTTGCGAGTCGCGGCCGACGTCGCGGCGGGGCGGCTGGTCCGGGTCCTGCCGGAATGGAACGGGCCGGAGCCCGTGCTCTACGCGGTCCGCCCCGGGGGGCGGGTGCAGCCGCCGAAGGTAAAGGCGTTCCTGGATTTCCTCGGCCCCCGTCTGGACTTCACCGGCTCCTTTGATCGGCCGTGCGGGCGCGAGGCGGACTGAGAACCTGCGCCGATCCGCCGCGGGCCCTCGGTCGCGCAGCCGATGCGGCGCCGGGACGCCCTCATAACCGGCGCCGTCGGCGCGCAATCGGCCGACACCCGGAAATTGAGACGCGCGGCGGCGACGAGCTGGCCGCTCCGCGCCGCCCGCTTGAACTGCGTGAGCCGCTGTTCGCGCGCCGCCGCCGCCAGGCCGTGGAGCAGCCGCCCGCCCAATGCCCGAACAGCTCGCCCGCGCCCGTATCGACGAGGACCAGGCTCGAGCCGGTGTCGACGAGTAAGGCGTTGATCGAGGTCTCCACCGGGTTTCGCTCGAAGCCGCGGGCGAGCAGCGCGTCGATCCGTTTCGCCGAGACGCCCTTGAGCAGCGGGTGACGTCGAGCGGGAGGGTGCCGTCGCTGAGCGCGAACACGTCGAACTTGCCGACCTGGAAGCGGACGACGCCCTGCTGCGCCGGCGGGCTGCCGGAGGCTGGTGGCTGGGGCGTGGTGGACGCACTAGGGCTCGAACCTAGGACCCGCTGATTAAGAGGAGGAGGTCTGGCCTATTATGCTGTTGCCTCCAGCTTCCTCAGGTTGGGATAAACCGCAGGAAAACAAGGTTTTCTGCCATCTTCAGTTGCTTCACGTGCGCCCGAGTTTGAGCTACGGTGCTTACTCCGTGATTACCTGGAGAGCCTACGATGCCATCCGAAAAGCTCACGAAACGCACCGTCGATGCGGCTGGGACCGCTGCTGCACCCCTCTACGTATGGGACAAGGAATTGTCCGGGTTCGGCCTTCGGGTGGCTCCGAGCGGGGCGAAGTCGTTCGTCTTCCAGTACCGAATGGGAGGGCGAGAGGCTAAGGCGCGCAGGTTCACGATCGGCCGCTACGGCTCGCCCTGGACTCCCGAGGGGGCGCGCAAGGAGGCCGAGCGGCTGCTGATTATGGTCCGCCAAGGCATCGATCCGGCCAACGAAAAGCAGGAGCGTCGCAGGCAAGCGACCGACCTCGCGTTCAGCGGGTACGTGGTGAGCTTCGCCGAACTGTATCTCAAGGAGCGGTGGAAACGCTGGGAGCTTGGTCGAAATATCTTGCAGCGGCACGTAGTGCCGGAACTCCGCGAGAAGCCCTTACCCCTCATCCGTCGTGCAGATCTCAACCCGGTCTGGGACCGCCTGAGGGATCGCCCAGCCGTCGCTAGGCTCACGTTCGCGACCCTGCGAAAGCTGTTCCGGTGGGCGGTCAACCGCGGCGACATAGAACGCTCCCCCCTCGAGGGGATCGAAGCGCCAAAGGCGGTCTCCTCTCGCGACCGGGTGCTTGCAGACGCGGAGCTGCGAGCAGTCTGGGAAGCCGCCGGCGCGGTCGGACGTCCCTTCGACTGCCTCTACCGGATGCTGCTGCTGACAGGTCAACGGCGGGATGAGGTCGCGCGCATGGATTGGTCGGAGCTCGATCGGGGTAGTGCGCTTTGGACGCTGCCGGCCGCTCGCTCGAAGAACAAGCAGCCCAACCTGGTGCCGCTGAGCGACCTCGCGAGGCGTTGCCTCGACGAGTTGGCGGGTGGGGACTTATGGCCACGTTCCGGTCTCGTGTTCTCGACAACGGCGAGAACTCCAATCTCCGGATTTTCGAAGGCAAAGCGGCGTCTGGATCAAGAGGTCAGCAATAGGCTCGAGCCAGATGCGGAGTTCGAGCCGTGGCGGGTCCATGACCTCAGGCGAACGCTCGCAACGGGGCTCCAACGGCTCGGGGTGCGGTTCGAAGTCACCGAGGCTGTGCTCAACCATGTCAGTGGTGCCAAGGGGGGAATCGCTGGCGTCTACCAGAGGCACGATTGGAAGGATGAGAAGCGCGCGGCGCTGGAGGGTTGGGCTCGGCACATTGAACGTCTGCTCTCGTCGCCACCAGCGACATCAAACGTCGTCTTGCTGAAGCAGCAAGTTGCCTAAGGCGGGCGAAATCCGCGTTCGCCTGACGGTCGCCCAGGCGGCTGGTTCGGCCGAGTGGCTGCTGGGCTCTTTTATTGAGCGCGGGTGGTGGGGCCGGCGTCGTCCAGGCCAAGATGATCAGGACCGAGCGGCGCAGCTCGGCCGGCAATTGCTCAAAATTGCCACCCGAAAGAGATCAGTCTCAGTGTTCACGGCGTACGTCGATCGCGAATTGGCGCGTTGGTTCGGCGCTTTGGACGTCGTCATTGTCTTTAGAGGCGCAATACTCGGCGGCTCGGCCCCCCATAGCGTTCGCCAGGCCATGAACCGGTTCCGAGCGGCTGCAGAGACGGGACCCGGAAGGCCCAGGCTGTCTCTCCCCGCTGTCGAAGAGCGGGAGACCGGCGCAGTCAGGCATCTGGATCCCCGCCAGCGTAAGCGCATGGCCAGGCGTGCTCGTCACGAGCGGGCGGTGGCAGAGTGGCACGCCCGCGGCAGGTCCGTTGCCGGCAGTGCCGGCACTGACGATCCGTACCCCGAAATGTGACCTAATTTTCACCACGTTCCAGCCGGGCCTCGGCGGGGCATCCCTTGTGCGATGGAGTCCGCTCAAGGAGGAATGCCGTGGATACTGTAGTTGTCGATACTGAGGGTGCTGCCGCACGGACCGGACTGTCCGTTGCGACCCTGGAGAAGAAGCGGGTTCATGGGGACGGTCCGCCGTTCCTCAAGCTGGGACGATCGGTGCGCTATCGGCTGGCCGATCTCGATGCCTGGATGGCCGGCAAGGTCGTTGGCAGCACTTCGGAACAGGCCGGGTGAGCTCAGCCCAACCAGCTGCGCTCTGGCCCGTCGAAGCGGAGCGGCGGCTGCCCATCGAATGGGCTGAGGAGATCAATCCGCAGCTGCAACATTTTTGGGCAGTGAAAGATGTTCTCCCCCGCGAGGGACTTGCCGTCCTTTACGGCCATCCCGGAAGCGGGAAGAGTACCCTGGCGCTCGATATCGCGATGCATATCGCCCTTGGACGGGATTGGGACGGCCATAAGACGCGGCTGGGTATGGTCATCTACCTTGCGGCAGAAGGGCAGGCTGGCCTGCGCAAGAGGATTGCTGCCTTCAGGCAGCATCGCGGGCTGAGCGCTTCGAACCGCTTCGCCCTTATCCCATCGAGCGCGGATCTGTTTGATCGAGACCGTGAGGCGTTCAAGCATACGATCGCCGTTGCGGCGGCCAAAAGCAGGGCGGAGCTGGCTCTGATCGTGGTCGACACCGTCTCGCTGACGCTTGGGAATGGCCGAGAGAATACCGACGACCTTGCACTCTACGTGACCTTTCTAAGCTCCTTGGCGGTGGAACTCGGCTGCTGCGTCCTGTTGATCCACCACCGCCCGAAAGATGCCGTCAGCAGAGAGCCGCGCGGCCACGGCAGTTTGAGCGCAGCCGTCGACACCGCGCTGCTGGTTCATGGTCGAGGGACGAGAACCGTATCGATCACGAAGCAGCGAGACGGGCGGGAAGGCGAATGCTGCCGCTTCAATCTCAAGTCCGTGCGTATCGGCTCTGATGAGGATGGCGAGCCCGTGTGGTCGTGTCTCGTCGATTACGTTGGAGGAAGCGACAGAGACGATCGCCCGCCACCGCGCCGCCGCGGCCGTGAAAGCCATGGGAGGGAAGCGGTCGTGCTCGAGGCCCTCCGCGAAGAGCTGGCGCTCAGCGGTGGAATCCCGCCGGGGATACCCGCACCAAGGTTCGGCAACGCGACAGGAGCGGTACGCCAGGCGGACGTTATGAAACGTGCTGCGGACGGACTGCGGACAGCATCGGACATAAAGCCGGACAGTATCTCCAAGGCTGTCCGGCGCGCGGTGAAATCACTCGAAGAGGCAGAAATGATTGCACTTTGGGGAGAATACATGTGGCTTGCAGAGTGACCCTGGACAAAAATCCGGACGCCTATCCGGAAACGGACGCCCCCGGACAGGGGCGCTTGAAGCGCCCCCTGTCCGGGCCGCCCGTCCACTCCGGATGTCCAGGAGAGAGCAAAAGTAGCGGACCTATAAAAAGGGAGCTAAAATTACGCGCTGGCGGCGCATGTCTGCGGCTGCCGGTCCCTTGCCTAACCAGGCGTCTACAGCCGCACCGGTCCCGCGCGCCGCCGACTGATTGCCATCGCTCGGTGCAGCGCCTTCGCAATGTATCGCGCTTCCGCGGCAGGCCTCGAAGGCCTGCCTCGGGATCCGCTGCAGCCGACTGTGTGAGCCGAGGACCGATAACCCTCAATCATTGGATGGCTGCGGCTACTTGTTTGATTTGCCTATCCTAACCTGTGTCGCTTGTCCTGGTGTCAGCACGAGGCAAGCACCGCTTCTGAATGGAGATGAGAGATGAAGCTTGACCCTGAACAATTGCCTCTTTTTGAGTGGCATCCTCTCGAGGAGGAGTTTGACCGGCGTCTGAGGACCGTCAGCGCCTGGATCGAAAGGTTCTGGCCTCAGCACAAGAACGACCGGCGATACCTTGTCGAACAGCTTCTCGCGATGACCCAGATACATCCGCTTGAGCTGATGCTAGAAAAATCCACGGTGGAAGTGGTTCCAGACGGGTATTGTGAAGGTGTGCCGTGTACCCGCCGTGATATGTACATACCGTACCTTGGGGATGACATTCTGTGGAACCTCTCGCCACGCGGTGTTCTGAAGCTGCCGGAGGGAGAAATCTTTCGAAGGACGCTCATCCTTGTCATCAGGTGCGAGGAGGACAACGCTGACCGCGAAGCTGAGCTGGCGCTCACCAGAATCGATGAGGTTCTCCAGGCTCAGGCGTGCGAGATTGATGCTTTCCACTCTACCTTGGCGGCGCGCGTCGACGAGCTGCTATACGTCGCGTACCGGGACGGAATGCACGCGCTGTCGACCTAATGTGGTTTGGCGTCGGCTCTCTGATGCAGGCAGGCAGAACATCCTGTTTCGCCTGCCGCACCTCGGGCGGACTACCAATCGGACATTAGCGATCTGATCACTGGTACGCCAGGGCGCTTCCTCATCGGAATCTTCGCCGCTGGGTCTTAGTCGTGCGATGTTGGCGCGGCCGCGGTCAACCTTCGCGCTGTCCATGCGATGACGTCGCGATGAGCACCATCTTCTGGTCGTGGCAGAGCGACCTCGATCCTCGGGTAACCCGGAACCTCATTCGCGATGCGCTCGCCTCAGCCATCGACTATCTACACGCCGAACTCGATGAGCGGCACGAAATGACCTCCGATACGCAAGGCGTAGCGGGCTCACCAGAGGACGTGACTCCGGTCATCGTGTCCGCTGGTGGAAGGGCGGTTGCAAACCCCAACGTGCTGATCGAGTTCGGCTACGCCAAAAAGGCGTTGGGACTAAGTCGCATCATCACGGTCTGGAACACCGCGTTCGAGGGCGCGCAGCTCGATCGTCTGCCATTCGATATGCGTGGGCGGCGCGGCCCGCTGTCCTACCACCTAGCCGTGGGCGCGACCACCGAGGAACTGAGGATCGTTCGCGACAAGCTGCGCAAGGCACTCGTGGAGGCGCTGCGCCTCTCCATTGGGGTGGCCGCACCTTTGCCGGTGCGCGATATGCTTCCCGAATGGCAGCCTTCTGGACCGACTAGCCCGGCTCTCTGGTTCGACGACCGGGACCCGCTGGTCATCAACGAGGATGGCGTGCCTGGCTCGAAGGTCGTCCACCCCGGTCCCTATGGCTACGTGCGTATCCTGCCCCGACAATCGACGACTCCAGCGGACTTCGGCGAGAGAGCGGCGCGGCCGATCATTCTCGGCGACACCATGGGCTACAGCTGGGGTATGACGCGTGGCGGCCAGATCGTGTACTCGGGCAGCCTGCGAGTCACCGAGAAGCTGCCGCTGACGAACTTCGTGATGCAGTTCAAGCTACCGGCGAGATCTGGGGCGTCACCCCATTCGTGACGAACGGTGAGCGAGGCGGACAATTCTTCGCTGACTCCTTCATTCGAGGCGCGTACGAGTTCATTCGCGGCAACGTTGCCCATCTCGTGGCGTCAGGCGGTAGCGGACCATTCGAAATAAGAATGGGCGTGACGGACATAAGCAGCTTCCGCTGGACGACCTCGACCGAATGGGGCGGGCATCCAGTTGCGCTTGAGGAGTCGGCTGAGGCGAAAATGACCCTGTCCGGGAACGCTGAAGAAGAAATTCTCGCGGCGCTCGAGGTTGGCTGGGGCGACATCACCGGTGCATTCGGTCTCCCGCAGCCACCGCGGGCGATTCTCGTAAAACAGATTACGTGGCGGCGTCGCGCGCGGTCTGCGTGCGCTTTTCCACTTCCTGATGCAAAAAGCCGAAGGGCTGCGATCGGCCAGAAGCAGCCGCTGGATGCCAGCTCTTGAGCCGCTAATGTTCAGTCAGCGGTCCAACCCAACGGCCAGACTCGGGGGACGGGCTAGGGCTGCAGAATCGAAAGATTCGCGGCGCGGCGGCAGTGCTGTTATTCGGCCTGGACCAGCCAACTCGGACCATTAAGACATTGAGACCGCTATGAGCATTGGACAATTGGTGGAGTCACTCGCGCAACATAAGGCGGCAATGGCGGCCGCCGATGAGGCTCGCCCCATCGGCGATGTAGTGAGACGAATTGCCAATCGGCATCACAACCTCGCGCGGTTCTGGTCGAAGGTCGCAGGATGGGCGCCGGGTGAGGCTGCCGCGATGCTCTCCAAATCCCGCCTCGATCGGCTCACTGCGCTCGCCGGCTCGCTGCGGCGTTGGGTCGAAACGCCCGAACCGCTCGACGAGGGCGACCTCATCCTCGCCTGGGCCAATCTCGGTGCGCTCGTCGATGGTCTCCTGAAGCTGCACCTGTCGGTCTACCTGCGCGATTACAAAGCTGACGTCGCGACTGGGAAAGCCAGCAACGCCTTTCACGTCAAGAAGCAGCTGATGCTAGATCCTGACGGGCTCCGGCTCGACGTCCTCATCACGTTCCACGAGAAGCGCAAATTGCTGACCGAGCCTCAACTTGAGCTTGTCCGCCTCGTCCAGCAGCGCCGGAATGTCATCCATACGTTCAAGGATGCCGAGCTCGGCGACACCAAAGACTTTCTCGCGGCCGTCCGCGCCTACCGTCGATTGCTGACTTCGATCTCCAAGCGGCTGCCCTATCCGGACGACATGTTCGAGCCCACGGAACAGGGGCCGTTTTGAGCAGCCTTCCAGAACCCACGGGCGAGGCAATCGCAGAGGCTGAACTCGCGGGAGGAACTGGCGAGCGCCTGCTGGTCATCAAGGAGCTGGATGCTGGAGATGGCAAACCGGGGCGAACATTGGGGCTCACCGAGGTCGCCTTCCAGCCGCTCGATTATGCGACGCTGGCGGACGCGCGCCTGCATGAAGGCACCATCATCCCGATCGCCATCAACAGCGCGCTTGTCGTCGATACCGACATCGAAGGCCTGCCGATTGGGAGCCGCGTCAATCTCAAGACCAAGCTAGATAGTCCATTTACATCGCGGGCGATTGGTCTCGTCAGGGGCGGCTGGCTCCCATCGGGCCTCGCGAAGAATGACAACCGGATGACCTTGCTGGTCGATCGCAACATCGTTTCGGAAATTCTGGGACGGTTCGGCGGCGCCAAGGAGCGATCGGGCGTATCTCGCGATTTCATGGACATGTTCGCGGATGAGCCGGTCCGGATCAATCCTATGCTGCACATCATGGAAGGAAACGGGCGGCGTCCGCCGACGGAGCCGGAGGCGATACAAGAGCTCGCGATCGTGGTCCCAAAGCTACAGGCCGTCCTCCCGAAGGCAGAGATCATCGCGACCGCCGACAGCATCAAAGGCATGATGGGCCTTATTGCCGACACCAGCGCCGGCATGGCGAGGCGAGCGCAGATGCTGATCCAACTTGCTCCATTGCTGGGTGCGCCGACCTCACGGCGCAACCTCTCGGCTCGCTGGCACGAAGCACTGGCAACAGCCGATGCGCATGGGGTGGAGCGGCGATCGATCGCGGTTATCGCGGTGCTGAGCGCGATCGCCGTGCCCAACGGAAGAAGCCCGGCAAGACGATTGCTGAAGTTTCGTCCGGGTTACGGCGAGGCGGACGCGTACAACGCTCTATCCGACCTTCGCTCGCTGGAGCTGCTGATCAACCTGCTCGCGCGCTTCCCCGACCACCCCGCCCAGCTTTGTACCGCCGATCGCGATCTCGCGCTGTTCTGGGTCGGCCTCGATGCTCATGGCTTCGAAGTGGCCAGAGATGGGGGCACGTTTCAAATGTCCCCTGTCGAAGCACTGCTGCCTGGGGTGTCGGATGATGATCTTGCCGCCATTGGGTTGAACGGTGCCGGAGCCGTTGATGATTGAACGCGAATTGCCGAGCGACGCGGAGATCGAGGCTGCCGCGACTCAGTTCCGCGCTGCGCTCGACGGGATCGACCGCACGCTCTGGGAGCACATTCATATCAACAACTTCCCGCGCGGTGCGTGCGGGCACTGCGCGGAACTCTTAGCCCGTTATCTGCATGATCGCTTCGGCTTCATACCCGACTATGTCAGCCATAATCTCGACAGAGGCGATGGCGCCTTAGAAGATGGTCACGCGTGGCTTGAGCTGAACGGTTTGCTGATCGATATCTCAGGCGACCAGTTCGGCTGGCCGGCGGTGGTCGTCACTCGAACACCCGGGCCTGCTTACTCGAAGAGCCGGCTCAACACGCGCTATCCTTGGCACCTTGATCCGCAATGGTGGTCCGGCCAATGTTCGGCGATCTGGCATGCCGCTCAGGAGCACCTGCCCGCTGCAAGCCTGATCTGAACGCAGCCCGGAGACGACCTGTGGGCGGGCTATTCGTTGTACGGATCGGTCGGCCGCTCCTCGCCGAAGGCCAACCAGAAGGATCGCATGATCGGCAATAGTGCTGCGCGGCTCATCTGCTCGATCATTAGCGGCGGGAGTGTCGCCTCTCGCAGCCAAGCAGGCTGTGAAGCATAGTGCTGGTTGAGAACGAGCAGATAGTCCTTGATGCCAGTGATTGTCACCATCACCAGCCAGGGACCCTCGACGCCGAACGGCGCCAGCTTTGCAGCGCCCGAGATCGCGGCATCAAGAACGCCGTCTTCGAAACGTTTGGGCCAGATAAGCGGCGTCTCCTCCTTTCGGAGCTCGTTGACGATCCTCCCGATCGTCCACACCATCTCGATCCGGCCTTGTCGGTACGTAATGGCATAGGAGCGAACTGCCCCACTCTCGCCTGGGTTTGTATGCAGCAAAACGCCATCGATCATCCGGATCGCTTCCAGATGACCGGCTGGCTTGTGCGCGGCGAGCGCGTTTTCCGGCGTGATCTCGAGGTCGCGCGCCTCTCGAAACAATGTCACCGGGATGAGCGATAGGATGGCCTTGGGATCGTCGCCCAGACCGACCGGAAGCTCGCCGCGCACAGCCCGGTCAACGGCTTCCACATGGAGTGCGCGAAGACGTGCCGGCAAAGCTTCGCTTGCGGTGAAGGCATCCCGCAGCTCCTGGGTATCCATTTCATATTTGCCGTTGCTCTTGCGCCCGTAGAACCGGTTGCTGCGCGCGAAGATCACGCGGTGCGGCGCGATCGAGCTGGCCGGCACCCGGATCAGCATCACACCCCGTCCGTCACCGCAGTCGATCCAGCGAAGGCGCACGCCCGGCATCCGCGGCTCGATTCCGGCCAAAAGAACGTCTTCCCACCGAAGAACCTCCTTGTCGCCATCATCGACAGCGAGGCCGGCCAGCCCGACGGCGATGCCGTGCGGCGCATCAATGCCAAAAAGAATATCGCCGCCCTGCGCATTGGCGAACGAGCTGACGTCGGCGAGGAATTCCTTGCGATCCCTCTCGCTGCCACCAGGTAGATCGCGCTTGAATTCAAGCGAGCGGCGCTCGGCGACTTGGTTGGCGACCAGGGTTTCTAGATCGCCTCGTTCGATCGATTCAAAGTTCCGCGGGATCATTGCAACGCGGCTCGACAGGGTAAGAAGTCCATCCCACGAGCCTATCAGCACGTGGCCGGAGGACGCACCTACGAAATGGTCGGCCCGCCGCGACCGGGGCCAAACGTCCAGCTCGTCCCGCCTTCACATATGATACCGGAAATGTCTGATCGAGCCGGGATGATCGGTTGCTATTTGCCCAGCTGCCATGCGGCCCGACCCTCGGCGCGCCGGTTATGCTCCTGTCTCCAGGCCGCGGGGGTTTCTGTGCGCGAATTTTAACCCATATCGGCAGCGAGCGCGGGCGCTGCCAAGGTATCAAGACATAGGGATTTGCCGGCCGTCCGCACACAGATTCGATGTACGAGCATTACAAACCGCTCCGAAATTTCCTGCGCGGCTTCAACATGTGGAGCGGCCTTGGGGCGACCTATTTCTACATGCGGTATCTGTCCTTCCGCTCGCCCCTCCCCGACCAGCTCAAGAACCCGGCGCTCCGCCTCGGAAAATCGAACCTCGATGCCGGCCTTTATCCTCATCTGGTCGAGCTGCTGGCGCGCGAGCTCATCCTCAACGCGGAGCCGCGAAGCGGCAAACCATTCAACAGCTGGGTGCCGGCCTTCAAAGCAATGGACATGATCCACCGCCTCGACGACAAGTCGTGGGGGCTGCACGAATCGCGCTCCGACGACATTTTGCAGCACCTCTCGCGGATCGCTTTCAAACAGTTCCCCTGGCAAAGTCCGCTCACCAACGGTGTGCTGGCGCGCTATTATATGCTGTACGGCCATCCGCTGGTTGCACCGATGGTCGAAGCAGAATTCGGCATGACACCTAGCGAGCTTTTCCAGCTCAACCTCATGCTGATCGAGGAGCTGATGCGAGGCCCGGTCCTAGCCCTCGAATTCCTGCCGGCGGCCGAGCCTACTATCCGCGAGCCCGTTCTCGCCCTCGTCGATCGCCTCGCTCGGCCGAACTACGAGCTGAAGGCGATGATGATCGAGCGGCAGAGCTTCGATGTGAATTGGGCGTACAGCTTCAATCCGCTGCGGGCCTATCCGCTGACTCATGCTGGCAACCCGCGCTCGGTCATGTGCCCCGTCCCGCCAATCCTGGTCCAGCGATTGACTGATGGCCTCTATTTCGATCTGATCAGGGCCGATAAAAGCTTCGGCCATGCGGTGGGCAAGTCGTTCGAGGGCTATGTCGGCGCCGTCGCCGCCAGGATCGGGGAGGGGCATTTCGATGTGCGCGAAGAGCAAAGCTGGGCAAAGCCGGAGCGCCGCAGCGTCGACTGGATCGTCAGTGACCCGACCGCGACCCTTTTCGTCGAGTGCAAGCTCGGTCGGCTCGACATCGCGTCGCAGACGGAGCTTGCCCCCGAGCCGCCTTTTGTTGCTGCGATCGAGCGCCTAGCCGGCCATGTCGGCCAGCTCTATGCAACCCTCGCTGAGGCGCTTGTCGGCCATTATCCGCACTGGCAACCGGATGGTCGGCCCATCCACCCGCTCGTCGTCACCTTCCATGAATGGTTCTGTTTCGGGCCATTCTTCCATGCGCACTTGGACCGGCTCGTCGCGGCGGAGTTCGAGCGCCGCGGCCTCGATAAATCGCTGATCGAGCAATACCCGTACACGGTCTGCTCGATCGAGGAGTTCGAAGGCCTGCTGAGCGCCTGTCGAGCGGGCACGATCGAAAGCGTGATGTCGGCGAAGAACGGGCCGGGGCATCGGCAGTCCCTGTTTCGCGGCTTTCTGGCCGAACGGTATCCGGGCAGTCTCAGCGCTGCGATGGGGACGTTTGAAGACGGGATGGAAGCTGTCGCCGAAGGTCCTTCCCGTCTTACGCGGCGGTGATCGGGATCTCGTGCGCGACGCGCTCGCCCACGCGATCAAGCTGCTTCATGTCGGACTGGATGAGCACCCTGGGGCTCATGACAAAATCGGTCCGGATCGAAGCGGAACAAATGGCGACCGCGTACCATTTCGTGCTAGTCCCCCGCGATGATCAGCGACGACCTAACAGCTCCTGACGATCTGGATCTTGAAGACGTGTTCGCCATGCTCGGGGCCTTCAGCGGCGGGAGCTTTGGTGGGCTCGACCAGATGCTGGGCAAGCGGCCTGACATCGTGCGGAGGCTGCGGGCCTTGTCGCCACAAGCCGCCACCGCCTTCGGCGCGCTGCTGACGGTTCCAGATCTCCAGGCGAGCTCGGCGCGGATCGAGGCGATGATCCATTTGGCCGTGGCTTATGCTCAGGGCACACAATCGCCAAGCAGCCGCCTGGCGTGTGACCTTTATGATCATGTCGGGTCGGTCGCTGGCCATCTTGAAGATCCTGCCGAGGATCTGATGATCGAGGCGGTGCGCGGTCCCTGGGGAAACTTCCGGGTGATTTCGGGCCTGTGGGAGGGCGGCGGGTTCTTCCTCCAGCGCTTCGTCGATGTTGTCGCCCATATGCCCAATGGCGAGCCGTTCGAGGCAGTCCGGCGTCCGGTCGTCGCATTGCTCAAGCTCTCGGAAGAGGTCTGCGCGCAGGCCGGTCTCGCACGCCATGCACTTGGCGCCGAAATGCCGGTGAGCGCGGTCGCCAAGGATCAGCTTGGCAAATGGATGCGGGGCCGGTCGTGGCTCTCCTTCTCGCAATCCGACCTCGATCGGCTGGGGATCGATGCGGGCGATCTTGCACCGTTCGTGTCGACGGCCGCCGACAGACCAGTTTTGTTGTCGAACGTACTCGGCAACACGGTGCTCGAGCGCCGCCCGCTGATCGCCGCCGGGGACGAATATTATCTGGTCCTCCCGAACGCCGTCACTGCGGCGGTCCGCTATTGGGTCATTGACGCGTTAACCCGCCTCGGCCGCCGCCGCGATCTCTGCCGAGCGCTGAGCATGAGCTATGCGCAGCTGTTCAACGAGATCCAGCTGCTCGGTAGCGCTTCGGGGGCGGTGCTCGACTTCGAGCCCGACGGCGGGGCTCTCGTCGCCGAAACCATGGTCCGGTTCGACACGGGGCGGACGATCCACTTCCTGTTCTTCACAGACACGCTCGACAATATCGACGAGACGGGGCTGTCCGGACTCAACCCAGCGGGTGTGACGCTTGGCGAGATGTTCGAGAAGCGGATCGCGGCGCGCTACGGCCAGGCGGCCGCGGACCCTTATTACAAGGAAGGCATGACGCTGCTCGTCGGCTGCGGTATCGGTCGCGCGTCCGCAGTCTCATTTGGTGGCGACGATCACCCGGGTTGGCGGGTGGAAAGCTGTCCTGCCCATGACCTCCTCGCGCTCAGCTTGCTCCATCGCTTTGGCGCCGCCAATCTCTGGCGGATATTGGAAGCGCGCGACCGCATCCGATCGCTTGGCCTTCGGCTGCCCAACGTCAACGGCTTGCTCAATCTGGTCTCCTGGTCGCGATCACTTGACGGGCATCTCGTGCCCCATGCTGAGGTTCCCAAGGCCCTGCCGGGCGGCGGTGCCGTGCTTCTGATGACGCAGAACGGATTGCGCGAGTTGCGACAGGAGGCGGCGCTCGAAGCTGATTTCCGCGTCGGCCAGTTCGTCGACGGCACCTGGCTGCGGCTTCGCCGCGACGCGCCCTCGGCATTCGACGACGATCGCGAAGCGCCCGTCTATGGCAGCGAGGATCCGGGCCGGCACGACAAGCCGATGATCGCCTACGTCTCCGACCACCGGGACTGGTGGGCGGACGTCGAAAGTCCCCAGCAGGCCGGCGGCACCGTCGCCTATGAGCGGTGGCGGATGGCGAGCGTCTGGCTGTCGCGTGCCGCGCCGCGGCTGGAGCAGAAGCTCGATCTGCCCGCCGGCGCGATCCTGTGGGACCTTATCTTTGAGGGCGATTTGAGCGACCGCCGTCTCGTGCACGACCGGCTGACCTATGAAGCGGCGCGGGGCGCGATCCGGGTCGAGATCGACTCCGCTCGATCGACGATCGTAACTCACATCGGCAGCGACTTCGACAAGGCGCTGTTTCACCCGCAGAACATCGCCGAGCGCGCGCTGGTCGCGGCGCTGATCAACGGCGCCGCCCGGCTGGCGGGAGAGGCCGATCCGGATGTGATTGTGGATGCGCTGCTCGCCGAGATCGTGACCAGTTCGGAAGCGCGGCACAGCCATGCCTTCGCGCAGCGCAGCTTTCGCGACCATGTCCGCGCCCATGATGCGGGCAACCAGCTCATTCGCATCACCCGCGAGGACGACGCCTATACGCCGCTTAATCTCGGCTGGAGCGTCCGCGACCGGTCGCAGGGCTCGACGATACTCGGCAAGGCTGACTGCACGGCGTTCCTCAATGCGGTTGTCACGCATCTCCAGGACGAGTTGCTCGAGATGCTGCGAGGATTTGACCGCAGCCAGATGCTCGAGCGCCTGCTGCGCAACCATGAGCTGGCGATCGATGACCGCGACCGATGGACCCGGACGTCATCGGCGCTGATCGCGCTCCATGGACGCACGCCCGAAACGCTCGCCCGCCTCATCAAGGCCGAGCAAAGCTTGAACGCCGTGTTCCAGGCGACCCGCATCCTGGTCGAGATGGCGATCTGCGAGTGTCCGCTGGCCGGCGGCGCGCGGCCCGGCCGGCTCGACATCTCGCTGTTGATGGCGAAGGCGACGCTCCTGTTCGAAATCGGCGGCTGGTCTGACGCGGTGCGCTGGGACGTGATGGAACCGGATATTCGCATCACGCCGCTCGGCGACATCCACGCCAATTTCGACTTCTACCACCAAATCATCATCCCCCACGCGAACGCAACCGGAGGCGAGCGGATCGAACGGGCGATCACCGGCTATTCGAAGAACCTTGTGGAGCGGCCGACGTCCGTAAGCGTCGAAGGCGAACTCGAGGCAGGCTTTGCCGAGGCCTGGGTTGAACAGGTCGGCGCGACGATTGACGAAGTCCGGCTGTTCGTCGATGCCGTTGAGCACATGGGCATTGAGGAGAATGCTCAGGTTATCCGGGTGACGCGCGACCGCTTCAAGGGGATGCGGGTAGGGGAGGCTTCGATCGACGATGCGACGGCCGAACGTATCCTCGACACCCTCAGGCTCGCTTCCCGTGACGGTTGGCGCGACATCCCACCGGGCTTCGAGGAGCGGGATCGCCATCCCTGGCGCTTCCGGCGGCAATTGTCATTCCTGCGCCGCCCGATCCTCGATTGGGATCCGGCCGGCGAAACGCTGCTCGTTGCACCCGGCATGCTGCGCGACAGCGTCGTCTATATGTTCTCCCTCTACGAGAGCGGCGACTTCCCGGCCAGCCAGCTGACCCCAAAGATGGCGGCCTGGCGCGCGATCTCGAACGGGCGGCGCGGCACGGTATTCGCCGAGGAAGTGGCCGAAGCGATGCGCGCCGATGGATGGCACGCCGAGGTCGAGGTCAAAGTGACCAAGCTGCTCCGGCGTGGCTTCGACAAGGACCATGGGGATATCGACGTGCTGGCATGGCGCGACGACGGCCGCGTTCTCGCGATCGAGTGCAAGGACGTCCAGTTCCGCAAGACGTTGGGCGAGATGGCGGAGCAGCTCAGCGACTTTCGCGGCGAGATCCGCTCGAACGGCAAACGCGACGAGTTGCGCAAGCATCTCGACCGGATTGAAGTCATCCGGCGGCACCTCCCGCTGGTGGCCGCTTATGTCGGGCATTCGTCGCTCGATTCGATCGAGAGTCATCTCCTGTTTCGCAACCCCGTGCCGATGGAGTTCGCGCTCACCCGCATGGCGGGACAGGTCCAGGTCAGCAATTTTGCGGCGATTGCGTCGATCTAGGCTGCCCAGCCCGTCGACGCCGTCATCCAACTAGTCACCGTTGCGTCCGTGGCGTTGGGCGACTTGGTCTACACTGCGCAGCAGCCCATACGGTCCCACATGATCATGGACTTAGCGCGGAACAACACTTCAAACTGTGCGTCGATCACTCGAGCGGCTCTGGCAGCGGTTATGGGGCCGCAATCGCGGCGCGGCATAGAACCCAACGGACAAGGAGCTTAAGTTGACCGACCTGCCATTAATCTACCTCGATGCAGTCTATCACCTCGGTGCGCCGCTCCAGGTTGGTGGTAATTTCAGGCCACGTGGCGAGAAGCTGTGGGATTTTGAGTTCGGCATGCTTTCCGTGTCGTTGGACCCCGAAGCGTGGCGTCACAACTGGGCGGGCCCTGGCGGCGTGATCTACGAGGTAACGACCGACCGTCAGCTCTGCTTGATTGACGCCGACTTGACGCTAACGCATGCCAGGGCTGAGCTTGAGCGGGCAGCTCTCGCGGAAGAGCTGGTGACGCCGAACGGTGGTCAGTTTCAACCGACAGATAAGCTCTACGCGTGTCTACGACTCATCTGTGGCTCGACGCTCCCTTTGACCGGTCGCTCCTTCGAAGATCAGGCGCTACAGGCGGCGCTGGCGGTCCTCATCAGCTTAGCAGGTGCTGACGCCGACATAGACGGTCTCTGGTGGTCAGACATGCTCGGAGGGGAGATGCGGACTGAACGTGGAGGCATCTTCCAACATTTGCTTCATCGCTATCAGGTCCGTGTCGTAGGGGCACCCGCACCCACCGCATCGCCGGTTCCAGTGTGGCAGCCGGCCGCCATCATCTGAGAGAATGAGTTTCCTAGCCCCGAAGCCGCCGGTCCTGACTTCGCCGGTCTGAAGGGCCCAGCTGGAGACCCCTCGTTTACAGTGACAGGGTCGAACCGCGGCACCAGCCACCGCTGAGGCGTCCCAGAACGCCGTATTCAAGCCCATTGAAGCCGATGCTGCGCGTGGGGATGTATGTGGAGCCGCGTCGTTCCGGATTTTGCTTTCTGGCGATAACTCAATTTCTTAGCTGAGCATGTTTGGCGACCTCGCGCGGACCCAAGCTTAGGTCCGTCCGCGGCGGTGACGAGTGGCGCCGGATTGCGGCGGCAGCGGCCGCTCAGCGTCAACAGGGGCCGTCTGCTGCTCGAATCTACAATGCTAGAAGCGTTCGTGCCAGTGCCACACAGCCTGCTCTAACGAGCGCTTGAGCCTGGAGCGTTGCGTGGCCCATATGGCGTGCATGGAGACGCGCTTGATCGAAGCCCCGGAACCACCCGACGAGCCTACGCCGCAGGATGCCGAGAGTTGGCGGACGTGGCTTGAGGAACGCCTTGGCGAGACGATCGACGGCTATCGCGCCAAACCGGACCTGCTGAAGCGCGATGCGCGATCGGAGAAGTCGATCACGCTGGATTATGCCGGCCGCGAGCTGCTCGAGATGGTGCAGAACGCGGCCGACGCCGCCGCGGAGCAGGGCGGTAGGGGGCGGGTGCGGATCGAGGTCCGCAGCGAAGGGCTCCTCGTCGCCAATACCGGCATGCCGTTCCGGGCGGGCGGGGTCCGCTCGCTGATGACCGCGCATATCAGCGACAAGCCCGAGCGTAAGGCGGCGCTGATCGGCGCCAAGGGACTCGGCTTTCGTGCGTTACTCAATTGGTCGAGGGAGCCCTTCGTCACCAGCGGCGCGCTTGAGATCGGCTTCGCGCGAGAGCACGCCGCCCGGCAGGTCGACGCACTCGCCAGCCGCGACGATCGCATCGCCGGACTGCTCGCGTGCAGCCGCCGGCCGCTCGTGCCCATCCTCGCCTTTCCGATCTGCGACGACGCACTCGATGCCGCGAGCGACCCGCTGCGCCGGGCGCTGATCGGACGCGCCAGAGCGCTGCGGGGCGACGGCTACGACACGGTCGTCGCGGCGCCGTTCGAGAACGCCATGGCGCGCCAGCGCGCACTAGAGCAGATCGGCGAGTTCAAGCCTCAGTTCCTCCTATTCGTCGAGGCCCTCGAGCAGATCGTCCTCGACACGGGCGACGGCCTGCCGCGTCGCTGGAGCAAGCATTCAAGCGCCCCCGGCCAGTTCACACTCGAGATTTCGCAAGGCGACGCGGTAGCGGCGCAGGACTGGTTCTGCGGCCGCGCCACCGGTACGCTGCCCGATCCCGAAGAGCCGGGCGAGGAGCGCGCATACGCCCTGGCAGTCGCGGTCCGCCAGGGCGCGGCGACCGCGCCCGGACTGCTGCATTGCTACTTTCCGACCGACGTGCCAGTGCCCTTACCGGCGCTGCTCCATGCGACTCTCGAGCTCGATTCGAGTCGGAAGGCGCTCAACGCCAACTCGGAGCTGAACGCCGGCGTGCTCGCGGCGTTAGCGCGCTTCTACGCGGCCTATGTCCTGGAACTCCGGGATGAACCGGAAGCTCCAGCGCCGCTCGCCATGCTTATGCGCGGCGCGTGGTTTCCGGAGCCGCTTCACGCCTTCGAGAAGCAGGTCTACGACGCCGCGCGCGCCCTTCCCTTGATCCCAACGAACGGCGGCAACTTCGCGACCGCGGGCGAGACTAAGGTCGAGCCGGCTGCCTTGGCCGCACACCTGCCGGTCCGCTTCTTCCCAACGCTCGCGCGCACGCGAAATGAGGTCGAGCGCGCGGTGGTGTCGCGGCTGCAGGTTGGCGCGCTTGAGCCGAAGGAGATCGTCTCGGCGCTCAAGTCTGCGGACATGACGCTCGACGAGCGCGCCGTTGCGATCGTCGGCATCGCCAAGAACCTGCCCGCGGAACTTCACCATCGTCCGCTGCTCCTCGACACCGAGGGCAGCCCGTTAACCGCGCACAACACGTCTTTTCCGCCGCCCGCCTCGGGAGCGCCGCCGGTCCTGCCCTGGTGGGCGAAGGCCAAGTTCCTGCACCCAGAACTGTGGCAGAAGATCAGCACCGGTCTCGGGGGTGCGATGCGCGAGCGCTTCGACAAGCTTCAGGCGTTCGGCGTACATGAGTTCAGCGCCGCGGGGGTGATCACGTCGCTGCGGCGGCAAGCCACCAGCGCCGTTCGCCGCGATCCGAGTGCCGCAGACACGGTGAAGCGCGAACTGCTCGCTGCCCTGCTCGCCCTGCGCCAGACGACGGTCGCGCGCGACGCGGCTTATCCGCCCGGGGCCACTGAAGTGCTGTGCGCCGACGGGGTTTGGCGCGAGGCTACCGCAACCCATTTGTCGGCCGCCTATGGCGGCACCGGCCCGATCCTGTCCGCGCTCTACGCGTGGAACCCCGGCGAGTTGCTCGCCGCACCTGAGGCATTTGGGCTGCTCGCTGAAGCGGAGACGCTCGCCGCCTTCTTCCGCTGGATCGGCGTACACTCCTGGCCGAAGCGGTTGACCGAGCCGCTTTCCGCCGCGTTCCGGCCGCTCATCGTCGCGGCGCTACCTGAAGCCTTCGACGTGGCCGAGGGGAATCATCGCTGCGCGATCGATCGGTCAAAGCTGAGCTGGGGCTCGACCTGCAAGGCGGAGCACGACGGAATTGCCGGCCTCGCAGGGATACTTGCCCATGCTCCGAGCGGGGCGATCCTTGCCTGGCTTGCGCTCGATCCGCGCTTCGACTCTCTCCAGCCGGTCGCGTTCAAGTCGCGGTTCTCGGCGAGGTCTGGGAAAGCGGCCTACAAGCCGTATTCCGGAGAGCTTCCCGACATCGTCCGCCACGTGATCGCGACGACGCCCTGGCTGAGCGTCAACGGTGGCGGGAAGGTCGCGCCTTGCGATGCCATGATCGCGCCGGGGCCTCTCGCCGCCTTGTTCAAAACGCCGCGTCAGCCGTCAGCAGAGGATGAGGCCCAGTTCGGCTTATCCCGCCCGATGTGGGCGAGAGGACTGATCCATGCGCAAGTTCCCAATCGACTCGCCGACCTTGGAGAGCCACAGCTTTATCGTCTGCTCGAAGGGCTAGAGAAGCGCGATCCGGGGCCCGATATCGTGCGGCGCCTATATGGCCAGATCCTGCAGATCGAGGGGTTCGATCCGGCGCGCGGCGGCTCGGCGGCACGAAGCTTCCGCGCGAACGGCACGGTGCAGGTCCGCACGGGCGGTACGGTCGGCTGGGCACCGGTCGGCGAGGCGCTTTACCTCGATCGCGACAACTTCCCCGCGGCGGCGCGCGATCACCTGGCGCTGCTCGACCTCCCGGCGCGCCGGGGCGCTGTCGAGATCGAAGCCAGGCTCGGCGCCCGGCCGCTCAGCCGTCAGAGCTACAGCCTCACCGTGACGCGAGCGATCGAGGACGATGGGCCGTTCTCCGGCCATCTGCAGGCACGTTTCAAGGACAGCCTGCGCTTCATCAAGGCGCTCCGCCGCGCTAACTCGACGGAAAGCGGCAAGCTCCTTCGGCTGGATGCGCTGGACCTCGTGGTCGTCCGAGAGGCGACGCTTGCATTCAGCATGGGCGAGGGGGTCTTCGACGGGCAGCTCGATCCCGGCAAGCACCTCCTCGACGGCGATCGGCTTATCGTGCGCATCGATCCGGACGAGCATGAGGACGAAATCGTCATGCGCGCGCTGACCGCGATGAGCGACGGTCTCGCTGAGTTCTTCGAGCTGCAGAGCGGCGACGATTTCGAAAAGCTGCTCCTAGCGCCGACGAACAGTCTGCGCATGCTCCAACTGCGCCGATTGCTCGGCAATCAACCGACTGAGGAGGTGGAGGCGCTGCTCGCAGCGATCGAGACCGAAATTGTCGAGCCTGAGGAGCCGTATGCGGTGGACGCCGCGACGCTGGCGCTAGCCACTGCTCCGGCTCCGGCTCCGGCTCCGGCTCCGGCTCCGGCTCCGGCTCCGGGGCCCGGCACGGCAACGGGGCCCGCCTCCGCGAACGGCCCAGTGTTCGGGGAAGATCCGTCGCCGACCTCGCCCCCTCCGAGCACGACAACACCCCCGACTCCGTCGACACCGCCAGCGACCATTGTGCTACCCAAGGCTACCGCGGTGATCGTCACAACGCTTGCGCAAGGCTCCAACAGCGGGGGCGGCGGCGGCGGCGGCTCATCCGGGCTGCGCATCGGCGCCTATCCTAGCGCGCCGCAGCATCGCGGTGATGTCCAGGCGCCCAACGATGCCGAGGAATGGGCGATGCTCTATGAAGAGAGTCAGGGCCGCTTCCCGCTCCGGGTCTCACGGCTTCAAGGCGACGGCGCCTATGGCTGCGACCTCTTGAGCTTTGGGTCGGAGGGGGATCGCGATGCTTTCAAGCAGGCGCCCGAGCTGCACGTGACACGGATCGCGCGGTTCATCGAGGTGAAGTCCGGCTCGGTGCGGATGACCCGCACTGAGCACCGCTCGGCGCAGCGTAACCGCGCGCGCTACTTCATCTACCAGGTCTTGTTCGACGCGCAGCGCCGCGCCAGCGCCCATCTCAACATTGTCTCCGACCCGCTTGCCCATCAAGCGGCGCTGGTGCGCGAATGCGAGGTGCGCTTGGACAAAATACCGGGACTTGAGCGGCGCAAGCTGAGCGCGGTCGCCCCCTGACGAGCGCCTCAGTCGCGCCAAGCCTCATTCTCGTAAATCTCGCGATGATCGGTAACCCGGACGCAACGCACCCCGACGCTTTCGAGGAAGAAGTGACGTCCCGCCTGGGTCGTGTCTCGGGCATCGTGTCGATAAACGTACCAGGCTGGGTGGCGGCGGTCCTCGAACTTCGCGAAGTAGCGGGCCCGCTCGATGAGAAGCCAACGCAGGAACACCTCGTTCTCCCTAAGCCCGAGGCCAAAGATCAGCAGCGGCTTGTTAAACACCAAGTGCATCCAAGTCCGCCGGCCCGCCCAGTTCCCCCGGTCCTTTCGATTGAACAAGCGTTCCTCGCCGTGATGCAGCCAGCCGCGCGCCCGCTGCACAGATCCCATATAGTGCGTGAGGCCGAGCCGAATGCTCCGCGCGTAGCGGGCCATACCGTTGATATGCCAGATGCCGAAGCCGTCGCAGGGATCCTCGTGCATCGAATGAGCGAAGCGACTATCCCACGGATAGAAGTCCGTGAATCCACCGCCGCGCGGGCGCATAAGCTCGGCCTCGGCTGCGGCGCTCAGCACCTCGTCGAAATTGGTCGTGAGCACCGGGACGCTGCGCTGCGCCGCCCACTGTATGATGCGCCGGTGATGGCCAAGCGGACGCCAGTGGCGCATTAGTCGGCAAAAAGCTTCCGCGAGCACGCCGCTGCGGCTCTGAGCACGAAGCTCTAGGATGTCGAAGAATTCGGTGGCGGAGGCGCCATGCGGGACACCATCTTGATCGACGCCGCTCTGGTGCGCAAGGTCGGTGAGTAGATCCTCCCAGGAGTTAACCTGAGGCGGACCATGACGGTGAATACCGTTGCCGATCACCAGAGCGATGTCCTCGCAATTCCTTCGCAGAATGTTGGCCAGCGTCATTACATTTCCCCCGCCTCAGAGGCGTCGCTTGCCCTCTGATCCCTCTAACAAGAGCACTTCCTCGCCCCAGCTGTCGAGCCGCAACGCGAAGGCCGCTGCGAGGGTGGCGGCTGCACAGCAGGGGCCAGACAAGCTCCGCTGATCCGACACGTTCCTCAGCCCAGCCGGGGAATGCACGGGGGAGCCTAGGTAGCACCCTGCAATCACCAGTTGCGATCCAGTGCGCCTCGAAGCACCGACGTCGGCCGTGCAGGCAGGCAACGCTGGCTCAATCCCTTTGACTTGTTGGGTTGTGGCTGGAATGATCTCGGCAAGAAGTGGGGGGCGAATTGAGCAGCTTTTACGAACGGCCGGTCCTCAATTCCCCCTACCGTCCCCCAGCGCTTCATCACCCGCTAGATGACAACGGGCAGCCACTGACGGGAGAGCCGTTGCGCGGGCGACGGGCATCGCGCTTCATCGTGCCGGTTCCGGCTTCGCGCAAGAAAGCGGCGGCAGCCCAGTCCTCATTGGATCTCGAGAGCTACACCGAAAACGCCAAGATCAACGAGATACGCGGCTATCTCGAGGCTTGGCGCGCGATCCCGAACTCGGCGGACTGGGGCGTGACCGCCACCACCCAGCGCTTGCTCGAACATTGGCGGCGACCCAAGGAAGAGTGGGCGGGGCCGCGCCCGTTCTTCTGTCAGATCGAGGCCGCGGAAACCATCATCTGGCTGACCGAAGTTGCGCCGGGCCGCGCCGCCACCCGGGGGCTGCTGGAGCAGATCGTCAGGGACAATGAGGAGGCCAACCCGGCGCTTTTTCGCCTGGCCATGAAAATGGCTACCGGCAGCGGGAAGACGACCGTCATGGCGATGCTCATCGCCTGGCAGACGATCAATGCCGCACGCAAGGAGTCGAAGGATTTTTCACGCGCCTTCCTGGTCGTCGCGCCGGGGATCACCATCAAGGACCGGCTTCGTGTCCTGCAACCAAGCGAGCCCGGCAACTACTACGATACGCGCGAAATCGTGCCTCCCGAGATGCTGCCGGAAATCCGCCGTGCGGAGATCGTCATCACGAACTACCATGCTTTTCAGCACCGTGAGACGATGTCGATGCCGAAGGTCGCGCGCAGCTTCATGCAGGGCAATGCGCCGGAGCCGGTCAGAACGCTCGAAACCGACGCGCAGATGCTCGAGCGGGCCTGCGAAAAGCTGCTCCGGTTCGAGCGGGTGAACGTCATCAACGACGAAGCCCATCATTGCTACCGCCACAAGGTCGGCGGCGACCTCGAGGACAAGCTGACCGGGGACGACAAGAAGGAGGCGGAGGAGAATGAAAAGGCCGCGCGGCTGTGGATCAACGGGGTCGAGGCCCTCGACCGGCAGCTGAAAAGGGCGAAGCGCAGCGGCGGCGTCCGCGCCGTCTACGATCTGTCGGCCACGCCGTTTTTCCTGCGCGGCTCTGGCTATCAGGAAGGAACGCTCTTCCCCTGGGTCGTCTCCGACTTCAGCCTGATGGACGCGATCGAGAGCGGGATCGTCAAGCTGCCTCGCGTGCCCGTCACCGACAACCTCGTGCAGACCGAGACGGTCGTCTATCGGGACCTTTGGGCCAACCTGAAGAAGGGCGGTCGGCAACTTCCAAAGAGCACTTCGGCTGCGGGCAAGCTCAGCCCATTCGATCTGCCCGAGCTGCTCCAGACCGCGCTCTACGCGCTTTACAGCCACTATCAGGGCGAATTCGAGCGCTGGGAGCGGGCGGGCATCGGCGTGCCGCCGGTGTTCATCGTCGTGTGCCAAAACACCGCCATCTCGCGGCTGGTCTTCGAGTGGATCGCGGGCTTCGAGCGCGGCGACGCGGAGGAAGGCGAACGCGCCGCCTTCCATGCGGGCCATCTCGAGCTTTTCCGCAACTATGACGAGCATGGCGGTCGCCTGCCGCGCCCGCGGACACTGCTGATCGATTCGCGACAACTCGAGGCGGGCGAGGCGCTCGACAAGAGCTTCCGCGAGGCGGCCTCTGCGGAGATCGAGCAGTTCAAGCGCGAGCTTGCCGCGCGGGAGGGCGCCGGCAGCCTCAAGGGGGACGTCAACGAGAGCGATCTACTGCGTGAGGTGATGAACACCGTCGGCCGCCCCGGCCGCCTCGGCGAGCAAATACGCTGCGTGGTCTCCGTCTCGATGCTGACTGAAGGCTGGGACACGAACACCGTCACCCATATCCTGGGCGTTCGGGCCTTCGGAACCCAGCTCCTGTGCGAGCAGGTCGTCGGCCGCGGCCTTCGCCGCCAATCCTACGAGCTCAACGACGAAGGCCTGTTCGACGTCGAATATGCGGACATAATGGGCATTCCGTTCGATTTCGCCCGCTCGCCGCAGAAGGTCGACCCGAAGCCGCCCAAGCCGGTCACGCGCGTGCACGCGATGAAGGAACGCGCGGATCTGGAAATCCGCTTTCCGCGCGTCAGCGGCTACCGGCGGGAGCTGCCGTCCGACCTGCTGGAGGCGACGTTCGACGAAGACAGCCGCCTCGTCATCACGCCGGAGGATATCGGCCCGACCTCGGTCACCATGGAAGGCATCGTCGGCGCCGGCGTCACCATCACCCCCGAGGTGCTGGCGCGGCTGCGACCGTCCGAGATCAGCTTCAACCTGGCCAAGCACCTTCTCTACACGCACTTCCGCGACGAGGACGGCTTTCCGAAGCAGCACCTCTTTCCGCAGATCCAGCGGCTGGCGCGCCGCTGGATCGACGAGGGATATCTCGTGACCAAGGGCGTGCCGATCGGGGCGATCCTCTATCAGGAGCAGCTCGCGCGCGCCGCGCAGAAGATCGACATCGCCTGCACGCGCGGCGGCGGCGGCCACGTCGTCGCCGTTCTCGATCCCTACAATCCGAGCGGATCGACGCGTCACGTCAACTTCATCACGTCGAAGAGCATCTGGCAGACCGGGGCGCGGCCGCCCAAATGCCACATCAGCCACGTCGTCCTGGACAGCAGCTGGGAAGAGGCGCTGGCGCTTGCGCTGGAGAACCACCCGCGCGTCCTCGCTTACGCGAGGAACCAGGCGCTCGGCTTCGAAATCCCCTATCTCGATGGCGGAACGATGCGCCACTACGTGCCCGATTTCCTCGTTCGCCTCGACATTGGCGGCGGCGAGCCGCTCAACCTCGTCCTCGAGGTGAAGGGCGTGCGCGACGAGAGCGACAAGGCGAAGGCGCAGACGGCGCGGGACCTGTGGGTCCCCGGCGTCAACTCGCTCGGAGGCTACGGCCGCTGGGCCTTTGCCGAGTTCCGGGACTGGGCTGTAATGGAAGATGATTTCGCCGCGCTTGTCGAGAGCGTTTTGCAACGAACGCCAGATTATCAAGAGAACATAAATGCCGAGGACTGAGCTAGGACATGTTGCACGAGTGGACTTGACCGAGGCGTGGTTGAACGAACCTCGAGATTTCACTCCGTGGCTGGCGGCCAATCTCAACTACCTTTCAGAAGCGATCGGCGTACAGCTTTCCGATCCGCAGACTGAGGTGAAGACCGATCAGTCCGGCTTGGATCGCTTCTGTGCCGACATCGTCGCGACCGCCCCGGGCGGCGAAAAGGTGCTGATCGAAAACCAATTTACTCAGTCCGATCACGGCCACCTCGGTCAAATCCTGACATACCTCGGCGGGGTCATGGCGAAGATAGTCATCTGGGTCGCGCCGCAATTCAGGGAGTCGCATAAGTCTGCCATTCGCTGGCTCAATTCCAACACGCATGAGGATTATGCGTTCTTCGCGGTAGAATTGCGGGTCGTGCGCATCGGCGACTCGCAATTAGCTCCTTTGTTCGAAGTGATCGAACGACCCAACCGATGGGAGCGCAGGCTCGTCGAAAAGCAGCGAGAGATTTCCTCGCCGCACCTCGCGGAGAGACGCGAGTTCTGGGAGGCATACGTGAAGAGGCATCCTCAGGCGGCAAGCGACCCCGGAGGCGGCGGGCAAGGAAGCACACGCTGGCGAGAAATCCGCGGCTCGGAATTGGTGGTCGCGCGCTGGTTCCTCAACGATAATGCTGGGCTTTTCGTCCGCGGTGGCCGTGGCATCGGATATGACGTTTATTATGACCTCCCCGATGAAACGAAGCGCCGCCTCGAACAGCGACTTGGGCTCGGCATGGAAGAGGATGGCGGCTACCCCTTGATCCGGTACTGGCCTGGCAAGATCGAGGGAAAGAGCCATTGGGAGCCAGTGATAGACTGGCTCGAGGACGAAACGCAGAGGTACGCAGCCGTTCTTCAACAAGAGTTCGGGGGAGCGGCATAATGGCCCGCACTCCCAAATCACCCAAGGCCGTCGACGCCCTCAAGCACAACGACGCTACCCGCCGCAACATTCCGACGGCGGAGATGGAGAGCTTCTTCCGGCGCGAGGAAGATACCGCGCCGATGCCGCCCAGACATTATCCGCGCGCCCGACCGCTGCCGGCGGGGACGACGCGTACCGAAGAGGAGCCCAACGTGCCCGAGATCATCTGGAACGGGGCGCGGATCACGATCACCGAAGCGCAGATGGCGGAGCTGGCCGAGACCGGCACGCTCACGCTCTCCGACGCGCAGCTCGTCTGGCGCGGCAAGGACAGGCAGGATTGGTCCGATCTCGTCGTCAACGTACCGCCGCTCTATATCCAGGAGAAAATTCACCCCAAGGCGATCATCGACGACCTGAAGCGCCGCACCGCGCAGGGGCGCGAGGCGACCACCGACGCGCCGGACCTGTTCGCCGACTTCAACGGCATCGAGCCGGACGCGAAGGCGGAATTCTACCAGCACGATTTGCATTGGTCGAACCGCATGATCCTGGGCGACAGCCTGCAGGTGATGGCGAGCCTCGCCGAGCGCGAAAGTCTCAAGGGCAAGGTCCAGTGCATCTACTTCGACCCGCCCTACGGCATCAAGTTCAACTCCAACTGGCAGGTCTCGACCCAGAGCCGCGACGTCAAGGACGGCAAGCAGACCGACATTTCGCGAGAGCCGGAGCAGGTGAAGGCGTTCCGGGATACCTGGAAGGACGGGATCCACTCCTACCTGACCTATCTGCGCGACCGACTCACGGCGATGCGCGATTTGCTGACGGAGAGCGGGTCTATCTTCGTGCAAATCAGCGATGAGAATGTGCACAGAGTTCGCGCTGTGTTGGATGAGGTATTCGGTGAAGAAAACTTCATCTCGCAAATTTCGTTTAAGAAGACGTCCGGAAGTGGCGCTGCATACATTGAGAACATCTATGATATCATTGTTTGGTACGCCAGGAGCGCGGGGAATCTGAAATACAGGCGCCCATTTAAGGACAAGCCAAACGAGCTCCTGAACTCTCAGTATACGGGTATCGACAGCTTACGCGCTGACTTCGGGCTCGGTGATCCCCGTTTTATGCCCGATACAATTAGTTCCCAAGGGTCCAGTGAGGCGGGAACATACCCGATCACATTGGACGGTAGGCAGTACGTCCTCCCAGCAAACACCCACTGGAAGGCTTCTCGCGCTGGAATGCCTAGACTGGCGAGGGCGCGCCGCTTGGTCGGCATTGGGCAGCGCATACGCTATAGGCGGTACGCAAGCGATTTCCCCGTTGTTACTTTTCCCAACGTTTGGGATGACACCATCATCTCCGGATATGCTGACCCCAAAACGTATATCGTCCAAACATCCCCTAAAGTCATCGAACGCTGCATCCTCATGGCAACCGACCCGGGTGATCTCGTGCTCGATCCGACGTGCGGCTCGGGCACTACGGCCCAAGTCTCCGAGCAATGGGGCCGGCGCTGGATCACATGTGACACCAGCCGCGTCGCGCTAGCACTCGCCCGCACTCGGCTCATCTCTGCGCGTTACCCTTGGTATCTGCTCGCCGACAGCCGCGAGGGCCGTATCAAGGAGGCGGCGCTCACGCGGCGCGCGCCGCCCGAATCGCCGATCCACAACGACATTCGCCAGGGCTTCGTCTACGAACGCGTGCCGCACATCACGCTCAAGTCGATCGCAAACAACCCGCTGATTGACGACATCTGGGATGGCCATGAGAAAGTGCTCGCGCCTTTACTTGAAGCGCTCAATACCGGACTGAATGAGCAGTGGCGGGAGTGGGAGGTGCCACGAGAGTTGTCTGACCAACGCGCAGAGGCTTTTGCTGCGCGGGCACACGGCGCGCTGGCATACAAACTGGCAGGCCCAGACGGTGAGGCGCCGGCAAAGATGTGGCCCACCTATCGCGATCTGCTGGACTTCTATTGGGAAACTCGCACCAGCCGCCAGCGCGAGATTGACGCCGCCATCGCCGCGCGCGCCGACGTCGAATATCTCTACGACCGGCCCTACACCGACCCTTCGCGCGTCCGCGTCGCCGGGCCGTTCACGGTCGAGAGCCTCTCGCCCCACCGCGTCCTGCCCGCCAGCGACGAGGAGCTGATCGACGAGATCGACGCCGCCGAGGGCAAGCGCTCGGCCGCCGATGCCGATCTCGCCACACACGATTTCGCCGGCATCGTCATCGACTACCTCAAGGCCGAGGGCGTCAAGCAGCAGGCCAAGGGCGACCGCATCGCGTTCGAGAGCATCGCGCCCTGGCCCGGCAACTTCATCGGCGCCGCCGGCACCTTCATCGAAGGGGAGGCGGGTGTCGAGCGCCGCGCCGCCATCCTGATCGGCCCGGAATATGGCACGATCGGCCGGCAGGACCTGGTCGCCGCCGCGCGCGAGGCAGTGGACAACCGCTTCGACGTGCTGATCGCCTGCGCCTTCAACTTCGACGCCCATTCCTCCGAACTCGGAAGCCTGGGCGGGCTCACCATCCTCAAGGCCCGGATTAATCCCGACATGCACATGTCGGAGGAGCTGAAGAACACCGGCCGCGGCAACATGTTCGTCGTGTTCGGCGAGCCGGACGTGGACGTGATCGACGACGGCGGGCCCGAGATCCGGGTGAAGGTGAACGGCGTTGACGTGTTCGATCCCAATACGGGCGACATCCGATCCAGCGACACCAAGGGCATCGCGGCCTGGTTCGTCGACACCGACTATGACGAGGAAAGCTTCTTCGTCCGCCAGGCTTACTTCCTCGGTGCCAACGACCCCTACAAGAGCCTCAAGACGGCGCTGCAGGCGGAGATCGACGAGGACGCTTGGGCGACGCTCTATTCCGACACCTCGCGGCCGTTCGCCCGGCCGAAGGGCGGAAAGATCGCGGTCAAGGTGATCAACCACTTCGGCGACGAAGTGATGAAGGTGTTCTCGGTTTAGGAGCAGCCCATGCGGCGCGGTGGATTTGATCACGGATTTCCGGAGAAGGCGTGGGAGCATGCGAAGCACGAGGCGATTGCCATTCTGCGGGTCCGCGCGAAGCGGGGTAATCCGATCACGTACTCGGAGCTGGTCAGCCAAATCCAAACCGTCCAGATGGACGCCCATGACATCCGCCTGGCGCACTTCCTCGGCGAAATATCAAGCGACGAGCATGCCGCTCACCGACCGCTCATCACTGCTCTGGTAGTGCACAAGCACGACCTGCGTCCCGGAGAGGGGTTCTTCAATCTGGCCCAATTGTTGGGGTTCGAGTTCGAGGACGATGTCGCCTTCTGGAGCGACCAAGTCACAAAGCTGCAACAGCAGTGGAAGTGACGGAGTGAACTTCCTCATCGCCGATACCTTCACAGCCTCCTTCAACCGCCTGTCAGGGCAGGATCAGAAGGCGGTGAAGGCGAGCGTGTTCGATCTGCAGATGGACCCGAGCGGAAACGGGCTGCAGCTCCACCGCATCGGCAACAGCAACGATCCGAATTTCTGGTCGGCGCGGGTCAATCGCGACGTGCGGCTGATCGTCCACAAAAGCGGCCAGTCGGTGCTGGTCGCCTATGTTGATCATCATGACGACGCCTATGCTTGGGCGGAGCGGCGGCGGATCGAGGCGCATCCGCGCACCGGCGCGGTCCAGATCGTCGAGGTGCGGGAGCGGGTCGAGGAGATCGCGCCGCCTGCGCGGTTCGACTTCGTCTTGCCGGAGGCGGAGGCGGCGCCGGATGCACAGCCAGCCGAGACGGCGCTGTTCGCCGGCCTGGGCGACGAGGCGCTGCTGTCCGTCGGCGTGCCCGAGGACTGGCTCGCCGACGTCCGAGCCGCGACCGAGGAAGGCTTCTTCGCCCTTGCCGAGCATCTGCCGGCCGAGGCTTCGGAGGCGCTGCTCGAGTTTGCGGCTATCGGAACCCTGCCGGTGCCGACCCCGGCACCCGTCGAGGCCGACCCGTTCACCCATCCGGACGCTCTGCGGCGTATTCGGCCGATTGCCGACCAGGACGAGCTGGAGCAGGCGCTTGCCTTTCCTTGGGAAAAGTGGGGCGTCTTCCTCCATCCCTCCCAACGCGAGCTCGTCGGCCGCAGTTTCGGCGGCCCGGCACGGGTCGCGGGGTCGGCTGGCACCGGCAAGACGATCGTCGCGATCCACCGCGCGGTGCGCTTGGCGCGGGAGCATCCGGAGGCGCGCATTCTCCTCGCCAGCTTTTCGAGGCCGCTGGCTGACGCCATGGCGAGGAAACTGCTCGTTCTGGCACCCGAAACTGGCGTGATCGTCCCACGGATCACCACCGCCTCGTTCCGCGGCATCGCCGAGCAGATGTTCCAGCTCGAGCACGGCGTCCGCCCGCGTATCGCCTCAGATGCGGTGCTGCGTGAGCGGTTGCGCGACGCGGCGGCGGCCGTGGAGCTGAAGGGGTTTTCGGAACGGTTCCTGCTGTCGGAATGGACGAACGTGATCGATGCCTGGGGCATCGATTCGTTCGAAGCCTATGCCACGGTCCAACGGATGGGCCGAAAGAGCCGCCTCGGCCCCAACCAACGGGAGCGCCTCTGGCCGGTATTCGCGGCCGTGCGTAAGGCGCTGGCCGCAGAACGCTTCACGACTTGGGCGGAGGTGTTCACCGGCCTGGCAGCCGCACTTGCCGGCAAAGCCGAGAAGCCGTTCGACCATATCATCATCGACGAAGCGCAGGACCTGGCGCCGGCGGAGCTCCGATTCTTCGCCGCTTTGGCACCCGCGGGCCCGGATCCGCTTTTCCTGTCGGGAGATATGGGCCAGCGAATTTTCCAGCATCCCTATTCATGGGCGGGCCTCGGCGTAGATGTGCGCGGTCGATCCCACACCCTCAAGGTCTGCTACCGCACATCGCAGCAGATCCGCCGCGCCGCCGACAAATTGTTGCCGGCAGTGCTGCGGGACGTGGACGGCGCCGAGGACGAGCGGCGCGGCATCGTGTCGGTTTTCAATGGGCCGGCACCACAGGTCGAGACCTTCGCGCGGGTGGAGGACGAGAGAAGCGCAGTGCGCCAGAGGATTTCCGGCTGGTTAGACGAAGGTATCGAGCCTGAGGAGATCGGCATCTTCGTCCGCACGCCCGAATTGGTCGGCCGCGGTCGCGCCGCCATCGAGGGTCTCAAAGGCGCTGATCGGATCGCGAGCGTCTCCATGCACCTGGCGAAAGGGTTGGAGTTCCGCGCGGTCGCAGTCGTTGCGTGCGACGAGGGTGTCCTTCCGCTCGACGACCGGGTGGCCGACGCCGCCGACGAGGCGGAGCTGGACGACATCTACGAAACCGAGCGCCGGCTCCTTTACGTAGCCGCCACCCGTGCACGCGAGCACCTGCTGCTCACTGGGCTCACGCCCGGCTCGGAGTACCTTGCCGATTTCGTCGGCGGCTCGTCCGGATAGCTGTACCAGCGCGATCACTCTCAATGCACGGCTCGTGCCCCGCATGCTCCGGCTACCCGCATCGCTCGCTCCGCCGTGATTACCTGGTGCTTACCCCAGCCAGCGATGGCTCCACATCCGCAAGCCTCTGCGAGAAGTTATATAACAATTTCACGGTGTTAGGTGGTGGACGCACTAGGGCTCGAACCTAGGACCCGCTGATTAAGAGTCAGCTGCTCTACCAACTGAGCTATGCGTCCGTGCCGTGTGGGCAGACGCGCCACTTAATGGGCCGCGCGGCGGAATGCAAACGCTTTGCTGCGCCGCAGCGTCCGGCTCACCGGCGCCGCGTGTTGCGGCGGGTGATGCGGTCGATCGACATCAGCATGCCGAGGCAGATCATGCAGGTGAGCATGGCCGAGCCGCCGTGGGAAATGAGCGGGAGGGGAATGCCGACGACGGGGGCGAGGCCCATGATCATCATGAGGTTAATCGCGACGTAGAAGAAGATGGTGAGCGTCAGCCCCGCCGCCGCCAGCCGGTCGAACCGCTCCTTGGCGTCCATCGCCACCTTCATACCCCATTGCAGGAGAAGGAAGAGGAGAAGGATGATGACGAGGCCGCCGATCAGGCCCCATTCCTCCGCGATCGCCGGGAAGATGAAGTCCGTATGGGGTTCGGGAAGGAAGTCGCCGCTCGCCTGCGTGCCGTTCAGGAAGCCGCGGCCCGTCAGCCCGCCCGATCCCATGGCGATCTTCGACTGGCTGAGATGGTAGCCGGCGCCCAGCGGATCCTGCTCCGGATCGAGGAAGATCAGGACGCGTTCGCGCTGATGCGGGAGCATCAGGAACCAGTAGACCAGGGGAATGGCCGCGCCGACGGCAAGGCCGCCGCCGATGAAGAGGCGCAAGGGCAGCCCGGCCAGGAACATGATGCAGATGGTGCTGAGCACGATCAGCATCGTCGTGCCGAGATCGGGCTGAAGGAGGATGAGCAGGATCGGCGGCGCGAGGATCGCCGCGACCGGCCAGATCGCCGAGAATTTCCGGATCTCGCGCGGCGGTACATGGGCGTAGAAGCGCGCGAGGCACAGAACGAGGATCGGCTTCATCAGCTCGGACGGCTGGAGGCGCAGGAAGCCGAGCTCCAGCCAGCTTCGCGCGCCGCCGCCGACGGTGCCCAAGACGAGCACCGCGACCAGCAGGACCATGCCGCCGGCAAAGCCGAGCCAGGCATAATCGTGGAACGTCTGCGGCCGGAAATAGGAGAGGAAGAGCGCCATCCCGAGAAAGACCGTGAAGCGCACCGCATGGGTGAAGGCGTAGGGGTGGAGGCTCCCCCCCGCCACGGAATAAAGGGCGAGCATGCCGATCCCGCCCAATGCGCAGACGATCCAGAGCACGCGCCAGGGAAGCTCGGCGACCGGCGCCGGGACGAAGGCCATCGCCATCAGCCGGCCTCCTCGCCGGCCGGCGCGCCAGAGGCGCGCGACGCTTCCCAGGCGACGGTGCGGCGCGCCATGCGCTCGGCCATGTTTCCGCCCCACTGCGCTTCGAGCGCGGTCAAATTCGCCATCGCCCGGTCCTTGTCGTAAAGATAGGTGAGGACGTCCTTGGCGACCGGCGCCGCCGCGCGCGAGCCGCCGAGACCATGCTCGATCACCACGGCGCCGGCATAACGCGGCTGTTCGAACGGCGCGAAGAAGACGAACAGGCCGTGGTCGCGGTAGCGCCACGCGCCGGACTGGCCGCGCTGCCCGCCGGTGATCCGCCGGACCTGCGCGGTGCCGGTCTTTCCGCACATCTGGATGTCGGGGAAGGGGAGGCGGCTCGCGCCTGCGGTGCCTGCGCCGTTCACCACTTCCCACATGCCGTGGCGGACCTTCTGGAAATGGTCGGGCGCGTAGTCGTAATTCTGCGGGTCCAGCCCTTCGCCCCTGATGAGGCGCGGGCGCACCTTCTTCCCCGAAGCGATGCAGGCGGCCATGACGCCGAGCTGGAGCGGGTTCAAGCTGACGAAGCCCTGGCCGATCGAGGCGTTCAAAGTGTCGGACTCGGTCCAGTCCGGCCGCTCGATCGCCTTGGGGCTGCGCTCGAAGCGGCGGCGCTTCCATTCGCTGTCCGGCACCGTGCCGAAGCTTTGCGAGACCACCGGGAGGTCGAAGCGCTCGCCGAGGCCCAGCGCGCGGGCGATGGGCGCGATCTTGTCGTAGCCGATGCGCCGGCCCATGGCGTAGAAATAGGTGTTGCACGAGCGCGCGATCGCCGTGTGCATGTTCATGCCGCCGTGCCGGCCGAGGCAGCGGAAGAAGCGGTTGCCGAGCTGGAACCCGCCCGGGCAGTTCACGCGGGTGTTCGGGTCGATCCCGGCTTCGAGCAGCGCCATCGCGACCATCGGCTTGATCGTCGAACCGGGCGGATAGAGCGAGTTCAGCACCTTGTTGCGCAGCGGCTGGCGTTCGTCGGCCGAGAACATCTGCCATTCCGAGCGGGAGATGCCGTCCGAAAAGCTGTTCGGATCGTAGGAGGGCATGGACGCCATGCAGAGGAGGTCGCCGGTGTTGCAGTCCATGACGACGCAGCTTCCCGATTCGTCGCCGAGGCGCCGGGCGGCGAAGCTCTGGAGGCCCGCGTCGATCGTGGTGTGGAGCGGGCGCCCGGTGACGTCGCGCTGGGTCTGGAGCTGCTGCACCAGCCGGCCGCGCGCCGTGACCTGGACCCGGGCCGCGCCGGGCGTCCCGCGCAGGCGCTGTTCCATAACCTTTTCGAGGCCTTCCTTGCCGACCTTGAAACCGGGGGTGATGAGCAGGCGGTTCTTGCCCTCCGCTTCATATTCCTGCCGGTTGGGCGTTCCGACATATCCCAGCAGATGGCCGACGGCGGGCCCTTCGGGATATTGCCGGGTGAAGGCTTCGAGCGGAGCGACGCCGGGAAGCTCCGGGAGGCGCACCGAAAGCGCATAATATTGCTCCCGGCTGATATTCTCCGCGACCGGCACGGGCTGCGAGCCCTGCGCGCGGGCGAGTTCGTCGCGGATGCGTTGGACCTCGTCGGGCGGGAGCTGGAGGATTTGCGCCGTTTCCGCGATCACCCGCTCCTCGTCCTCGATCAGATCCTTGATCAAATCGACGCGGACGGCCGCCTGGTTGATCGCCATCGGGATATTGTTGCGGTCGAGGATCAGCCCGCGGCGCGGCGGGATCAGCCGCATGTGGACCCGGTTCTCCTCGGCCATCGAGACGTAGCGCTCGTTCTCGGCGATCGAGATATAGGCCATCCGCCCCGCAAGCAGCGCCGCGATCCCCCATTGGCCCGCGTTCAGCACGAAGGCCCGGCGCGAGAATGTGAAGGACTGCGTCGTATCGGTGACGAGCGGGGCGCCGCGGCGTCTCATCTGAGCCGCCACCGGTCGAGGCCGAGCACGAGGCGCGCGACGAAGGGGTAGGCGAGAATGCCTGCCACCGTTTGCGGCAGGAGGACGGTGAATTCGATCCGGCTCCCCATCAGCGCCGATATCTCCCAGGCGGCGGCGGCGTGGAAGAGGAGAGCCGCCGCCGCGATCAGCCAGTCCATCCAATAGTCGCGAAAGCCGAGCCGGCTGTCGACATAGTCGCAGGCGAGGAAGATCAGGGCCCAGAGCGCCATCGACTGGCCGATCGGGTGGCCGGCGACGAGATCGTTGAACAGCCCCAGGCCCAGGGCCATGTAGGCCGGCCAGATTTCGGGTCGGAGCAGGCGCCACGCGATCACGACCAGAAGCGCGATCTCCGGCACGAGCGGCGCGCGCGGCACGAACGGGAGGAGCGCGAGGAGGCTCGCCGCCATGGTCGAGCCCGTCGGCACGAAGCGGCGGCGAAGCTCGCGCCGTGCGACTTCGGCCCTCGATCCGGCGATGCGGCTCACCGGCGCGGTGCCTCCTGGACCGGCGCCTGCGGGCGCTGGAGGGCGGGCTGGTAGCCCGGGCTCTGCTGGCGGGGCGCCGGCGTCTGCGGCGCGGTCGGCCCGCCGGCGGGCGGCGGCTCGGTGACCGTAACGGGCGCCTCCTGTTCCGGCGGGCTGTCGTCAAGCTCGCCGCCCGGCCCCGCGGCCGGCTGGTAGAGGGGCAAGACCACCGCAAAGTCGCTGCGCGCGGGATCGGCTATGGGGCGGGCGATGGCGAGATCGTCGTCGAGCCTGAGGACCTGCGCCACCGGAATGCCGGGCGGAAAGGCGCCGCCGATGCCGGACGTCACGACGAGATCGCCGCGGCGGAAGCGGTTCGGGCCGACTTCCAGCGTCCGGATGGAGATGGTGCCGTCGCCGCGGCCGACGGCGAGGCCCGGCGTTCCGTCGCGCACCAGCCTCACGGGCACATGACTCTGCCCGTCGGTGACGAGAAGGATGCGGCTCGCCCAGCGGCCGGTTTCGAGGACTCGGCCGATGAGGCCCTCGGGCGCGCGCACCGGCTGGCCGATGGCGATGCCGGAACTGGTGCCGGCCGAAAGCGTCGCGAGCCGGCGCCCGCCCGTCCAGGTCGAGCCGACGATCCGCGCCACCGTCACTTCGTCCTGCGTCTCTGCGGCGACTCCGATGAGCTGGCGCAGGCGCCGGTTCTCGAATTCCAGCGCCTGGGCGCGGACGAGCTGCTGCCGCGCCGCTTCGAGCTCGCGGTTCAATTCGGCATTCTGGGAGCCTGCGCGCCAGTAATTGCCGATGCCGTTCCAGACCCCGCCGAAGAAGCCGCCGACGCGGCTCGCGCCCCGGCTGACCGGGGCGGTGGCGTCGAGCGCGGCGCCGCGGACGGCGGCGAAGCCCCTTGGATCGATGGCGGCGATGGCGAGCAGCAGGATCGCGAATAGGATTCCGGCCACGGCGACGACGTAGCCGATGAACAATCCATATTGCGCCCTGCGGGAGAAGCCCGGGCGCCGGCTGGACGGCGGCGCCATGTCGCCTTGCTCCTTAAGCCGTCAGGAGGACGCCGCGGAAGATTTCCTCTTCCAGGGCGCGTCCCGTGCCGAGCGCGACGCAGGTCAGGGGATCGTCCGCGACCGTGACGGGGAGGCCCGTCTCGTCGCGAAGCACCTCGTCGAGGCCCTGGAGGAGGGCGCCGCCGCCGGTCAGGACGATGCCCTGGTCGACGATGTCGGCGGCGAGCTCCGGCGCGGTGTTCTCGAGCGCGATGCGCACGCCCTCGACGATGGTGCCGACCGGCTCCGAAAGGGCTTCGGCGATCTGGCGCTGGTTGATCGTGATTTCCTTGGGCACGCCGTTGACGAGGTCGCGGCCCTTGATGTGGACGGTAAGGCCGTCCGTGCCGCCGGGCGGGGGCTTGGCGATGCCGACCTGCTTCTTGATCCGCTCGGCCGTCGCTTCGCCGATCAGGAGATTGTGGTTGCGCCGAACGTAGGAGGAGATGGCTTCGTCCATCTTGTCGCCGCCGACGCGCACGGACGTCGTGTAGGCGAGGCCGCGCAGCGACAGCACCGCGACTTCGGTGGTGCCGCCGCCGATGTCGACGACCATGGAGCCGATCGGCTCGGTGACCGGCATGTCGGCGCCGATCGCGGCCGCCATCGGCTCCTCGATCAGCCAGACCTGCGACGCGCCGGCGTTGGACGCGGCGTCGCGGATCGCGCGGCGCTCGACGGAGGTGGAGCCCGAGGGCACGCAGATCACGATTTCGGGCCAGCGCGGGAAGCGGCGCTTGCCGTGGACCTTCTGGATGAAGTGCTTGATCATCTGTTCGGCGACGTCGATGTCGGCGATGACGCCGTCGCGAAGCGGGCGGATGGCCTCGATCTGGTCCGGCGTCTTGCCCATCATCATCTTGGCGTCGTCGCCGACGGCCTTCACCCGCTTGACGCCGTTGATCGTCTCGATGGCCACGACCGACGGCTCGTTCAGGACAATGCCGCGGCCGCGCACGTAGACGACCGTGTTGGCGGTGCCGAGGTCGATCGCCATGTCGTGCGAGGGAAACTTCAGGAACGATGGCAAACGGAACATATCGGCTGAACTCGCTTCTCAGGAGCAAGGCACGGTAAATGGCCGCCTCGCCCGAATTTCTCTATAGGGTGCGCCCGGCGCCGCAGTCCACCAATGAGTCAACAAGCCTCGCGGGGAGCCGCCGCTTGGGGTAGAGAGCGTCCCCATGTCAATAAGGCGCCTTCCCGAGCATCTGGTCAACCGCATCGCCGCCGGCGAAGTGGTGGAACGACCCGCCAGCGCGTTGAAAGAGCTTGTGGAAAACGCGATCGACGCGGGGGCGACCCGGATCGCCGTGACGCTGCGCGCCGGCGGGATCGAGCGGATCGAAGTGGCCGACGACGGCTGCGGCATGACGAGCGAAGACATGGCGCTGGCGCTGGAGCGGCACGCGACGTCCAAGCTCCCGGACGACGCCATTGAAGCGGTCGGCACCCTGGGCTTTCGCGGCGAGGCCCTGCCGTCCATCGCCAGCGTCGCGCGGCTCTCCATCGAGAGCCGCATCCGCGGCGCCGACGGCTGGTCGCGGCTCGTCGACAACGGCCGGGTGACGGGGGAGGGGCCCGCCGCCCTCCCGCCCGGCACGCGCATCCTCGTCGAGGACCTGTTCGCCCGCGTCCCCGCCCGGCGCAAATTCCTCCGCTCGGAGCGCTCCGAATATGCCGCCTGCGTCGACGTCGTGAAGCGCCTCGCCATGGCGCGGCCCGACATCGGCTTCACCCTCGAACATGAAGGGAGGCGCAGCATCGCCGTCCAGCCGGGCGAGGACGGCCCGGCACGGGTGGCGGCCTTGACCGACCGCGGCCTCGCCGAGAATAGCGTCGGGCTCGATTACGACCGCGGCCTCGCGCGCCTCGGCGGGGTGGCGGGGCTCCCGACGTTCAACCGCGGCGTCGCCGACCACCAGTTCCTGTTCGTGAACGGCCGCCCGGTGAAGGACCGCCTGCTGATCGGCGCCGTCCGCGCCGCCTACCAGGACCTCCTCGCCCGCGACCGCCACCCGATCGTCGCCTTGTTCGTCGAAGTCCCGCGCGAGGAAGTCGACGTGAACGTCCACCCCGCCAAGACGGAAGTCCGCTTCCGCGATCCATCCGGCATCCGCGGCCTCATCGTCGGCGGCCTGAGGCATGCGCTGGAAGCGGCGGGGCACCGCTCCGCCCAGCAGCCCGCCACCTTTTCCGGCTGGCGGCCGGAGCTCTCGCCGATGCGAAGCCCGAGCTTCCCGGTGCCGCAGCCCGGCCAGTCGAGCGTCTTCGAGGAGCGCGCCACCTTTCTTCCGGCCGCGCGCGGAGAGACGGCGTGGGCCCCGCCGCCGGAAGCGCGCAGCTTCCCGCTCGGTGTCGCCCGCGGCCAGGTTGCCGCAACCTACATCGTGGCCGAAGCCGAAGACGGGCTCGTCCTCGTCGACCAGCATGCCGCGCATGAGCGCCTCGTCCTCGAGCGGATGAGAAAGGCGATGGCGAATGGCGGCGTCGCCCGCCAGGCGCTGCTCCTCCCCGAAGTCGTCGAGCTCGACGAGCCCGCCTGCGACCGCCTCGAATCCCGCGCGCCCGAGCTTGCCGAAATGGGCCTCGAACTCGAACGTTTCGGCGCCCGCGCCGTCCTCGTCCGCGCCGCGCCTGCCCTCCTCGGCCACGGCGACGTCAAGGGCCTCGTCACCGACCTCGCCGACGAACTCGCCGCTTTCGACGAGGCGCTTTCCCTCAAGGAAAAGCTCGACCATGTCGCCGCGACCATGGCCTGCCACGGCTCGGTCCGCGCCGGCCGCATCCTCTCGGTCGCCGAGATGAACGCGCTCCTCCGCGAAATGGAGGTCACCCCGCATTCGGGGCAGTGCAATCACGGCCGCCCAACCTGGGTGAAGCTCGCCCACGGCGACATCGAGAAATTGTTCGGAAGGAAGTGAGAAGCCGACACCCGGGAACTCACGACTCCTTACTCGGGCCCACGGACGATTTCCAGCTCCACCGCATTGTTCCTGAAGCAGACGAGTCCTGACGGAACGTGGCGGCGGCGAGGCCGGAAGTCGACGCATTGGCGCGCGGGTCCGAGCTCCATGACGATCGGGTATGTGTGTTTGCGCCACTCCGCGGCCGACACATTCGCGTCGTCCGCGAGGTGGATCGTAGCGCGATCGACCACAGCCTGGTCCGAAGAATGAGGAGTAATCGCGGACAAGTGGCTCAAAAGAAACCATATGTAGAGGAGTGCCGCCACCAGCAGCACACCGGCGAGCACGAGTGCTGCGGTCAGCCTCCGATCGTGCATCCGTTTCTCCATTCCTCCGCCAAAAGCGCGAAGTAATCGTCGTCGAGCCATTGGCCGTGGCAGAGGAAGCTGCGCTTGAAATGCCCTTCGTGGCGGAAGCCGAGGTCGCGGAGCACCGCCTTCGAGGCTTCGTTGGGCGAAGCGGCGATGCCGACGAAGCGGTGGATGCCGTGGGCGCGGATCAGATAGTCGATCAAGGCGGCGACGGCTTCGCGAGCATAGCCCATGCGGTGAAAGGCGGGGCGGACCCGGTAGCCGAGTTCGACCTGACGCTCGCCGGGCACCCAGAAGCCGGCGCCGAGATCGCCGATGAGCGCGCCGTCCTCGCGCCGCTCGATGACGAACTGGTACCAGGGACCGCCCGGATCGGTGTCTCCCGGGCGCTTGGCCTGCATGTCGCGGATCAAGGTCTCGATGAAGACGCGGTAGTCGGGCCGCTTGGGGATGAAGCGGCTCATCTCCGGATCGGCCCAGCTTTCGATCATCGGCTCGAGATCCTCGGGCCGTGGCCGGCGCAGGATCAGCCGTTCGCTCTCGGTGAAGATCACGCGTCCTTGCCCTCGAGCGTCTTCAGGCGCGCACGCACCGCCTCGATCGGATGGGCAGCGGCTTCGGCGCGCGAGCGGGTGAGGAGTGGATAGCCGGCTTCCGCGTCGGCGATGAGGTCGCTCGTGAAGTGGCCGCTCCTCACTTCGCGAAGGATGCGGCGCATCTCGGTGCGGGCATCGGCGTTGATGATCCGGCGCCCGCCCTTCAGCGCCCCGAACTCGGCCGTGTTCGAAATCGCCTCGCGCATGCCGGCGATGCCGCGCTCGTAAATAAGATCGGCTATGAGCTTTACCTCTGTAAGGCATTCGAAATAGGCGACTTCCGGCGAGAATCCCGCTTCGACAAGGGTTTCGAAGCCGGCGTGGATCAGCTCGGGGATCGCGCCCCAGAGCACGGCCTGCTCGTTGAACAGGTCCGCCTCGCATTCCTCGGCGAAGCTGGTTTTCAGGATGCCCACCCGGCCGCTACCGATTGCCGACGCATAGGAAAGGGCCAGCGCTTCAGCCTCGCCGCTGGCATCCTGCGCGACGGCAAAGAGGGCGATGAGGCCGCTGCCCTTGAGATAATCGCTGCGCAGGGCCGTCCCGGGACCCTTGGGGGCGACGAGGATGATGTCGAGGTCGGGGCGGGGCGCGATCAGGCCGAAGTGGATGTTGAGGCCGTGGGCGAAGCCGATGGCGGCGCCCTGCCTCAGGTTCGGCTCGACCTCCTCGCGGTAGATGCGCGCCTGCGTCTCGTCTGCGGCGAGCATGACGGCGTAGTCCGCCTGCGCCGAAGCCTCGGCTGCCGTCATGACGTCAAAGCCGTCCCCGGCGGCGCGGGCGCGGCTCTTCGACTCCTCGGGGAGACCGATGACGACGGGAACGCCGCTGTCGCGCAGGTTCAGCGCCTGGGCGCGGCCCTGGTTGCCGTAGCCGATCACGGCCACGCGCCG
>DASQND010000113.1:0-67193 GCA_035645215.1 Allosphingosinicella sp.
GAGCGAACTCCAAACCGACAGCTCAGTGGAACGGCTTATATTTAACCGATCGCGCGGCACCCAGAGGCTGCCGCAGACCGGAGCCGCCGCCCACATGTCCCTTCATCTAAACCAACAATGTCAAAGAGCCGACGCGTTTCCCTCCCCGCTGAAGGGGCCGATCGAACCAACGATCACAAGAGACGCAAGCGAACCGACACGAGATCGTGTCCGCCGGTGAGGGGCCAGATAGGACCGCTTGTCGCAGCCGTCAATGGCTTTTTTCGCTCAATTGCGCCGTTCTCGGCCAGGCCGAAGCCCGAACCGTGCGCAGGTGAGCGGATCCAAGCGCGCTCCCGAAGAAGCGGCGGATCCACACCCCGGCGAAGTCGGCAAAGCCGCCCGCCAGAGCCCTCGTTTTCTCGATTTTCAAAGAGTGCCGAAAACGCTGCGGCCGTTCGGCCCGCGCTCCCGATACAACCTATGTAAGCCTCCGAAGAAGCTTTGCAAGGCCCGTCCCGAAGATTTTTCCGGGACTTTCCAGAGGGTTGGAGCAGCCGAAGCCCTCCCCGCATCCGGGAAGAGGCGATGTCGCCCTTCCCCGGCGATTCGTCAAGCCCTCCGCCTTCGACCCGAAAGGGAAAGCCCCGGAAGTCCGAGGACGTCCGGGGCTTCGATCTGGTGGGCGTGGCAAGGATTGAACTTGCGACCCCTGCGATGTCAACACAGTGCTCTACCACTGAGCTACACGCCCACACGCTCCCCGAAACACGTCCGGGAACCGCTCGGGCGCCCATGTAGCGAGGGCTCCGGCGCGGCGCAAGCGCCCTTCTCCCGCAGCGGCCGGCGCGCGCTAGAGCCGCCCGTGCTGGTCCTCGGTCTGGAACAGGCGGTCGACTTCGGCGACGAGGTCGCGAAGGTGGAAGGGCTTGGAGAGGACCTTGGCGTCCGGCGCCTTGCGCCCCGCCTTGAGCGCCACCGCCGCGAAGCCGGTGATGAACATGACGCGCATGTCCGGCGCCACCGTCGCCGCCTTCTGGGCGAGCTCGATGCCGTCCATTTCGGGCATGACGATGTCCGTCAGGAGGAGGTCGAACGACTGCGTTTCGAGCAGCGGCACGGCCGCCGTCCCGCGGTCGACCGAGGTCACATGGTAGCCGACCCGCTCGAGCGCGCGGGCGAGGTAGAGCCGCATCGACTCGTCGTCTTCGGCCAGAAGGATCCTGATCATGCGCGCATACACATCCAAAGACCGCGTCGCGCGGCTCGGCACCATCTATGCGCGAACACTTTAACATTTTCCAGCCGCCGCCCGGAAAATCGCACCGCCGGCACTCAAATGCGTGCGGAGCGCAATCGCCTTGCACCCATAAGGGAGGCCGTTAGTTTGACGCGCACAAGCATGACGCCCTCTCCCCCAGACGCGCCCTTTTTCAGGGTCGGCCCAGCGCTCCCGGCCTCGCCGGTGGTGCTGTCGGTCCCCCATGCCGGGCGCGATTATCCCGACAGCCTGCTTCGCGCCGCGCGGGTGCCCAGGGCGACGCTCGAAACGCTGGAAGACCGGCTGGTCGACCGGCTCGTCTGGCGCGCCGCGCAGGAGGGCGCCACCGCATTCATCGCGCGGGCGCCGCGCGCCGAGATCGACTTGAACCGCGACGAGCGCGAGATCGATCCGGCGCTGATCGCCCCGCCGCCGCCCGCTTCCTCGGTGCTCCAGTCGGCGCGGACGCGGGGCGGCCTCGGCCTCGTTCCCTCGCGGATCGGCGGCTCGGGCGCGATCTGGCTGCACCGCCTCAGCCGCGACGAGCTGCGCCGCCGCGTCGAGTGCATCCACCGCCCCTATCACGAGGCGCTGGCCGAGGCGCTCGCCGCCGCGCGCGCGCGCTTCGGCGCCGCCATCCTTCTCGATTGCCATTCGATGCCGCCGCGGGAGCCGGTCGGCGGGGTGCGCCAGCCGAGCATCGTCTTCGGCGACCGCCACGGCGCCACCATCGCGCCCGCCTGGCTGGCCGCCGCGAACCGCGCGGCGCGCGCGCTCGGCTGGTCGACGGCGATGAACAGCCCCTACGCCGGCGGCCACATCGTCACCCGCCACGGCCGCCCGCGCGAGGACATCCACGCCCTCCAGCTCGAAATCGACCGTTCCGCCTATCTGGACGAAGACCTGCGCGAGCCCGGCCCCGGCTTCGACCGCGCCGCCAGCCTCATCGCCGCGGTCGCCGCCGCGCTCTCCGAGCAGGTGCTGAAGGCCCCGCCGGAGACGCTGGCGGCGGAATAAGGCGCCCGCGCGCCGCCGGTTCAGCCCGCCGCGGCGCGCCCGCCGTGCAGCTCGCGCGCGTAGAGGATGGCGAGCTCGACATGCCGCCGCGCCGCGACTGCGCTCACGCTTCGCTCGGCCGCCGCGATCTCGACGAGCATCCGTTCGGTGAGATAAGGCTGGGGGTCCGTTTTCGCAGGTTCGCGCGCGCGCGCCGGCGCTACCCGAACGCCGTCCACGGATCCGGCGCGAAGCTCGGACAGGCAGACGCCGGCGTTCAGCAGCGCGCCCGTCGGCAGCGGCGCGAAGGCATGCCTGTCCGCCAGCGAAAACTGCGCTTCGGCGCGAAGCTGCGCGTAGGACGATCCGGACGCGACGATCTCGAGGATGAGGAGATCGTCCCCTTCCCCGCCTTCGCCGCTCCCGCCGCCGTCCAGCCGCCGCAGCCGAAGCGTGGCCGCGCAGGGCCGGTCGAAGGTCATGCGCACGTCCACCGCGCCGCGATCGGGCCGCAGCGAAAGCATGGCCTCGCCGCCGATCAGGCTGTCGCCGATCGGGATGGCGCGCCGGTGATGCCGCATGGTCGCCCCGGTCGGCGCCGCCGCCGCGAGGTTGAGCAGCGGCGACACGATTACCGACCGGTGAAACGGGTAGCGCCGCGCCGCTGCCGCGATATTTCCTGCGCCTGCCAACACCTTAGCTCCTCCGCTCCAGTTTACGAAGGTACGTGGTGATCGGCGCGGCGGATGCCTTGAGAGTTTGCGCCTTCGGGACGCGGCACGACCGTTTGCGCAAAACGCATACTATAGTCATCATGCTTTCGGGAAAACGGGGAGTCGCCGAAGGCAAGGCGTCACTTCGGGAGAAGATGGATGCTCAACGAATGGTCGGACCGCGTGCCGAAGTCCCCGCCGCGTCCGAGGCTCCTTCGCGCCGAGTTCTGGCTCCCGGTCGTCGCCTGGCCCGTCACGCTGTCGCTGATCGCGAGTTCGACCTCATGCCTGTGGCGCTGAACAGCAGCGCTAAGGCGCTGCCTCGCCGTCCTGCTTCTCCAGCAGCCGCAGCGGCTCGACCCCGAGGGCCCCCGCGAGGGCTTCGAGCGTGGCGATCGTGATGTTTCGTTCGCTGCGTTCGATCATGCCGACGTACGTGCGGTGGTAGCCGCATACTTCCGCCAACTCTTCCTGGGAGATTTTGAGCCGTGTGCGCAACGCGCGCACGTTCCCGGCGATGATGGCATGCATTCCGCCGAGCTTACGCGCCTTCCCCATCTGCGTCTTGGACGGGAATGATGATTATGCGTCTACCGACTGACAGTAGCGCGACGCCTGCCTGCGGGCTCGAGTTTCGAACGTCGCAGCCCGGTCAGCCGAGCAGCTCGGCCAGGCGCTGGAGGATTGCCGCGTCGTGCTGGTAGATGTCGACAGGCTCGGCCACCGGCTGCCGTGTCTCGTCCTTGCCTTTGAACGTCCCGAGGTATCGCACCGTCGGGCTGTTGAAGTGCAGCCGGGCGATCGTCTTGCGGTTATTGTCGTCGAGGAGCACGGCGCAGTAGGATTTGGCGTCGCGCATGACGATGCGCTTCGGGTCCACCACCTTGGCGGCGATCGCCCGGATGATGTTGAAGCCGGCGACTTCCTCTTCCGTCGTGATCGTGGGTTCGGCAGGCCCGCCGCTGCTCTCCTCTTCGTCATCCAACGGGCTGGAAGCGGTCAGCGCGGAGGTCAGGCGCTCGTGGACCCGGTCGCGGATCAGCGCCGAGATCGAACCGACGATCAGGGCCTTGAACTCGTCCTTTTTCGCACCGGAGAAACGCACGCCCGGCTGCACCCGGCCGCCGATCACGCGAACGAACTCTTCGGACGGGTCGGCAAACTCGGCCTGAAGCTCCTTCGAGACCAGCGTCTGGATCTTGAGGCTGACGGCCTCCTCGACGATCTTCTCGATGTCGAACGCCGATTTCGTGAAGCGGCCGAGCGTGCGGATGTCGTGCTTGCGGAGCGCATCGAGCTGACAGGTGAAGAAGGGCTTGTCGTCCATCTTGTTGGGCGCATCAAGGTCCGTGAAAAACTTGTAGACGACGCCGTTCGTGAGCACGGCCACCCGCGCGTCGGTGACGCTGAAGTAGCGGAAGAGCTGGGCCGCGTTCTTGACGCTGAGTTCGGTGTTCGCCGGCTTGCACTCGATCAACATCGTCAGCTTGCCGCCGTCGCAAATGGCGTAATCGACCTTCTCGCCCTTCTTGGTCGCGACGTCGCACGTAAATTCCGGAATGACCTCGCCCGGATTGAACACGTCATACTCAAGCGCCCTTAGAAAGGGCATGACCAGGGCTGTCTTGGCGGCTTCCTCGGTCAGCAGGAACTCTCGATGGCTGGTAACCACCTTCGCGAGGTCAGTCAGCTTTGACTCAAGTTCCATGCCCACGCTCCCGAAAAATGTTGGGCGTCAGAGTAGCTGCACATGGGGAGCTTGCAAGCTGTCTTCTAAAATAAGGAGCTGATCTGCCAACATTTGAAAGCCACTATCGGGCAACGGCGCGGACTCTTTCTCTTCCCCCATCGAACTACCACTTCGATGGGCATAAAAAAGCCGCCCCGTGTTTCCACGGAGCGGCCAAGGTTCAGGGAGGAGCGCCCTGACGGGGCGCGGCAGCGCTTCAAAGGGGGGATGAAGCGGCTGCTGTTTTCGAAATAGGAAGGCCGGCGGGCGGTTCAAGAGCGCCGCCGCGCCGGCCTGTCTTTCCGCGATTGCGGGGCGGGCGCTTAGGCGTTGCCGCCGGTGCCGCCGCCGTCGAAGCCGAGCTCGGGCTGCGGGACCTTGCCCTGCTGCATCTGGCGGCCGAAAATCTCGCGGATCATCGGCAGCGAGAACATGTGGGCCATGACGAGCGGCAGGGCGCCGTTCTGGTTCAGCTTGCGAAGCTTGTCGCCGTGAAGATCGCGCAGCTTCTCGTCCGAAACCATCTGGAAGCCGCGATAGACGAAGGGCTGCGCCGCGCCTTCCGGCTGGATCGTGACTTCGCCGTCGATGAGCAGCTCGGCCTCCTGGAGCTCGCGCACGAAGGCGTTGGTGCGCTGCGCGGCGATCTCGAACTCTTCGCAGAATTTGAGGATCGACTGCAGATGCGCGTTCGGCTGCTGGTCGTCGAACATGCGGTGGCCTTCCTCGCCCTCGGCGACGAGGCCGCTCGCGGGATCGAAGCAGAGCGAAAGCTCTTCCGCCTGCGGCTGGAGCTTGGCGAGCATGAAGGGATAGCGGCGCACATAGGCGGGGATGTAGGTCTCGCCGAGCAGGCGGCCGTCTCCGTCGACGAAGACGTTGACGCCTTCGTTGAGCCCCATCAGGGCCAGCGGCACCGGCGTTTCGCCGACCGAGAAGACGATCGGATAGAAGCGTTGCGCGGTGATGAACTCGTCCACCGTGATCGGGATCGCATGGGCGGTCGAGAGGAACGGCGCCGTGTCGGCGTTGCGGACGCGGAAGTCGGCGTGGACGGAGCTCGAGAGCGGCACGAGGTCCTGGTAGAAAAGCGGCAGATTGGCCGGCGGCTGGCTCGCCATGATGTCGGTCTCCAAAAAATGAGGGCGCGGGTCCTCTTGAAAGAAGCCGCTAAAGCCGCGCGTTGTCTAAGGGCGCTTGGCTCATTCCGCAAGGCTTCGCCTGCCCTCGCGCAAGCGCGCCGCAACGCTCAGGGCGCGGGCGGGACGAGCTTTCCCGGGTTCATGATGCCGGCCGGGTCGAGCGCCTTCTTGATCGCGCGCATGGCGGCGAGGCGCGCCGGATCGGCGAGGCGGGCGAGCTCGGCGACCTTCATCTGGCCGATGCCGTGCTCCGCCGAGATCGAGCCGCCCGCCGCGGTGACGAGATCGTGCACCCGCCCCGTGATCCGCTTCGCTTCGCCGGCGAGCCATTCGGGCGCGTCTCCGGCCGAAAGATCGGCTGGGGCGCGGACGTTGAAGTGGACGTTGCCGTCGCCGAGATGGCCGAAGGCGTTGACTCGCGTGCCGGGAAAGCGGGCTTCCACCACCCGCGCGGCTTCGACGATGAAGCCGGGCATCTTCGCGACTTCGACGGAGATGTCGTGCTTGGCCGCGGCGCCGTCCTTCTGCTCGGCTTCCGAGATGCTGTCGCGAAGGCGCCAGAAGGCCTCGGCCTGCGCTTCGGAAGACGCGATGGCGGCGTCGGTGGCGAGGCCGAGCGCAAAGGCAGATCGCAAAGCTTCGACAAGCGCGGGCTCCGGGTCCGGCGCGGCGGCGGGGGCGACGGCTTCGACGAGGACGTTCCACGGGTGCGCGCCGGCGAGCGGCGGGCGCGTGCCGGCGACGTGTTTCAGGACGAGGTCGAGCGCGCTCTTCGGGACCAGCTCGAGGGCTTCGACGGCCTCGCCCATCGCGGCCTCGCAGTGGCGCAGGAGCCTCAGCGCCGCGTCCGGAGTCTCCACACCCACCCAGGCGACGGCGCGGGCGCCGATCGCCGGCACGAGCTTCAGGCTCGCGGCGGTGACGACGCCGAGCGTCCCTTCCGCGCCGATCAGGAGGTGCTTCAGATCGTAGCCGCGATTGTCCTTCTTGAGCGGCGACAGGCCGTTCCAGACCGAGCCGTCGGCAAGCACCGCCTCGATCCCCTGGACGAGGCCGCGCATGGTGCCGAAGCGAAGCACCTGCGTGCCACCCGCATTGGACGAGACGAGGCCGCCGATCGTCGCGGTACCCTTGGCGCCGAGCGTCAGCGGGAAGCGCCGGTCCGCGGCCAGCGCCGCCTCATGCAGGGTGGACAGGATCACGCCCGCTTCCGCGACGGCGACATTGCCGTCCGGATCGAGGCTCCGGATGCGGTTCATGCGCCGCAGCGAGAGAAGGAGCGCGCCGCCGCTTTCGTCCGGCACCGCGCCCGCGACCATGGAGCTGTTGCCGCCCTGGGGCACGACCGCGACATGGGCTTCGGCGGCCAGGCGGACGATCTCGGCCACCTCCTCGGTCGACGCGGGCGAGAGGAGCGCCGCGGCCGCGCCGCGATAGCGCCGCCGCCAGTCGGTGAGCCACGGCTCCATCTCTCCGTCCGCATCGGTATAGCCCCTGGGCCCGAGGAGGTCCGCGAGGCGCGCGAGGAGCTGGGGCGTGGGCCTGGACGTCATCGCCGCTCCGGATAGAGGCCGATGGCGCGCGGCGCAAATTAATCGCATGTTCAACAGAGCGGGACCAAGGCCTTCATCATATGGAGCGTGGGGAATGATCTTTGCCGGCACGGCCGCGTGGCTGATGCTCTTCTTCGGAGGCGCGGACGACGCGCCCCCCGAGACGGGGACCGTTTATGCGCAGGTCGTCGTCCGGCAGCAGATCATCGTCCGGGTGCCGAGGCCGGCGCCGGGCGCCCCGGTGTCGCCGCCAGTCCAGTGGCGCGAAAGCAAGGGGCCGCGCTGCATCCCGGCGCGCGCCGTCGCCGGCGCGGCGCTTCTCGGCCAGAACAGCGTCGATCTTCTTCTCCACGATCGAAGCCGGGTGCGTGTGCGGCTCGAAAGCGGCTGCGGCGGGCTCGATTTCTACCAGGGCTTCTACGTGAACGGCACGGCGGACGGCATGATCTGCGCCGATCGCGACGCGGTTCGCTCCCGCATGGGCGGCCAGTGCGGCATCGACGGATTCAAGATGCTGACCGCCGTGCGCTAGTGCGCTTGCGGGCCGTTTACCTTGACTTTTCGGGCGCGCTCGGCGCAAGCGCCGCGAGGCGCTGGCGGTTTTTGCCCCACGACACCCACTCTCGAACATCGGATACAAAATGACTTTTGCCGATCTCGGCCTTTCCGACGAATTGCTCCGCGCGGTCGGCGAATCGGGCTATTCCGAGCCCACGCCCATCCAGAGCCAGGCCATTCCGTCCGTCCTGATGGGCCGCGACCTGATCGGCATCGCCCAGACCGGCACCGGCAAGACCGCCGCCTTCGTCCTCCCGATGATCGACATTCTCGGCGAAGGCAGAAGCCGCGCCCGCATGCCGCGCTCGCTCATTCTCGAGCCGACGCGCGAGCTCGCCGCGCAGGTCGCCGACAATTTCGAAGCCTACGGCAAGTACCACAAGCTTTCGATGGCTTTGCTCATCGGCGGCACCAACATGGCCGATCAGATCAAGAAGCTCGAAAAGGGCGTCGACGTCCTGATCGCGACGCCCGGCCGCCTCATGGACCTGTTCGGCCGCGGCAAGATCATGCTCAACGGCTGCAACCTCCTCGTCATCGACGAAGCGGACCGTATGCTCGACATGGGCTTCATCCCGGACATCGAGGAAATCTGCACCAAGCTGCCCTCCCCGCGCCAGACCCTGCTCTTCTCGGCGACCATGCCCGGCCCCATCAAGAAGCTCGCCGACCGCTTCCTGACCAGCCCCAAGACGATCGAAGTCTCCCGCCCCGCCTCGTCCAACCTCCTCATCGACCAGCGCGTGGTGCGCGTCGACAGCCGCAAGAAGCGCGACGCGCTGGGCGATCTCCTCCGCCGCGAGGAAGTCACCACCGCGATCATCTTCTCGAACCGCAAGACGACGGTGCGCGAGCTGACGACCAGCCTACAGCGCGGCGGCTTCAAGGCGGGGCCCATTCACGGAGACATGGAGCAGCCCGAGCGCATCCGCGAGCTGGAGCGCTTCAAGGCCGGCGAGATCAACATCCTGGTCGCTTCCGACGTCGCCGCCCGCGGCCTCGACATCAAGGGCGTCAGCCACGTCTTCAACTACGATGTGCCGTGGCAGCCGGACGACTACATCCACCGCATCGGCCGCACCGGCCGCGCGGGCAAGACCGGCACCGCGATCACGCTCGTGACCGGCGCCGACACCGAGGCGCTCGAGACCATCGAGAAGCTGATCGGCTCCAAGATCCCGACCCTCGACGCCCCCGTCCGCGGCGCCTCCGCCGCCGCTGCCGAGCAGCCGACGGAAGAGGCTCCGGCCGAGGAAGCCCGGACCGAAGAACCGCCCAAGCGCGCCCGCCGCGAGCGCCGCCCCCGCCGCGAAGAGCGGGTGGAAGCGCCGCGCGAGGAGCGTTCCGAAGCGCCGCAGGAGGCCGAGGCCGCCGCGGCGCCGGAGCCGCAGGCCCGTGAGGAGCGCGCCGAGCGTCCCCGCCGCGCCGAGCGCTCGCGTGAAGAGCGCGCCGAGCGTCCGCGCGAAGAGCGTCCCCGCCGCGAGGAGCGTCCGCGCCGGGACGATCGTTCGCGCCGGGACGAGCCCGCGATGGAAGGCGCCGAGGACGGCTGGAATGGCCCGGTGCCGAGCTTCCTCAGCCAGGGTTTCGGAAGCTAAGAGCCCTTAGAGCGCGACCGGCATCGTCGCTTTGGCGGCAGCCCCGCCGCCGGGACATGACGCTACGACGCTGCCGAACCTCGTGCCGCCCGCGGCCGCGTAGCGAAGCTCGATCGTGCCGCCGAGCGCGATCAGCCGGCTCGGATCGACCGCCCCGCAAAGCGACGCGGCGTCCCTCGCCCGGATCGCCGCAATCTCGGCAGCGCCTACCGTGCTGGCAATCTCCATGTGGTAGACCAGGCGATTGCCCTCGGCCGAAACGGCGGTCCGCCGCGTCGACGCATCGATCCGCACCGGCCCCTCCGCGTGGAGCTGCTTCGCCGCCGCCTCGACGAGGCCGGCCGCAGGGCTCGGCGCCGCAACCGGCGCCGCAGTCGGGCGCGACGCGCTCGAATTGTACAAAAAGGCGCTGCCCCCGAGGAGCGCGAGCGCCGCGCCCGCCGCCGCCGCGAAATGCCATGAGGGCCGCGCCGCCTGCACCGCTGCCGCCGTTCCGCTCCCGATCATTCGCCTGCTCCTCCTGCCGCACCGATCCTGCGCAAGCACGCGGGAGCGGTCAACCGCCTCAATGCTGCCGCATCGGCCCCGCCGTCTCGAACCTCACCCAAGGCGGCGCCAGCTCCCCGTACACCGCGACTTCGGGCTCCGGAAACGCCGGATCGGCGAACCCGCCGACCGCCACATAGACCATCCCCGGGCTTCGCTCGATCCGCCAGAAGAGCGTCGTCCCGCAGGTCGTGCAGAAGTGGCTCCGCCCCCAATGCCCCTCCTCCCCGAGCCGCTCGAACATCCGGCTTTCCCCGGAAATCGTGACCTGCGCCTCCGCCCACGTGGAATTGAGCGAAAACGCACTCCCCGACCGCCGCTGGCAGGACCGGCAATGACAGACCGACCGCCGCACCGGCTCCCCCTCGCAGGCCGCGGTCAGCGCCCCGCATTCGCATCGTGCAATCCTGGTCGTCATGAGCGTCCCCCCAATTTCGGCACGAAGCTAGCGAATGCAGCCGGCCCAAGCCAGACACGTCGTCCCGGGAGGGCCCCATCAAAGTATTACTTTGATGGGAACCCCGAAGGCCGGGATCTCAGCGGGTGAAAGGCGCCGCAGGAAATGCAGCGCTCCACAACCGCCGGCACCCTTCACCCCCTGAGATCCCGGCCTCCGCCGGGATGACGGTCCGGGTCAGCAGCCCGCCTTCGTGCCCTTCGGCGCTCTGTAACGCGCCCGAAAAGCATCCGCGTGCGCACGCAGCCTCCCCTCCCGGATCGCGGCGCGCAGGCCCGCTATGAGCTGCTGGTAGAAGGAGAGATTATGCTCGGTCATCAGCATCGCGCCCAGCATCTCGTTCGAGCGGACGAGGTGGTGGATGTAGGCGCGGCTCCATGTGCCGCAGACCGGGCACGGACATTCCGGATCGAGCGGCGCCTCGTCCTCGGCAAACCGGGCGTTGCGGATGTTGATCGGGCCGTCGGCGGTGAAGGCCTGGCCGGTGCGGCCGGAGCGGGTGGGGAGGACGCAGTCGAACATGTCGATGCCGCGCGCCACCGCGCCGACGATATCGTCGGGCTTGCCGACGCCCATCAGGTAGCGCGGCCGATCGGCGGGGAGTTGGCCGGGCGCAAAATCGAGGCAGGCGAACATCGCCTCCTGCCCCTCCCCCACAGCGAGGCCGCCGACCGCATAGCCGTCGAAGCCGATCTCCCGAAGCCCGTCCGCCGAAGCCTTGCGCATTCGCTCATCGAGCGCGCCCTGCTGGATGCCGAAGATCGCGGCCCGCGCCGCATGTTCGCCGCCGCCATCGAAGGCGTCGCGCGACCTCCTCGCCCAGCGGATCGAGCGCTCCATCGCCGCCGCCTGCTCGTCGCGGCTCGACGTCGTCGGCACGAGTTGGTCGAACTGCATCACGATATCGGAGCCGAGCAGGCGCTGGATTTCGATCGAGCGCTCGGGGCTCAGCATGTGCCGGCTGCCGTCGAGGTGGCTCGCAAAGGCGACGCCCTCCTCGCTCACCTTGGTGAGCTCCGACAGGCTCATCACCTGGTAGCCGCCGCTGTCGGTCAGGATCGGCCGGTCCCAGCCCATGAAGCGATGCAGCCCGCCCAGCTTCGCCAGGCGCTCGGCGCCCGGCCGCAGCATCAGGTGATAGGTATTGCCGAGGATGATGTCGGCGCCGCCCGCGCGCACGTCGGCCGGCTTCATCGCCTTGACCGTCGCGGCGGTTCCGACGGGCATGAAGGCGGGTGTGCGGATATCGCCGCGGCGCATGTGGAGGACGCCGGCGCGCGCAGCGCCGTCGGTCGCGCCGATGGTGAATTGAAAACGAGGCATGGCCGCGCCTTAGCGGCGCCGCGCGTCCGCCGAAAGGGCGGTCACGCGATCGGCGACGGCCGCTCCTGCGGATCGTCCTCATGCACGATCTCGGGCGCGTCCACGCCGGTTTCCTTGATGATCTCGTTCGCGCGGGCGATCGCCCGCCGCGTCGAAGGGGCATCGAGGTTCGCGGCGTCCATGCCCTCGTCCGCTTCCTCGAAGCCGAGGCTCGCCGCGACCGCGAACCAGGCGAAGGCTTCCCGCGGATCGCGCGGCACGCCCTCGCCCTGGAGGTGAAGCACCCCGACCCCGTAGAAGCCATGGGGTTCGCCGAGCGCCGCCCCGGCGCGATAATGGCGCATGGCCTGGGCGTAATCCTGCGCCACGCCGCGCCCGTTCGCGTACATGACGGCAAGGCTGGTATGGCCGCGGGGACTGCCCTGCGCGGCGGCGCGGCGGAGCCATGTCACGGCTTCGGCGGGGTTTGCGCGGACGCCTTCGCCAAGATCGAGCATGACGCCGAGCCGCCACTGCGCGTGACGCTGGCCGCGCTCGGCCGCCCGGCGGTACAGCCCGGCGGCGCGGGCCTGGTCCTGCGCGACGACGCGCCCTTCGTCGTAGAACCAGCCGAGATAGTTGATCGCCTCGAGATCGCCCACGGCCGCCGCGCGCTCGACGAGGCCGAACGCTTCGCGCTCCTGCCCCGCGATCATCAGCCGCTCCGCTTCTTCCGCCGGACCAGCGGCGATCGCGAAGAAAGCGAGAATAGGGATCAGCAGGAAACGATGCATCGTTCGGCCTTTCGAGCGTGCCCGAAGCCGGCACGGCCCCCGGGGACAAAACATGATAAGCGAGGCATCGCGCTTTCGCCTAGACCTTTGCCGCGCGGATCGCCGCGCCGCGTTGAAGCGGCGAACTGGTCCTCTTCACCGTCCGGCTTCAGTCCGAACGCTGCGGCTTTTCGTCCTGCCGCCCGGCGGCGATGGCGGCGCTTTCGCGCTTCAGCGGCTTCGAAACGGGGCAGACCGTCTGGAGATAGGCATTGAGCGTGTTCGCGACATTGTCCGGCACCAGGCGGTAGTGGACGAACTGGCCCTTCTTCTCGCTCTCCACCAGACCCGCGTTTTCGAGCACGGTGAGGTGCTGGGAAACGGCGGATTTCGAGATGTCGAAACGCGCCGCGATCTCGCCGGCGGTCAGGTCCGCATGGGCGAGATAGGCGAGGATCTTCCGGCGGACCGTCGATGAAAGGGCTTCGAATACGCGCTGCATGACGATCATTTAAGCGGTCGCTTAAGCACTTGCAATGGCAGGCGCCAAGGAGTTAAGTGATAACTTAATTGCTTAGGAGCTTCGTCATGGCCGAGTCGCTCGATCCTCATGCGGTGAATTCCCTTCGCGGCGACGGCGCCGATCCCGTGGCGGGCACGGTGCGATGGGACCCGGTCCATTCCCTCTGGAACGGCGCAATGCTCGGCGGCGCGCTGATCGGCGGGCCTTTCCTCTTTACGTGGAGCGCCTTTGCCGTCTTCCTGGTCACCACCGGCGCCGGGCTTCTCCTCGGCCATTCGGTCGGCTTTCACCGGCGGCTGATCCACGGCAGCTTCGATTGCCCGCTGTGGCTGGAGCGGGTGCTGGTCTGGTTCGGGACGAGCGTAGGGATGAGCGGACCGTTCTGGATGATCCGCACCCACGACCTTCGCGACTGGGCGCAGCGCCAGGCACGCTGTCACGACTACCTCGCCCACCGCCGGCCGATGGCGATCGACGCATGGTGGCAGATCCATTGCCGGCTGGAACTCGTCCGCTCGCCCCGCTTCCAGCTCGGGCGGATCGGCCGCGACCCGTTCTACCGCTTCCTGGAGCGCACATGGATGCTCCAGCAGGTGCCGATCGCCGCCCTGCTCTACCTCGCCGGGGGCTGGCCGTTCGTCGTCTGGGGCGTCTGCGCGCGCGTCGCGACGTCGGTCCACGGCCACTGGTTTATCGGCCACCTCGCTCACCGCCGCGGTCCGCAGACCTGGCTCGTCGGCGGCGCCGGCGTCCAGGCGCACGACGTGCCCTGGGCGGCGATCCCGACGATGGGCGAGGCCTGGCACAACAACCACCACGCCTTTCCCGGATCGGCGAAGATCGGCCTCTACCCGGGACAGGCGGACTGGGGATTCCTGTTCATCCGCCTGCTGGAGCGGCTCGGCCTCGCCTGGAATATCCGGACTCCCGAGACGCTGGCGGCGCGCAAGGCGCTGGTGCGAGTCGCCGAAGAGCGGGCGCATCCGAAGACCGCCGGTCCTGAGCCCGTCGAAGGGCGGATGGCAGCGCAGGGACTTGGGCTTCGACGGGCTCAGCCATAGCGGCTGCGGTCAAGCCGAAGCCGCTTCCAGCAACGTCACCATCATGGCGTTGAGCGGCGCGGCGATGCCGTGGCGAGCGCCGCGGCGAACGATGACGCCGTTTCTCGCGTCGATCTCCATCGGGCGGCCGGCGAGGCGGTCCGCGTGCATGGAGTTGACCGAGTCCGCCGGGCCGGTGCGGCAGCCTTCGATGATGCGGCCGGCAAGGTCGTCGCCGAGCTTGGCGCCCTCGGCGCGGCCGACGGCGATGCATTCGGCGATGAGCCCGCGCATCAGATCGGCGATGCCGGGCGCGTGAACGACGCCGTTCGGCTGCAGCACGAGGGCGTTCACCGCGCCGGTGCAGTTGAGCGCCAGTTTCTGCCAGGCTGCGGTGAGAAAATCGCCGGTGGTGGACAGCGCGATGGGCGCCCCGGCGAAAAGGCGGACGAAGGCATCGCCGTCCGCGCCGGCCGGGACGGTGATCGCGCCGTTGCGGCGCTGAAGGATGCGCCCGGGCGCGCTGCGCTCCGCGGGTATGTTGACCACCGCCGGAAGCAGGCGCCCGGCCGGAACGAAGGGGGCGAAATGCTCGACATGCTCCACGCCGTTCTGGAGGATCGCGACTCGCGTGTCCGGCCTGGCGAGGCGGGCGAGCCAGGCGGCGGCGCCCTCGACGTCGTAGGTCTTGGTGGCGACGAGCACCCAGTCCACGGGCGCCGCCTCGGCAGGATCGGTCAGCACCGGCAGCGCCGCCTCGATCGTGCCGCCCGGCGCGTCGAGGCGCAGGGTCTCGAACGGGGTGCGGGCGCAGATCGAGACGTCGAGCGCAGAATTGCGTGCGAGCCAGGCAGCGACGGTGCCTCCGATCCCGCCCGGCCCGACGACCGCGACGCGGGTCATGCCGGCTCTCCGGGAAGAAGAAGGCTCGCGTCGCCGTAGGAGTAGAAACGGTAGCCCTCCGCGATGGCGTGGGCGTAGGCGGCCTGCATGGTTTCGAGGCCCATCATCGCGGAAACCAGCATGAACAAAGTCGAGCGCGGCAGGTGAAAGTTGGTGAGGAGGCCTTGCGACGCGAGAAAGCGATAGCCCGGCGTGATGAAGATGTCCGTGTCGCCTTCGAACGGGAGGATCTCGCCGTCTTCGCGCGCGGCGCTTTCGAGGAGGCGGAGCGAAGTGGTGCCGACGGGAATGATGCGCCCGCCGCTTTGCCGGACGGCGTTCAGGCGCGCGGCCGCGGCCGCGCCGATGCGGCCCCATTCGCTGTGCATGCGGTGCCCGGCGGTGTCCTCGGCCTTGACGGGGAGGAAGGTGCCGGCGCCGACGTGGAGGGTCAGCGTCTCGTGCGCGATGCGGGCCGCGGCGAGCGCTTCCATCAGGCGCGGGGTGAAGTGGAGGGCGGCGGTCGGGGCGGCGACGGCGCCGCCTTCGCGCGCGAACATGGTCTGGTAATCCTCGGCGTCGCGCGCGTCGGTCTCGCGCTTGCCCGCAATATAGGGCGGCAGCGGCATGCGGCCGGCGCGTTCGAGCAGGAGCTCGACCGGCTCATCGCCTTCGAAGGCGAGGCGCATCGTGCCGTCCTCGGCCTTGTCGGAAGCGATGGCCGCGACTCCGGCAGCGAAGTCGATGCGGTCGCCTTCGCGGACGCGCCTGGCGTTGCGCAGAAAGGCGCGCCAGGTGCGCGGCCCTTCGCGCTTGTGGAGGGTAGCGCCGATCCGCGCCTCCCCGCGCCGGCCCTCGAGCTGCGCGGGGATGACTCGCGTGTCGTTGAAGACGAGCATGTCGCCGGCGCGGAGCAGGCGCGGCAGATCGCTCACGACGTGGTCGGAAAGGGCGCCCACGCCGCCGTTTCCGCCGACGTGGAGCAGGCGCGCCGCGTCACGCGGGGCGGCGGGCCTCAGCGCGATCCGTTCGGGCGGAAGATCGAAGTCGAAGAGGTCGACGCGCACTTAACGCGGCGGCGTGATGACGCTTGTCGAGGGCGGTGCGAGGGGCGCGGGCGCAGGGGGCGGGACCGCGGCGGCGGCGGCGGCGCGCAGCTCATCCGCCGTTAGCGCGGCGACGTTGTCGGACCCCATCGAAGCACGAACGATCCGGCTCGGATTGGCCGGCGGCTCGCCCCGCTCCAGCGCGTCGACGAAGCTCATGCCGGCGAAGACGCGGCCGAAGACGGTGTAGCGGCCGTCGAGGCTCAAGGTCGGCTGGAGGACGATGTAGAACTGGCTGTTCGCGGAATTCGGCGCCTGGGTGCGCGCCATCGCGACCGCGCCGCGCAGGTGCGGGAGCGGGTTGAACTCGGGCTCGAGATCGGGAAGCGTCGAGCCGCCCTCGCCGGTGCCAAGCGGATCGCCGGCCTGCGCCATGAAGCCTTCGATCACCCGGTGAAAGGTGAGGCCGTTGTAGAAGCCTTGGCGCGTCAGCGTGCGAATGCGCGCAACGTGGCCGGGTGCGACGTCCGGGCGGAGCTGGATCGAGACCCGCCCGCCGCTGGAAAGATCGAGGTGCCAGACATTCTCGGGCGGCGGCGCGGCCATCGGCGTTGCCGCGGTTTGCGCGTAGGCGGCGTTGCCCGCAAAGGCGAGGGCCGCGCAGACCAGGGCTGCGATCTTTTTGATAAGCGTCACTATGTCCCGCCCCGAATCCGTTTCAAATCACATAGATAATAGGCCGCGGCGGCCGCTCGGGCAAGCGTCAGCCGCCCTTCCTCCCGACCTGTTCGACCCGCGCGCCCACCTCCCCGGCCACTGCGGGCGTGACGAACTTGGAAACGTCGCCGCCATAGAGCGCGATCTCCTTGACGAGGCGCGAGGCAATGGGCTGCAGCGACACGTCCGCCATCAGGAACACCGTCTCGATGCGGTCGTTGAGCTGCTGGTTCATTCCGGCCATCTGATATTCGTACTCGAAGTCGGCGACGGCGCGCAGGCCCCGGACGATGACCGAGGCCCCCTCCCGCTCCGCGAAATCCATGAGGAGCGAGTCGAACGAGACGACGGCGATGTCGCCCTCCACGTCGGCGACTTCGCGCCGCACCGTCTCGAGCCGCTCCTCGACCGTGAACATCGGCGATTTGGAGGGATTGGTGGTCACTCCGATGACCAGCCTGTCGACGAGCTTCGCGCCGCGCCGGATGATGTCCATATGGCCGAGCGTGACGGGATCGAACGTCCCTGGATAAACCCCTGTCCTCATTCGCCGTCTCCCCGCCCCGATCCTAGCCCAGTCAGTGGTCCCGCTCTACAGCGAAGCGGGCGATGGCGCGAAGGAGATCGGCCTCCGCGCCGAAAGCGTGGAGATGTTCGCACGCCTGCTCGACGAGCATCCCGGCCTGGCGCCGCGCCCGCTCGGCGCCGAGCAGCGACACGAAGGTCTGCTTGCCCGCCCCTTCGTCCTTGCCGACGCGCTTGCCCGCTTTCTCCTCGACGCCTTCGTGGTCGAGAAGGTCGTCGGCGATCTGGAAGGCGAGGCCGACGTCGCGGGCATAGCCGCGAAGGCTGGTGCGCCCCTCGTGCGGCACGCGGCCCATGATCGCGGCGGCTTCCAGGCACCAGCCGATGAGGGCGCCGGTCTTGAGCTGCTGGAGGCGGGTGACGGCATTGAGATCGAGCGCCGCACCGGAGGCGGACAAGTCCATCATCTGCCCGCCGGCCATGCCGCCGGGGCCGGCCGCGCGGGCGAGCTCGAGGACCAGATCGGCGCGCACGAACGGGTCTTCGTGAGTCTCGTCCTCGGCGAGGATCTGGAAAGCGAGCGCGTGAAGCGAATCGCCGGCGAGGACCGCGGTCGCTTCGTCGTAAGCGCGGTGCAGCGTCGGCTTGCCGCGCCTCAAATCGTCGTCGTCCATGCTCGGCAGATCGTCGTGGATCAGCGAGTAAACGTGGATGCATTCAACCGCGCAGGCCACGCGCACCGCCCGTTCGGGCGCGACGTGGAAGAGGTTGCAGCCCGCGATGACGAGGAGCGGCCGCATCCTTTTGCCGCCGCCGATCGCGGCATAGCGCATCGCCTCGTAGAGCCGGGCGCGCGCATCGGGGGGCACGGCGAGAAATTTGTCGAAGGCGCGGTCGATCTCGGCGCCCACCTGCTCGAGCGCGGCGGCGAGGCTGACGGGCGGCGCGGACAAGGCGCTCAGGCGGGGTCGAAGGGCGCGGTGCCGGCGGGTTCGCCGGAGCGGCCGAGCTGGATCTTCTCGATCCGCGCCTGCGCCGCCTGGAGCCGAGCCTCGCACTGCTGGCGGAGGCGATCGCCTTCGCCGTAAAGCTCGATCGCCAGATCGAGCGAGGCTTCGCCGCTTTCGAGCTTGCGGACGATTTCCTCGAGACGTTTCAACGCCGCTTCGAAGGAGAGTTCGGCGATGGGCTGGGGCTGGTCCGACATCGGCTGAGCTTTGGCGGCGGCGGCGGCGGGGGTCAAGCGGAGGCGGGGCGCCAGGCGAGGGGATGATCGACCAAGTCCCGGTCCAGCGTCACCAGACGCATATCATCAGTCTGGCACTGCGCGAGCAGCATCCGATCGAAGGGGTCCCTGGTCCGCGGCAGAGGCGACAGGTCCCACACCGCCTGCATAGGTGTGACGGGAAGAAGAAGCAGCGCCATGTCGCCCGCAACCTGAGGCAGCCTGTCCGGGTTGACGCCGAGCGGCAGCTTGCCAAGGCGTGCCTTGAGCGAAATCTCCCAAAGACTGACGGCGCTCAGGAACAGGGTGCTGTCAGCATGCCGCAAGGCTTCGAAGAGCTTCGGCGGCAGCCTGTCCGTGTCTCTCTTCAGCAGGGCGAGGAAGATGTGGCTGTCGAGCAGGAGCCTCACGACTCCTGCAACTCCTCCGGCTCGTCCGGGAACCGGATCGGAGTGATGAGGAAATCCTCAGGGAGCGGATCGTCGAAGTCCGCCGGTATGTCGCGAACGATCGTCTCGATTCCGTTTTCCCGCTTCCAACGCTCGAGCCCCTCGAAGTCGACGCCGCCCTTGCGCCGCTCATGCGGGACGACATCGGCAACAGGCTTGCCGTTGCGCGTGATTACGATGTGGGTACCGCCTTCCACCTCGCGCACCAGCGCAGGGAGGCGGTCCTTGGCTTCCTTGATCGAAACCTGTTTCATCGGGCGAATATAACCACCGGTGGCTACCGGCGCAACGATCAAGCCGCTGTAAACCAGAGCACTCCCTCCCGCTCCTCCCGGCGCGCCCTGCCCTGCACTTCCAGCCAGCGCAGGTGCGCCATGGCTTCGCCTGTGGCGAGGCCGAGGATCGAATCGTCGATCGCGCGGCCGAAAAGGATGGAGAAGCAGTCGACGGCGCGGCGGGGCTGCGCTTCGAGGTGGCGGTGGAGGGCGTCCAGCCGGTCGAGGTGGCCGTGCTTGAGCGCATCGAGGCGGGCGTGGAGGCCGGTGAAAGGCTCGCCGTGCGAGGGGAGGACGAGGAGATCGTCCGAGAGGTTGTGGAGCTTGTCGATCGAGGCGATCCAGTCGCCAAGCGGATCGGCGAGCGGCTCGCTGAGGCTCAACGACACGTTGGAAGTGATGCGCGGCAGCACCTGGTCGCCCGCGATCATCACGCCGCCCGCTTCGTCGACGAGGCAGGCATGTTCCGGGCAGTGGCCGCTGCCGACGACGACCCGCCAATCGCGTGCGCCGATGGGGAGCGTGTCGCCGTCGCGGATGCGGACGAAGCTGACCGGGACCGGGCTCGCAACCGCGGCGAAGCGGCCCCAGCCCTTGGCCTTTTCCTGCTCGATCCGCTCATCGGCCCAGCCGGCTCCGCGCCAGTAGGTGATTGCGGCCTCGGGCGGCGCGTCGCGCACGTCGGTGGTCAGCATTCGGGCGAACAGCCACTCCTCGCGCGTCATCCAGAGCGGCACGCCGAAACGCTCGGTGAGCCATCCGGCAAGGCCGATATGATCGGGGTGGAAGTGGGTGACGATGATCCGGGTCACGCCGCGGCGGGCGAGCGGGCCGACGAGGAGCGCTTCCCAGGCTTCGCGGGAGGCGGGGATGTCGAGGCCGGTGTCGACGAGCGCGACGCCGCCCTCGCCTTCGGGTCCGTCGTCGAGCGCCCAGACGTTGATGTGCTTGAGCGAGCCGGGAACGGGAAGCCGCGCCCAGCCGACGCCCTCTGCGATCGGGATGATCTCGCCGGCTTCCGGGACACGCCGGCCGAACGGGTAGGTCAGGCCCTTGTGGCTGTAGGCGACGTCCGCCAGAGCGGCGTCTGGCGAGACGGGTAAGGGACTCTCAGCCATTCGGACCTCCGTTCGAGGCTGCTGTGCTGCACCCCGAACGCCATATTTGGAGGCGCTGGATGTCCCTCAGCTCCGGAAGATGCTCTCGGCCGTAGGCTCGGCGCCCGGAGTTTCGCCGGACAGCGCCGCGTCGGCGGCATTGGCGGCGGCGGTGCGCTGGGCGCGCAGCTCCTCGATCAGGGACTCGCGGTCGCGCTGGGTGCGGCCGTCATCCACCACCGGCTCGAGGCCCGCGGCCTTGGCGGCCTTGGCAACGACGGCGTCGAGCTCGCGCTGCGAGCAGAGGCCGAGCGTTACCGGATCCTTGGGCTGGATGTTCGCGATGTTCCAATGGCTCCGGTCGCGGATCGCGGCGATGGTCGTGCGGGTCGTGCCGATCAGCTTGGAAATCTGGCCGTCCGTCACTTCCGGATGGTTGCGGATGATCCAGGAGATGCCGTCCGGCTTGTCCTGCCGCTTCGAGACCGGCGTATAGCGCGGCCCCTTGGTGCGGGTGATCTTGTCCGGCTCCTTCTGCATGCGCAGGCGATAGCCCGGATCGAGCTGGCCGCGGTCGATCTCGTCCTGCGTCAGCTCGCCGGCGCGGAGCGGATCGCGGCCGGTGAGCTTGGTCGCGGCCGTATCGTCGGCGATCGCCTGGATTTCGAGGATGTGGAGACCGCAGAATTCGGCGATCTGCTCGAAGGTGAGCGCGGTATTGTCGACCAGCCAGCTGGCGGTCGCGTGGGGCATGAGCGGCTGTGCCACCGGGCTTTCTCCGGACAAAAGAAGGGCCGCCCCTTCACGGAGCGGCCTCAGTTGCCCCGATCCTTAGACCCACATGGCGGCAAGGGCAAGCGGCGACCGGCAGGAGCGCAAGCCGGATCGCTTCCCGAAATCGCGCTCCGCCTCAGCCGAAACGCGCCTCCATCTGCCCATGCATGGACCCGATCCGTGCCCGGGACCTGAACAAACTCGGCCTTGCCGTGTTGGAGGGTCGCGAGCCGAGAGCGTCGGCGGTCATATCAGAGAAAACGGAGCGAGAGCCATGTCACACCACGAATGCGGATCCGGCCTCTCGCGGCGTGCCTTGCTCGGGTCTGCCGCTGCGGCCGGAGCGACCCTTGCCGCGTCAGGCCTCTTCGGAACCGCCGCCTTCGCGGCGCCGCCAGCCGGGACCGCCAATCCGGCGCCGCCCTCGCTGACGCCCGACCAGTCGCTGCAGCAGCTGAAGCGCGGCAATGCCGCCTTCCTTGCGGGCCGTACCATCGCGCCGGACGTGCGCGGCCGGCGCCGGCTCGAGGTCGCCCGAGGTCAATATCCGATCGCCGTGCTCGTCTCCTGCTCGGACAGCCGGGTGCCGCCGGAGGTTCTCTTCGGCAAGGGTCTGGGCGAGCTGTTCATCATCCGCAACGCCGGGAACACGATCGACACGGCGGCGATGGGCAGCCTCGAATATGCGGTCGCCGAGCTCAACGTGCCCCTGGTGGTGGTGATGGGGCACGAACGCTGCGGCGCCGTCGCCGCGGCCGTTTCGGTGGTGGAAAGCGGCACCACGTTCCCGGGGAGCATCGGACGAATGGTCGAGCCGATCGTGCCGGCGGTGCTCGCGGCGAAGCGCGGGGGCGCGGCCGACCTGCTCGACGCTTCGGTCCGGGCGAACGTCAGCCGCACGGTGGACCGGCTGAGGCGCTTCTCCGAACCGATGCTGCTCGACCGCATCAGGAGCGGCAGGCTTCGCATCGTTGGCGCCCGCTACGATCTGGACGACGGCCGCGTCGACTTCTTCGACGAAGGCGGCGCCGCCTAAGGTCCCCAAGGCCGGCGGCGGCGGCCCCGGCTCGGCGGGAGCGCCGGGCGGCCCGAAAATTGGCCTTTACCTCTTTGGAAAGACGCGCGATTGTGCGGGGGACGGTGCGCGGGGGCGCGCCGAGGGAGGGAAGATCAGGATGAAGAAACTCGCCATCGCCGTGGCGATCGTTGCGCAGCTTGCCGCCGCAACGCCCGCTTACGCGCAGCCGGACGGCCGCAGCGCCTTTGTGGAAGACCAGCGCGGCGGATTTGTCGGCCTTCGGATCCGCGCCCGCAGCGGCGGGCACGGTGCGGGCGTGCGCGCGGCCCTCACCGTCGCGCCGACGGTCCACAACCGCTCCGGCGCCGCAATGCGGATGGACATGGGTGAGGGGCTGGAGCTCGGCGCAAGCCCCGGGACGCGCCCCACGCTGACACTGGCGGGCCAGCGCCTCGACCAGATGAGCCTGTTCGGCGAGGAGACCGACCCCGACCGGCAGAACCTGTCGACCGTGGCGAAGGTCGCGATCGTCGCGGGCGTCATCGTCGTTACCGGGGCCTTGGTCCTGGGGCATATTGCCAGCAATGCGAGCTGCTTCCACGGCCCTCGCGACTGCAGCTGAACCGGGCAAGATACAGTTCAGCGAGACACAGGGGAAACTTTGATGAAAAAATTGATCATGGCTGCTCTGCTGGCCGGGCAGCTCGCCGCTCCGGTGCAGGCGGCGGACCTCGTCGATACGCGCAGCATCGAAGGGACGCGCCAGGGAGCCTTTGCGGGCGCCCGCATCCGGGTCTCGCTCGATGCCGAGCCGCGCGAGCGGGTGCGCGCCGGTCTGGCCCTTGCACCGACGCGGCACGATCTGCGCGGCGACGGCTCGGCGCGCCTGCGTTTCGGGGAAGGCCTGGAGTTCGGACTGAGCGACCGCCGGGCACCGGGGCTGTCGCTCGCGGGCCGTCGCGTCGCCGAGATCGTGCAAGGCGCGCGTGGGCCGCAGGGCGAGCGGCGCAACGTCTCGACCGTCGGATGGGTCGCGATCGGCGTGGGAGTCGTCGCCGTCGGGGTCGTCGGCTACGCCGTGTGGCTCAACCACGAGCTCAGCAACAACGAAGGCGACTGACGCGTCAGCGCGTCATCGCCTGACCTCCAGGACGATCTTGCCGACGTGCCCGCCGCTTTCCATGCGGCGGTGCGCGTCGGCGGCTTCGGCGAGCGGGAAGACGCTGTCGATCACGGGGCGGAGACGGCCTTCCTCGACGTGCGGCCACACGTTGCGCGCGAGCTCGTCGGCGACCAGCGACTTGAAGGCGACGGGGCGGGCGCGGAGAGTCGAGCCGGTGAGGGTCAGGCGGCGCATCATCACTTTTGCGATGTTGAGCTCGGCGGTTGCGCCGCGCTGGACGGCGATCGAGACGTGGCGGCCTTCCTCGGCGAGGCATTCGAGGTTGCGGGGCAGGTAATCGCCGCCGACCATGTCGAGGACGATCTCGACGCCGGCCCCGCTCGTGATCCGCTTCACCTCCTCGGCGAAGTCCTGCGTCCGGTAGTTGATCGCGTGGCCGGCGCCGAGTTCCAGCGCCCGGCGGCATTTCTCGTCCGTGCCGCAGGTGACGATCGTCTCCAGAGCGAACAAGCGCCCAACCGCGATCGCCATGGTGCCGATGCCGCTCGTGCCGCCGTGGATCAGGACGCGCTCACCGTCCCGGGCGAAGGCGCGCTCGAAGAGGTTGGTCCAGACGGTGAAGAGCGTTTCCGGCATCGCCGCGGCTTCGGCCATGCTCAAGGCTTCGGGCACCGGCAGGCACTGGCCCGCGGGCGCTACCGCATATTCGGCATAGCCGCCGCCGGCGAGCAGCGCGCAGACCGCCTGGCCCTCGACCAGATTGACGACGCCTTCGCCGAGCGCCACCACGACGCCGGCGACTTCGAGCCCGGGGATGGAGGGTGCGCCGGCGGGCGGCGGATAGAGGCCGCGGCGCTGGAGGATGTCGGGGCGGTTCACCCCCGCGGCGTGGACTTCGATCAGGACTTCGCCGCCGCCGGGACGCGGCACCGGGCGGTCGACGGGACGGAGGACCTCCGGGCCGCCGGGCGCGTCGGGATCGATCGCCGTCATCCGGGCGGGAAGGTCGCTCATCGTATGGGAGAACTCCGCTTGTCCCCAAGCCTGCCTCAGCCTCCTACCGTCGCGCGGCGGCTTGACACAAGCGGGGGAAAGGGACGAATCTCGCGGCCATGGACCTCGACGAGCTCTTCCCTTCGAAGCCGGACGATCCGCTCACCCTGCTGACGAGGCAGGACCTCGATCCGCTGTCGGTCGCCGACTTGGAAGCGCGCATCGCGATCCTCCAGGGCGAGATCGCGCGCGTCCGGGCGAAGATGGACGCCTCGGTTCAGTTCCGCGCAAGCGCCGACGCGATATTCAAGAAGTGACCTCGATCAGGGCCTTTCCGGCCGCGGGCCATCGAAGGGGCCGACGAAACTGGGGCGCCTTGATGAACCGAATGCGCGCCCCGACATTAGAGACAACAAGCAGTCCGTGAATCGGCGCGGGCACCCAGGAGTAGTTTCATGCCGTCCTTTGCCCGCGAACTCGAACAGACGCTGCACAACGCGCTCGCCGAAGCGAGCGGCCGCAGGCACGAATATGCGACGCTCGAGCATCTCCTGCTCGCGCTGATCGAGGATGCCCATGCGTCCAAGGTGATGGGCGCGTGCGGAGTCGACATGAAGGAGCTGCGCGACGCGGTCCGCGCCTATCTCGACACCGAGCTCGAGGCGCTCAAGGTCGAGGCGGACACCGATCCCTCGCCGACCAGCGGCTTCCAGCGCGTCGTCCAGCGCGCCATCCTCCACGTGCAGTCGTCGGGCCGTGACGAAGTGACCGGCGCCAACGTGCTCGTCGCGCTCTTTTCCGAGCGCGAGAGCTATGCCGTCTATTTCCTCCAGCAGCAGGACATGAGCCGCCTCGACGCGGTGAGCTACATCAGCCACGGCGTCGGCAAGGGCCAGACGGCGGCCGAGCCCGCCGAGGTCAAGGGCACGGAAGAAACCAAGGCGGAGGACGGCAAGAAGAAGCCCGAAAGCGCGCTTAAGCAGTTCACGATGAACTTGAATGAAAAGGCCGCCGAGGGCCGCGTCGATCCGCTGATCGGCCGCGGGCCCGAGGTCGACCGCACCGTGCAGATCCTCTGCCGCCGTTCCAAGAACAACCCGCTCTATGTGGGCGATCCGGGCGTCGGCAAGACAGCGATCGCGGAAGGCCTGGCGAGGAAGATCATCGAGGGCGACGTGCCCGACGTGCTGAAGCCCGCCGTCATCTACTCGCTCGACATGGGGTCGCTGCTGGCCGGCACGCGCTATCGCGGCGACTTCGAGGAGCGGCTGAAGGCGGTGGTGAACGAGCTCGAGAAGCTCCCCCACGCCATCCTCTTCATCGACGAAATTCACACCGTGATCGGCGCCGGCGCGACGTCGGGCGGGGCGATGGACGCGTCGAACCTCCTGAAGCCCGCGCTCTCGGGCGGCACGATCCGCTGCATCGGCTCGACCACCTACAAGGAGTTCCGCAACCACTTCGAAAAGGACCGGGCGCTTCTGCGCCGGTTCCAGAAGATCGACGTCAACGAGCCGACTATCGAGGACACGATCAAGATCCTCGCGGGCCTCCGCTCCGCGTTCGAGGAGCATCACAGCGTCAAGTACACGCCCGACGCGATCAAATCGGCGGTCGAGCTTTCGGCGCGCTACATCAACGATCGCAAGCTGCCCGACAAGGCGATCGACGTGATCGACGAAGTGGGCGCGATGCAGATGCTGGTGCCGCCCCACAAGCGCAAGAAGACGATCACCACCAAGGAGATCGAGCAGGTGATCGCGACCATCGCGCGCATTCCTCCGAAGAGCGTCTCGGCCGACGACAAGAAGACGCTGGAGCATCTCGACCGCGATCTGAAGCGGGTCGTCTTCGGCCAGGATGCGGCGATCGGCGTGCTCGCCTCCGCGATCAAGCTCAGCCGCGCCGGCCTTCGCGATCCGGACAAGCCGATCGGCAACTACCTCTTCTCGGGGCCGACCGGCGTCGGCAAGACGGAGGTCGCGCGCCAGCTCGCCTCGATCCTCGGCGTGCCGCTGCAGCGCTTCGACATGTCCGAATATATGGAGCGCCACTCGGTCAGCCGGCTGATCGGCGCGCCTCCGGGCTATGTCGGCTTCGATCAGGGCGGGCTCCTCACCGACGCGATCGACCAGCAGCCGCATTGCGTCCTTCTCCTCGACGAGATCGAGAAGGCGCATCCGGACCTGTTCAACATCCTCCTCCAGATCATGGACAACGGCCGGCTCACCGATCACCACGGCAAGAGTGTCGATTTCCGCAACGTCATCCTGATCATGACCACCAATGCGGGCGCCAGCGACATGGCGCGCGAGGCGGTCGGCTTCGGCGCCATGACCCGCGAGGGCGAGGACGAGGAAGCGATCAAGCGGATGTTCACGCCGGAGTTCCGCAACCGGCTCGATGCGATCGTTCCGTTCGGCTATTTGCCGACGGAAGTCGTCGCCCGCGTCGTCGACAAGTTCATCCTGCAGCTCGAGCTCCAGCTCGCCGACCGGGGCGTCCACATCCACCTCGACGACGAGGCGAGGAAGTGGCTGACCGACAAGGGCTATGACAAGCTCTACGGCGCGCGCCCGATGGGCCGCCTCGTCCAGGAGAAGATCAAGCAGCCGCTGGCCGAGGAACTGCTCTTCGGCAAGCTCATCCACGGCGGCGAAGTGAAGGTCCGGATCAAGGAGAACCAGCCGACCTTCGAGATCATCTCCGCCCCGCCCAAGGCCTCGAGGAAGAAGGGCGGGCGCAAGGCGGCGGTGGAGTCCGAGGGCGAGAAAGGCGAGCCGGAGGCGCAGGCCTGAGGCAGGCGGGTAGGCCCGTCCGAGACCGTCATCCCGGCGGCGGCCGGGATCTCAGGGGGTGAAGCGCGCGGGCGTCTTTGGAGAGCTGCACTTTCCCGCGCTGCATTTCACCCGCTGAGATCCCGGCCTTCGCCGGGATGACGTGTTTGGCATGGGCCTGAGGCTGCTCGGCCACTACCCACGCCTGTGCCTCACCTCGCCCTTCGTTCGCTCACCCTCCCATTGCTGACGCATTGGGCCCCTCCCTCTCCCGAGATGGGAGAGGGGAAGGTTGCCCCTAGCTTCGCGCTAGGCCATCAGGGCGGCTGCAGCAGGAGGGACCCCATGACCGAGAGCCTGACCTTTTACACCAATCCGATGTCGCGCGGGCGGATCGTCCGGTGGATGCTCGAAGAGGTGGGCGAGCCTTATGAGACGGTGCTGCTCGATTACGGCACCACCATGAAGGCGCCCGAATATCTCGCGATCAACCCGATGGGGAAGGTGCCGGCGATCCGCCACGGCGAGACTGTGGTGACGGAAGCGGCGGCGATCTGCGCCTATCTTGCCGACATGTTTCCGGACAAGGGGCTCGCGCCGCCTTCGGGCAACCCGCGGCGCGGCGATTATTATCGCTGGATGTTCTTCGCCGCCGGGCCGCTGGAAGCAGCCGTCACGGGCAAGGCGCTCGGCATCCTTGCGCCGCCCGACAAGGCGGCCATGGCGGGCTACGGCACGTTCGAGGACGTGATGACCGCCCTCGAGACGGCGGTGAAGGATTGCGAGTTCCTGACCGGCAATCACTTCACCGCAGCGGACGTCTATGTCGGCGCGCAGATCGGCTGGGGAATGATGTTCGGCACGATCGACAAACGGCCGGCCTTTGCCGACTATGTCGGCCGGCTGCAGTCGCGCCCCGCCGCGATCCGCGCGCGCGAGATCGACGATGCGCTGATGCCGAAGAAGGACGACGCGCAGTGAGCGACGATCTCCAGCGCGCCGCGATCGCGCTTTACGACCGCTTCACGCACGAGACTCTGGACCGGCGCGCCTTCATGGCGGAGCTGACCAGGCTCGCCGGCAGCGCGGCGGCGGCGAACGCGCTGCTCCTCAGCGTCGCCGCCTGCAGCACTACGCCGCCGGTCACGGCCGAAGGCGATGCGGCGCTGGTCACCGGCAACGCGAGCTGGGAAACGGCGCCCGGGCGGCGGATGACCGGCTATTCGGCCGCGCCCGCGCGCTGGCGCCGCGGCGGGCCGTCGGTGATCGTCATCCACGAGAATCGCGGGCTGAACGAGTATATTCGCGACGTGACGCGGCGCGCCGCGCTTGCCGGCTACCGTGCGCTGGCGCCGGACTTCCTCTCGCCCGCAGGCGGCACCCCCACGGACGAGGACCAGGCGCGAACAATGATCGGCGCGCTCGATGCCGCGGCCACGGTGGGCGACGCCGTCGGCACCACCGCGTGGCTGCGCTCCCGGGCGGGCGGTGGGCACAGGCGCGTCGGTGCAATGGGCTTCTGCTGGGGCGGCGGGATGGTGAACCGGCTGGCGGTCGCCGGCGGCGACCGGCTCGATGCCGGCGTCTCCTTCTACGGCCCCGGCCCCGATCCTGCGCAAGCTCAGGAGGTCGAAGCGGCGCTGCTCGTCATTCTCGCCGGCCGCGACGCGCGGGTGAACGGCACGGCGCTTCCCTGGGTCGAGGCGCTTCGGGCGGCGAGGAAGCGCGTCGAGTCGATCACCTACCCGGACGTCGACCACGCCTTTCACAACGACACGTCGGCGGCGCGCTACAACCGTCCGGCCGCCGAGCAGGCCTGGGGGGCCACCCTCGCCTTCTTCGCCACGCACCTGCGCTAGCCGGCGCGGAGCCAAGCGCAACGAAGAAGGGCCCGGCGTCGCCGCCGGGCCCTTTCGTTTTGGATGGTCGCTTTTCCGGTTATTCGCGGCTGCCGAACAGCCGGAGCAGGAAGAGGAACATGTTGATGAAATCGAGGTACAGGGTCAGCGCGCCCATGATCGCGGCCTTGCCGAGGAACTGGGTCCCGGCGAGCTCGAAATAGAGGCTCTTGATCTTCTGCGTGTCGTAGGCGGTGAGGCCGGCGAAGATCAGGACGCCGATGGCCGCGATCGCATAGCTGAGCGGGCCGCTCTGCATGAAGACGTTCGCGATCGAAGCAATGATCAGGCCGACGAGGCCCATGAGCAGGAACGTGCCCATGCCGCTCAGGTCCCGCTTCGTCGTGTAGCCCCAGAGGCTGAGGCTGGCGAAGCCGGCGGCCGTCGCGAAGAAGACCGTTGCGATCGACGAACCGGTGTAGACGAAGAAGATGGACGCGAGGGACAGGCCCATCGCCACCGCGAAGGCCCAGTAGATCGCCTGCGCCGTCGACGTCGACAGCCTGTTGATGCCGAAGCTCAGCACCAGCACGAAGGCGAGCGGGGCGAACATGATCAGATACTTGAGCGCTCCCGGCCCGAACAGGACGGCCGGCGCGCCTTCCCACTGCGAAAAGAGCAGGGCGACGATGCCCGTCAGCAAAACGCCCGACGTCATGTAATTGTAGACGCTGAGCATGTGCTTGCGCAGGCCCGCGTCGAATGCCACGTCGCGGCCGGCGGTCGTCGCCGGATGCGGAGGCACCGCCGTCCGCGGGTCAGACCAATTCGCCATTTCAAACTCTCCTCTTGCCGACAATCCCCTGCCGATGCCTTCCCAATATCGTGGGAATGGGCGTCGGATTCAAGGAAAACCGGTTCGCACGGCAGCGGCGTCCCGTTAGGGGAAACGGCCATGCACCGCTTGTTCGTCGCCGCACGCCCCCCCGAGCCTGTCCGGCGCCTGCTGCTCGCCGCCATGGGCGGGGTGAGCGGGGCGCGCTGGCAGTCCGACGCGCAGCTCCACATCACCTTGCGCTTCATCGGCGAAGTCGACCGGCACCAGGCGAGCGACATCCATGCCGCGCTCGGCGCGATCCACCATCCGCCGTTCGAAGTCGCGGTGAGCGGTCTCGGCACCTTCGACCGGCGCGGCCAGCCCGAAGTGATCTGGGCCGGCGTGGCGCCGCACGAGGCGCTTGCCGCGCTCCACAAGAAGATCGACCAGGCGCTGGCGCGAGTCGGCATCGCGCCGGACCGCCGCACCTTCCATCCGCACATCACGCTCGCTCGCCTCAAGCGGACGTCCGGGCCGGTCGGCAATCTCATCGCTGGCGCCGGAGGGCTCTCTTCGCCGCCCTTCACCGTCGATACGTTCGCGCTTTACGAGAGCCGCCTGACTCCGGAGGGCGCGGTTTATTCCGCCATCGAACTTTATCCGCTCGGCTGAAGATCAGGCGCCGGCGGCGGCGAGAAGCCGGTCGACCATCGGCGCGTAGGAGGCGCCGAACAGCCGCAGGTGAAGGAGCGCGGGGAAGAGCTGGTAAAGGCCGCGCCGCTCGCGCCAGCCTGGCTCGAGCGCGCCGTACGCCTCCCAGAACTCGCCGGGCGGCGTGTCGAACAGGCTGAGCATCGCGAGATCGACTTCCGCGTCGCCGTGATAGCAGGCCGGGTCGATCAGGGCGGCGAGCCGGCCGTCCGAAACGAGGATGTTGCCGCTCCAGAGGTCCCCGTGGAGGTGCGCGGGCGGCGGCGCGGCGGGGAGCAGGTCGGCCAGACGGCGGGCGAGCGCCGCGATGCGCTCGCGCCAGGGCCGGTCGAGGAGCGCGGCGGTCGAGACCAGCCGCTGCTCGCCCCAGAAGGCCGGCCAGTCGGAACCCTGCCGGTTGTCGAGCTCCACTGTTGCGATCCGGTAGTCGACCGGCCAGCCGTAGGTCTCGCCGGTGCGCGCGTGCAGCCGCCGGAGCGCCGCGCCGATCTCCGCCCACGCCCTGGGGCTGAACACGGCATCGTTCGAGACATGCTCGAGCAGAAGAACATTCTCATGCTCCCCCTCGACATGCGGGACGGGGATGCCGGCGCCGCCGATCGCGCGGAGCATGGCGGCTTCGGTCGCCACCGCCGCGCCGCCCTTGGCGACCGTGCAGCGCCCGTCGGGCCGGCGGAAGAGCAGGACTTCCGAAAGGTCGCCGCCCGACAGCCGCTCCAGCCGCTCCTCGGGCGCGCCGGTCAAGGCGGCGACGCGGCGGGAGAAGGCGGTCACCGCCGCTCCGCCGCGATTCGCCGCGCCAGCCCCGCCGCGCCCGCCGCGACGTCGCGCCAGGTGACGTCGAAATCCGCATCGTCGCCGTAATAAGGATCGGCGACCGCCTCCCCTTCCCGCCCCTCAGCATGATCGAGAAGCAGGGAGAGATGCGCCCTCGCCCCCTCCGGCCGCATCGCCTTGAGGGCGGCGAGATTGCTCACGTCGAGGGCAACGATGTGGTCGAAGCGGTGGAAGTGGGCGGGAGCGGCCTGGCGGGCCCGGAGGTGCGAGATGTCCACGCCCTGGCGCCGTGCGGCGGCTACGGCGCGGCGGTCGGGCGGGCGCCCGACGTGCCACTCGGCCGTACCGGCGGAGTCGATCTCCGCGTCGAGGCCGGTCCGCTCCGCTTCCGCCCGGAACGCCGCCTCGGCGAGCGGCGACCGGCAGATGTTGCCGAGGCAGACGAACAGCACCGACGCGGTCACTCGAAACACCCTTCTTGCCACACGGGCCTCTGCTAGCCAGAAGGGCCAGGAAGCACAAACACGGGAGGAATCATGGCCGCGACCGCAGACGAAGCCGCTCCCCCTCCGGCGGGCCCAACCCCTCCGTCCGCCCCGGCCAAGATCGGTGCCTATGCGTGGTACGCCCTGTTCGTGCTGGTGCTGGTCTACATCATCAACTTCATCGACCGGCAGATCCTCTCGATCCTGGTCACCGACATCAAGGCGGACCTCAAGGTTTCGGACGCCCAGATCGGCTTCCTTTATGGCACGGCCTTTGCCGTCTTCTACGCCCTGTTCGGCATCCCACTCGGCCGGCTCGCCGACAGCTGGTACCGCGGCAGGCTGATGGCCATGGGCCTTGCGCTCTGGTCGTCGATGACGGCCTTTTCGGGCTTCGCGAACAGCTTCGGCATGCTCGCCGCCGCGCGCATCGGCGTCGGAATCGGCGAAGCGAGCGCCTCGCCCGCCGCTTATTCGATGATCTCGGACTACTTTCCGAAGGAGCGGCGCGCCACCGCGCTTTCGATTTATTCGAGCGGCCTCTACATCGGCGGCGCGCTCAGCCTCCCGATCGGCGGCTTCGTCGTCAGCCGCTGGAAGGCGGCCTTCCCGAATCCGGAAACGGCGCCGCTCGGCCTCGCCGGGTGGCAGGCGGCGTTCCTCGCCGTCGGCGTGCCCGGCCTTCTTCTCGCGCTTTGGGTGCTGACGCTGCGCGAGCCGCAGCGCGGCGCTTCGGACGGGCTTCCGCAGCCCGTCGTGCGCCCCAATGCCTGGCGCGACTTCGGCCGGGAGCTGTTCGCGATCCTGCCGCCGCTCACCCTCTTCAACGCGGCGCGCATGCCCGGCGGACTCAGGACCAATCTCATCGTCCTCGCGTCGGTGGTCGTGGTCGGGTTCGGGCTCTACCGCCTGACGGGCGACCTTCCGCAGTGGCTCGCCTACGGGCTCGGCGTCTACGCCATCCTCTCCTGGATCCAGTCGCTCAAGCACCGCGATCCGCCGGCCTACCGCCTCATCTGGGGGACACCCGCGGTCGTGATCCTCGCCATCGCGTTCGGCAGCATCGCATTCGTCACCTATGCGACGAGCTTCTGGATCCCGCCCTTTGTCGAAGCGCGCTTCTACGCCGGCGGCACCTTGCCCTCCCAGTTCATCGGCGGATTGTCGGCGAAGGAGGAAGTCGGCTTCATCATCGGCTGGGCGGGCGCCTTTTCCGCGGCCGCGGGAGTGATCCTCGGCGGCTACGTGTCCGACGTCTGGCGCCAGTACGACCCGCGCGGCCGGATCTTCGTCAACATGCTGTCCGCAATTCTGCCGATCCCGCTCGTCGCCTTCATGCTGACGACCGACAATCTCGCCGCTTTCTACTGGGTCAATCCGATCGCCCACCTCTTCGCGTCCGCCTGGGTGGGCGCTGCGGTCGCGACCTTGCAGGACCTCGTCCTGCCGCGCATGCGGGCGACGGCGGGCGCGACCTACATCCTCGGGACGACCATGGTCGGCCTCGCGCTCGGGCCTTATTATGCGGGCAAGATGTCGGTGCTGACCGGCAGCCTGCCGACCGGCATCGCCATGCTCTACCTGATGCCGCCGCTGACGCTGGTCGGCCTCTGGATCGGGGCGCGCCACATCGCCCATCTGGAGGCGACGAAAGTCGAGCGGGCGCGCGAGGCGGGCGAGCCGATCTAGCTCAGCCGAGCACGCCGCAGGCGATCCGCGCCCCGCTATTGCCGCTCGGGTCCGTCCGGTAATCGTCCGGGCGCGCATGGACCACGACTGCCGCGCCGTCGCCGTCGAGCACCGGCCGCGCACCGCCGGAGAGCGCCGCGCCGGGAATCGTGAACTCGAAGCTGCCGCGGCCGTCCGTGCCGACCATCAGATTGGGAAGGTCGCCGAGATGCTGGCCGGCGGGATTGTCGCGCCCGTGCTGCCGCCCGGTCGGGTTCCAGTGCGGCCCCGCGCTTTCGAACGCGGGGGCGTCGCAGCGGCCGGCGCTGTGGACGTGCGCGCCGTAGATGCCCGGCGCGAGCCCGGTCGCTTCGATCCGGACGCGCAGCGCGTCGCCGAGCTGGCTCACCGAGGCACGCGCGACGGTGCGGCCCGACGGGTCGCGGATGTCCGCCTGCGTCGCGCTCGGCCCCGGAGGCGCATCGACCGCCGCCCGTTCGCGCCCGGCGGTGGAGCAGGCGCCTGCCGCCAGCGCCGCCAAGATTGCCATGTCTGTGCGTCTCATCCCGTCCTCCTCGTCGAAGTCGAGTGGTGAACGAGCCGGAAGCGCAACGGTTTCGCGGACTAGGCGGCGGCGCCGCGCGAGGGCTTGCCGATCCCGTGCCAGACGAGGCCGGCGCTCTCCACTTCCTCCGGCGGATAGACGTTGCGCAGATCGATCAGCACGGGCGTTCGCATCGCGGCGGCAATGCGGTCGAGGTCGAGTGCCCGAAGCACGTCCCATTCCGTCACGAGCACCACCGCGTCGGCGCCTTCGGCCGCTTCATAGGGGCTCCGGCAGAACTGGACGTTCGGCATCATCGGTCGCGCCTGCTCGACCCCTTCCGGATCGAACGCGCGAACGGCGACGCCGACATCCTCGAGCGCCTGAACGATGCTGACCGACGGCGCGTCGCGCATGTCATCGGTGTTGGGCTTGAACGTGAGGCCGAGCAGGGCGACGACCTTCCCCCGCGGCTCGTCGCCGAGCGCGCGGATGACCTTGCGGCCCATGGCCCGCTTGCGGCTGTCGTTCACCTGGACGACGGCTTCGACGATGCGCAAAGGCGTCTGGTAATCCTCGGCGGTCTTCAGAAGCGCAAGCGTGTCCTTCGGGAAGCAGGAGCCGCCATATCCCGGCCCGGCGTGAAGGAACTTCGAGCCGATGCGGTTGTCGAGGCCGATGCCGCGCGCGACGTCCTGCACGTCCGCCCCGACCGTTTCGCAAAGGTCCGCAATCTCGTTGATGAAGGTGATCTTGGTCGCGAGAAAGGCGTTCGCGGCATATTTGATCATCTCGGCCGTTCGCCGGCTGGTGAAGACGAGCGGCGCCTTGTTGAGATAGAGCGGGCGGTAGACCTCGCGCATGATCTCGGCCGCGCGATCGTCTTCGGTGCCGACGACGATCCGGTCCGGGCGCTTGAAGTCCTCGATCGCCGCGCCTTCGCGCAGGAACTCGGGATTGGAAACCACCGCGACCTCCGCGTCGGGGCGCGCAGACCGGATGATCCGCTCCACCTCGTCGCCGGTGCCGACCGGAACCGTCGATTTCGTGATGACGACGGCGGGGCCGGTCAGCGCGCCCGCAATGTCCGCGGCAGCCGCGAAGACGTGGCTGAGGTCGGCGTGGCCGTCTCCCCGGCGCGAAGGCGTGCCGACGGCGATGAAGATCGCCTCGGCGCCGGCCACGCCCGCGGCAATGTCGGTCGTAAAGGAGAGACGCCCACCGGCGACGTTGCGGCGGACGAGCTGGTCCAGGCCGGGCTCGAAGATCGGCATGACGCCCGCTTCAAGGGATTCGATCTTGGCGGCGTCCTTGTCGACGCACACGACGTCGTGGCCGAAATCGGAGAGACAGGCTCCGGAGACGAGCCCGACATAGCCCGTCCCGATGATCGCAATACGCATTGAAGCTCCCAGCTCAGGCGGAACGGCGCCGCGTTAACGCAGCCGCCGCCGCGCGAACAGCCTTTTCGGGCCCGTTTCGGAGCGCGGGCGCACGGCTGCGCCGATTGCTCCGCGCCGGGCGTTCGGCCGCAGGGCGAGGCTAAGCCGCAATCGCGTTCGAACCGGATGTTGGAGGATGCTGGCTTGCAGTGCGGGACCGGAAGGGCCGGAGCTTCTGACGGCGGGTCGCGGCCGCACTCTCGCGAAGAAGCAGGAAGCACGGAGCGCCGGTTCGTCGGGCAGACGCTCAGGCCGCTCTTCCGGCAGCTCGGCTCTTGGGGAAAACGTGCGAGTTCGCGGGTGCCCCCGCATGTCGGCCCGCAGCGGGCCCCCGAAGTCGGGGCGTTTGCGACAAAAAATGCACTGCAGACCGGTGCACAGATGCGACGGCGGTGCCGCGCCGAAGCAACGGCGCGACCGTGCGCGGGGGCGCCAAAGCAACGTTGCAGCCGTGTGGCCGTGCAGCGGTGCGGCGAGGCGGCGAGGCGGCGAGGCGGCGAGGCGGCGGCTAACGCTCCCGGTGCGACCTCCGGCACAAAAAAGGAGCCGGCCCACTGGACCGGCTCCCTCTTTTGGTTCGCGTGCTGCCGAGGCAGCAATCGCCTTCTTACCAGCCGGAGCCGGGGCCGAAGGTGATTTCCACGCGGCGGTTCTGCGGCTCGCGCACACCGTCGGCGGTCTCGACCAGCGGACGGCTTTCGCCGAACGCTTCGGTCCGGATCGCGGACTCACCGACACCGCGACCGGCCAGATACTGGCGGACGGCTTCGGCGCGACGCTGCGACAGGCCGACGTTGTACTGGTCCGAACCCGAACGGTCGGCGTGACCGGCGAGAACGACCTGCGCATTGCCGGTCGTGCGATACTGCTCGGCGGCGTTGTCGAGAATGCCGGCAGCCTGCGGCGTGATGTTCGACCGATCCCAGTCGAAGAACACGATGAACGGACCGACGGTCGGGCAGACCGAGCCGGCCGGAAGCGTCGTGCCGTTCGGGCAGTTCACGACCGTCACAGGCGGCTGCATCGGAACTTCGCGAACCGGCTCCGGCGGACGCGGCGGGCACGTCTGATTCGACGGGATCACCGAACCGTCCCAGCAAGTCTGGTCGGGGATCGGCGGCTGGCCGCCGAAGTTGAACGTGATGCCGCCGAGGAGGCTGTGCGTCCGCAGACGGCTCTGGAAACCAGCACCGTTCGGGAAGCCGACCATCTCGAGGTCCGACACGTTGAAGAAACGATAGCGGACGGTCACGTCGATATTGTCCGAGATCGCCTGACGCACACCGGCGAGAAGCTGCCACGCGAAACGCGTGTCAGAATCGTCGATGAAGGCGCCCTGGTTGGCGAACTGGCGCTGGTTGTTGAAATTCACGCGGGCGATACCGACACCGCCGCCGACGAAGCCGCTGATGCCGTCATCGTCGCCGAAATCGAGCAGGCCGTTGACCATGAAGCTGAGAGCGGTGGTGTTGCCGCCGCCCGCGTTCACGAAGGTCTGAGCGACCGTGCGGCCCTGGCCGACGGCGCCCGGAAGGCCGATAACCGTTTCGAGCTCGTCGATGCGAGCCTTCTTGTAAGCGACTTCCGCCTCGAGGCGGAACGCGCCGAGGTCGTAACCGACGAAACCCGAGCCGTCGAAACCATATTCATGGTCGACAACGATCGCGTTCTCGGTGGTGTTGACGTCGAATTCCACGTCTTCGACGATCATGGCACCGAAATCGCCGCCGACATACCAGGCGCCATCGCGCGCAAGTGCCGGAGTCGCGAGCACGGTGGATGACAGCGCCAGTGCGATGGCGAGCTTCCGCATAACATTCCCCTTTCTTCTTCGTCCCTGGAGGGAACGACATGAACTCATTACGGTAAGCGGAGTTTCCGCGCAAGCACGCTTATCCCCACAAATGTTGCTGAAAAGCCGCAGTTCATGCCTGACAGGAGCTGCGGTTTTCCAGACGAGCGCACAACGGCGCGGCGCCCCAGTGGTTGCAGTGCAGCAGGCCGAACAGTCAATCAATCAGCCCGTGTGACTTCAAAGCCACAATGAGGGAAGCGACTCCCGAGCGCGCCTCCGCGTCGATTATCGTTCCACCTGAAGGACTTGGCACGGCCGGCTGGCGCTTCCCGACGACTTGCTGCCCGTCCACGACCAATCCGGAACCGCGCAGCTCCCCATCGCTCCACGCGGAACCCGTCCAATGCACCCACAAGGACAGGCTCTTGATCCACACCCGCATGCCCGGAACCGGCGCGACGAAGCGCCAGCCGCCATCGGTCCAGGATGCCAGATGATGAACCTTCCCCGCCCAGGGCCCGGTCGCCGCGGCCGCCACGATCCAGCTCTGGCCGGGCTGCGGCGAAGCCGGAGGCACAGCGAGCGGCGCCGTCTCGGCCGCCGCGTGGATCAGCGCGTCGGCGGCCGACAGGGCTTCGTTGTGGAACAGTTCCTTCTGCGCCTGCCCCGGCAGGATGAAGGGCAGGCCGAAGCGCGGCGTGGCTTCGCTCATCGTGAACACTCCTTTTGATCGTTCAGCCGAACAGGATCTGCGCCGGGCGCGAGGCCGCATGGGTGCCGAGCTGGACCACATCGATGGCTAGGGGGCCGGCAAGCCCGTCCGCCGCCTGCTCGCCGGCCGTGTAGAGAAGGAAAGGCTCGGAAACCGTGACGCTCCGGCTCGCGCCTGCGGATGCGAGCGTCACTCGATAGAGTTCCTGCTCCTCCGCAAGCGGCGTGTCGCTGCCGCTCGCCCAGGTCCAGCCGAGCCGGCTGCGCCGGGTCCAGCCGATTCGGACATCGCCGCTCGCGAGTCGCTCGGCGCCGAGGTGCACGGGCGATGGCGGCCTCAGCGATTCCGCCATGGCTGTGCGCGTGGCGGAAACGCCCCCTGCCCCGTCGCTCATGCCGACAGCGAACAGCGCGGCTTCGGCTCCGACTGCTCCGGGGGGCACCGGAATCGCAAGAATCGAGTCACGCTCGAGGAGCACGAACGCCTCGCCCGCAACGTGCGCGCCCGCGGCCCATTCGGTGCCGCGTCGGCCGCGGAGCAGGCGCGACAGCCGGTAACGCCGCTCTCCCACCCGCTGGGCGCGTCCGAACTGAACGAGCTCGGATCCGAGCACGGCGAGGTTGGCGCCGCCGGCCAATGCCGAATCGCTGCGCCCCTCCAGGTCCATCCCGGCGTGCAGCAGCTCCACGTCCAGCACGTTCCGGTCATCGAACAGCGCCCCGGAGGCGCCGGCCGGCGCGTTCATCGCCGTTCCGATCACCGCGGGCTGCGCAGTCGGCCCAAGGTCCTGCCAGCTCGATCCACCGTCGAAGCTCACGGTCAGAAGCGCGCGCCGCCAGCCGGGCGATGTTCCCGCCGCGACGGCCGCAAGCCACGGCTCCGGTCCTTCCGATGGCAGCGGCAGATCGAACAGACGGAGCACGGTCGGCCCGTGCACGATATCCGGCTCCGAAACCGGGCGTCCCGAACTCGCGCCGGGTACCGCGCCCTCGCGACCGGGGAGCCGAGTCAGCTCGAGGTCGACCGTCACCGGCCCAAGCAGCCAGCGCTCGACGAGCCAATGCCCGGGCTCCTTCTCCAGCGTCACGACCGATCCGGGCCTCAGGCCGAGGCGGCGCCAGCTGAGCCGGAGCTTGGCCGTGCTTCGCGCAGCCCACAGCCACGACAATCGTGCCTCCGCAAAGCCCTTCGCCTCGTCGGCCCAGACGGCCGCGGCGAGCGCCCGGCTGTCCGCGCGCGCGGTCGGCCCGTCGCGAAAGGCGCGCTGCAGGCCCGCCTGGTGGTCACGCGCGGGGTCGTAGAAGCCGAGCGAGACTTCGCCCGCCACGCTGCCCGCGGCGCGGCGCGAGATTTCGGGCGCGGCGCTGCAGTCCGCCCGGCCGATTGCCGCGGCCGCGGCCGCCGGGGTTCCAAGGACGAGCGACGCTCCGCCATCGACCAGCGTCAGCGGAACCACGTCCGCGAGCGCTTCCACCGCGCTCCTTACGCTGTCGCCGGTCGCGGCATAGCCCGAGACCGAAGGCGTCCCGCCGTCGGCGATCGCGCCGCCGCTGAGTTCGGACGCAATCGCGCCGATGGCCGGCGGCTCCGCATCCGCCTCGATCTCGAAGCTGAGCGAGGGAATGCGGTTTCCATAATCCTCGAGCTGCAGGTCTTCGAAGACGGCGTAGGCGAGCCCCCGATAGGCGGGCGCAAGCCCGATCCCTTCGGCCGAGGCGATCAGCGGGTCGGCATCCTGGTCTTCGCCGCCGCCGTGCAGACGAAAATCTCCCAGCTTCGTTTTGAAGTCGCCGCCCGCACCGCGCAGCAGCTTGCCGTCCGCCCAGATGCGCCGCACCGCCGTTACCCGCCGCGACGACAAGGCGACCGCGAAGTTCCCCGCATAGCTGTAGCCGACGGTCTTCGGCCGCCCCTTGCCGCCGCCGCTCCTGGTACGGGTTTCGACGAGGTCGGTCGCCCAGATCACGGTCCCCGCCACGCGCATCGTTCCGAACAGCTTCGGAATCTGGCTCCCGTAGGACGAGGTCTGCACGCTGAGGTCGCCGAGCCGCGGTCCGTGCCGCGCCTTGGGCGCGAAGACCCGCCGGTCGATCGCTTGTCCGATAACGGCGCCGACCGCCGCGCCGACCGGTCCGCCGAAGACTGAGCCGACGGTGGTCAGGATCAGGGTCGCCATCAGCCTTCCTCCCGCTCTGAGCGGACGCGCCAGAGCCCGGCGAGCGGCCAGGGCGGCGGCAACGGCCGCTCGACAACCCTGCGCAGTCCCGCGTCCGCGTGGATCAAGGTCGCTTCCGTGACGATCGCCAGGTGAAGTTGCCCCGGTCCCGGCGCGAACACGCCAAGATCGCCGGCGCGGAACTCTGCGCCGGGCGCCGGAGCGAAGCCGAGCGCGCCAAGCTGCCGCGCCAGCATCTCCACGGTCCCGCCCCGCAGGGAATAGTCGTCCGGGACCGCAGCCTGCCCGGCGGCGAACGCGAATGCGGCGAGGCCGGCGCAGTCCAGCCCGTCCTCGATCCTTCGGCCCTGCGGCCTGAACCGTGCGCCGACGGCAAGCCTCGCCCGCTCGACGATGCGGTGCGGATCCGTTTCCATCGCTTCATCCTCCTGCGTAGCGGGTGAGGAGGTCGACGCCCGGCAGATGCGGCTCGCCCCTGAAGTTCGCGACGTTGCCGAAGCGGCCGGTGCAGGCGGCGAAGCTCTTGTCGCACCCTTCCGAAATCTCGACGGGATCGCCGACGGCCGCCGGAAAGTGCGGCGGGTCGCGCAGCGTCAGTAGCGCGCCCTGCGACCTCGCGATCCCGCAGGCGAGGCCGCTGTTCGGCCCCCCGATCCACCGCAGCCGCCCGTAATCATAGGTCCCGCCGTCCGCCGCGTTTTCCACCACGACCCGGCTCTCATCCTCCACCGAGGCGACCCGGGTCACGCGCACCCGCCCCGCCATGTCGACGCGGCACCTCTTGTCTCCGAGCTGCGCCCGGCACTCCGGCGACGTCTGCTCGACGACCGGCCGCTCCAGCGCCGACGTCGCGCCGCACAGTTCCGCCTCGAACGCGGCGCCCCGGACGACCACGTCCCCCAACTCGCCCCGGGCAATCGGGATCGGCGCGGCGGAGGCGTCTTCCCAGTCGACCATGAAGATCGACAGCCGGGCGCCGTCCCAGCGGCCGGCGGCGAGATCGTCCGACGTAATCGCATCGGAGGTAAGCGCCCCCGTCACGTCCAGCCGATCGATTTCGAAGCCGGCGCTGAGGCCGATCGCCGACGGCAGGATGCCGGGCGCCGAGCGGCAGGTGAGCCCGTCCACCTCGATGTCGCGATCGTGGCTGGTGAAGCCGAGCGTCACGCCGTCGCGCCGTTCGATCCGCCAGCAAAAGGCGATGGTGGTCAGCGCCTTGTCGACGATGCTCATGGCGCGCCCTCCTTGATCTCGACGAGCGGAACCGAAGGAACCTCGCCGGCACGGAAGGTGGCGAGGCTGAACCCGAGCCGGTCGTCCGCGAAGCGCACCGGCACGTCGAAGCGAAACCCCGCCCTCACCGCCTCGCCCGGCGCCGGCGCGTCTTCGAAGGCGACGACGCCGCCCGCTTCCAGCATCCACCCGCCGGCCCGCTCGGCGCCGCCGACGGACACCCGCACCGTTCCCGCAACCGGCCGCGTGATCCGCCGCTCCTGGTCGCCGTACAGCTTCACCAGGGGAAATTCGGTGCGGACGCCGTCGCCGGTGCCGATCGGCTGATCCGCCGCGCCAGGGGTGCCGGTCATCCCGTTCGAACTGTGGTCGAGCGGGTCCTCGAACCGGAAGCCTACCGCGGCGCCGCGGCGCGCGCGGAAGAAGGAAAGAAGGAGGTGCAGATCCTCCTCCCCCCGCAGCCCCGGCCCGGCGTCGTAGCGCAGCCGCGCGTCCGCCCAGGCGCTGTTCCTCTGCTCCGCCCCGCCGCCCGTCGTCACGACATCCGTGGAAAATGACGGCTCGACGCTCGCCTCTCGGCCGAGCGCGACTGGAAAGCGGACGTCCTCATATGCGTCCATCGCAGCCTCTCCTTTGAAAAAGACGAACCCGTCGCGCAGCACCTGCGGCAGCGCCCAGACGAAGGTCTCCGCGACCTCGGATGCGGCCGCGTCAGCCGCGGCCTGGGCGATCCGCGCCCAGTGCCCGCGATCCTCACTTCTGAGCACGAAGCCGGAGATGTAATGCTGCCGCTCGGGCGAGTAGCCGAGCCGAGTCGCCGCAACCTGCCGCTCGGAGCGCGACCGGCCCCGCCTTCCCTCAGTCACCCACTCATAATCTTCGAGCTGAAGCACATCGAACGCCGGCGAGGTCCAGCCCAGCGGCAGGTTCGCTCTCCGCGCCTCGGGCATCTCCGGATCGAGCACCGTGGGCAGATAAGCCAGCAGCAGGGTCTCGGCGCCCGGATGCGCGCCTTTCACCGCCGCGCAGAGCGAAGCGGTCGACGCGGCGAGCAGCGCCCCCGCATCGTCCAGCGTCGCCTCTTGCGCCGGCCCGAGCGCCGCGCGCATGTCCGGGATGGCCGCGGGCTGCAGCGCCGCCGCGGCCGCGGCATCGTACAGGCAGATCCGCCCATCCGGCATCACCCACCACCAGGGCTCGCCCACCTGGAACCGGACCCGCTGGCCGGCCGCCGCTGCAAGCCCGGCAAAGGCGAGCGCAATCGTCCGCAGATAGCCCATCGCCTCGTCATGCGCCGGCGACAGCAAGGCGGAAGGCGGCGACCAGCCGGTCAGCGCCGGCTCGCCGTTCGCGGCTCGCTGCTTCCAGGCCTCGGGGCAGTGCGCGTCGAACAGCTCGTAAGAAAGCGACAGGATGACTTCGAAGCCGAGCGCATTCGCCCGGGCAAGGAAATCCCGGTGCCAGGCGGCGCACGGCCCGTTCAGCGCCCCGGTGACCTTGAGGTCGGTCCCGAGCCTGAAATAATGGCTCATCCCCACATAATGGTTGATGACGCCCCGCCACCCGAGCGCGAGAACGTTGCGGAGCAGCCGCGCCGGCGTCAGGTGGTAGCTGTCGTCATAGCCGCTCGCGATTCTGAGGCCGTGTTCGGGAAGCAACCCGTCGCCGATCCCGAGCACCGAGCCCGAGCCGTCGCAGGCGATGTCGCCGAGCTCGGCCCAGCCTTCCGCCGGTGCGGGAAGCGGCGCCGATGCGCCGGAATAGGCCGGCGCGACGAGCGACACGAACATCCGGTCCACGTCGCCCGCCCAGACCGGGTCGTCCCCGGCCCAGCCGCCGGCAATCTCCGCGAAGTCGAGCGTCACTGCCGCGTCCTCGCCCGAGCCCGCGGCATAGTTCCAGAGCCGCACGTACCAGCTCCGCGCCGCTCCCGACGCGTCGCGCCCCTCGATGGTCAGCGTCGGCCCGTGCACCGCGTCGAGCGGCACCAGCCCCCCGCTCCGCCAGCGGAAGCGCAAGGTGCAGCGCCGAAAGTCCCGGCTCGTCTCGTAGGCGAGGAGCGGATGGTCGTGCCGGTCCTCGGCTTCCCAGATCAGCCCCGCAAGATCGTCCGCGCGGTAGAAGACCGCCTCGACCCGCAGCGAATGCGGCCCGGCCGTGACGACGCTCGCCATCATCGGCCGCGGAAAGTCGACCGTCCAGTAACGCGCGTCGAACCGCTTCAGCGTGCCGAGCGTCTGCGCGCTTCCGGGCGGCGCCAGGCAAAAAGGCATCTCAATCCTCCATCCGGACGAGCGCCCGCTTGACCGCCCGCGCCACCTGCCGGCTCGACTGCGCCAGCGCCCGCGGCTCCGCGCCTTCGCCTGCGTTGATGCTGATCGAGATCCGGATGTCGCGCCCTCGCCCGGGCAGCCCCGCCTCCACGCGGCCGCTCGCCGTCGGCACGAACAGTTCGGGCCCACGCTCGCCCACCACATAGGCCTGACCAGGCGCGACCGGCCCGCCATGCGCGCGCCCCGGAAGTCCCAGCAGGCCGGCGACGGCGCCGCCGACCCCGCCGCCCTTGCCGGCACCGCCGAGCACGGCGCCGATGCCGCTCCGGATCGCGGCCGCCGCAATGTCCTCCATGGCGCTGAGCGCAAGCCGCTTCAGGTCCTCGAAGCCGAGCTTGCCCGTCCTGATCGCGCGGACCAGCGCCGTCTCGATCGCCCGGCCGACGCGCTCCACGCCGGCCGCCAGCGGCCCTTCGAGCTGCCCGCGCATGTCCGCCACGTCCTTGGCGAAGGTCGCCGTGTCCGCGCGGACCTTCACAAGCAGCGTTTCGATCTCTTCATCCATCGGGAAACATCCTTTCCAGCATTTCGAGATCCGCGCGCCCGATCCCCTCGCCCGCGCCCCCGCGCCCGGCGAGCGCCTCCAGGATGGCGGCCAGTTCGTCGGGGGTCGCGCTCCAGAATTCCTCCGGTCGCCAGCCGAGCAGCGCCCCCGCCGCGCCAGCGAGCCGCCGCGCCGCGTCGCTAAACACGGCCCTGGAGGATCTGCGTCAGCAGCACCTTCAGCACCGGCGTCGCCTTGGCGAGCCCGGCTTCCGCGATCGCCTCGCCGAGCCGCTCGCGGGTCAGCGCCTCCGGGCGCGCCGCCAGGCAGTGCCAGAAGAGCCCGGCGATTTCGGCGAGCCGCAGCCCCCCGTCCGCGGCCCGCTCGACGAGCGCGAACAGCGGCCCGAGCTCCTCCTCCGCCGCGACGAGCGCCGCGAAGGTGGGCCTCAGCGTCAGCCGCTCGCCGCCGACCAGGATCGCCGCTTCACCTCGGGCGGGATTCACAGCGACACCACCGATCCCGAGCTTTCGAGGCTCAGGGTGTAGTTGCGCTCGCCATTGTAATCGCCGGCATAATCGAGCCGAGTCACCAGGAACCGCCCCCGCATCCGCTCGCCGCTTTCGAAGCTCAGCTCGTAATCGTCGACGACGCCGGCGAGCGCATTTCCGCGCACCCGGACTTCGGCCGCCGATCCCGTGAAGATGCCGCTCGCTCCGACCGAAACCGAACGCACCCCCGCGCCCGACAGGAGCTCGCGCCACCCGGCCGAATCCTTGCTCGTGACGTTTACCGCCTCGCCGTTCACCGACATTTGCGTCGTCCGCATGCCCGCTATGGTCGCGAAAACCGGCGGACTCCCGCCGTTCCCGACCTTGAGCAAAAAGGCACTTCCCTTTTCCGCCGCCATGGCTCACTCTCCTTTTCAGTTCCAGCTAGGGGATTGGAATTCAACATGATTTCAGCTTCTCTGATCGTCCCGCTCCTGCTCAGCGCGCAGATGATGGCGGGGACCGAGCGCCAGCAATATTCGCGCTGCCTGCGCACCTTCCTGACGACGCAGCTCGAAGAGCGCGTCGCTCCTGCTGCGTTCGACACGGCGATCGCCGGCGCCTGCTCCCAGCAGGAGGCTGCCTACCGCACCGCCTACATCGCCGCCGCGACTCGCGCCGGCGACACCCGCCCGACGGCCGAGCGCGACGTCGCGACCGAGGTCGAGGATCTGCGCTCCAACTTCAAAGAGCAGTTCAGGGACTTGCAGCCGGAACCGTCAGCCGGCAGCCAGTAACCGCGCCCTGAACTCGATCACTGCCGCCCAGCCTCCCTTCGAACGCCGCACCTCGCGCGTCCGAACGTGCTGCATCGTGATCAATTGCCAGCCGTCCAGTACGCCGCCGAGACCGCTGAGCGCCGCTTCCGCCGCGCCGGCCGCGGCGCGAAGGCGCACCGGCCGCTCACCCTCGGCCGTCAGCGTCGCCGCCAGCCGAAGCTCCCGCCCGATGCCGCTTTTGTGGCCCCAGTCCGCTTCCGCATCGATCTCGACCAAAGCGTGCGGCGCCGCGGCTGTGAGCGGCGGCGCATCGTAGACGCGCCCGATCCCGCTCACCCGCCCCAGCGCCGCGACGGCCGCGGCACGCAGCGCCTCGCCCGCCCCACTCACGAGAACCTCCCGGGCAGCGCCCTGAGCGCCGGATCGAGCGCCATGCGCCGCTTCAGCGCGCGGCCCGACAGAGTCACATCGTCTCCGTTGGTGCCGACCGCGATCCCGCGCGGCAGATCCGCGGCGAGCCGCTCAGCCACCTGCCGGCGCCGGCGCTCCGCCCTCGCCTCGGCCAGGCGCCGCGCCTTTTCCTGCAACCGTTCGAACATCCTCGCCCTCCTCAGCAAAGCCGCAGCCGCCGGTAAGGCAGCCACAAGGCGGTCGCCGCGGCCGGCGGCCCGCTCCCGTCGGTCTCGTCGCGGTGGGCGTAGAGATGCGCCGCCATCCGGACGACGCCCTGGCGGAGCGGCTCGGGAACCCCGTTCCAACCCGCAGCCAGCCCCGCCCGGTAGCGAACCGTCACCCGGCCCGCGGCGGCGCGGCCGAGCACCCTCACCCAGCCCTCGCCGCGCGCATCGATGTCGATCGCATAGTCTTCGGCCGCGAGCGGCTGCTCGTCGCCGAGGACGCTCAGCGCCGCGACGCCGGTGATCGCCCGCACCGGCGCCAAGGGCAGCCGCGTCCACGCAGCCCGCGCGGGAAGCGCCGCCTCCACGTCCCGCTCGAGAAGCGCGGTTCGCGTAAATGCCTCGCACAGCTCCGTCGCGCTTCGAACGAGGCCCGCGATCAGCGCATCCTCGTCGCTCCCCTCGATCCGCAGATAGGCTTTGACCTGGTCGACCGGCACGAGCGGCGCCGGAGGCATCGCCGCGCTCGCCATCACCGTTCCTCCACGCGCACGTGGATCGAGCGCCGGTCGAGCGTGCCGTCCGAAAGCGCCACCTGGTTCGAGACGCTGTAGACGCGCCCGGCGACGCCGCCGCCCAGCCGCGCCGCGCTGCGCAGCAGGTCGTAGCTTTCGTCGAGGACGGCGACGCCGCCCAGCTCCTCCGGCTCCACCGTCCAGCCGCTGCCGACGATCGTCTGCCCGTCGAGATAATTCGCGCCCCAGTTCAACGCATAATCGACCCGCGAGAGCGGGTCCTTGAGGTAGAATGTCATGTCGCCCTCTTCCTTCTCAGGGCCGCGTCGCGCGGCCTTCCTCGCCCCTCGCCGGCACGGCGTCCTGGCGCTGCGTCCCCGCATCCGCCGCCGCCGCTACGGTCGCGGCCGGCCGCGGCCCGCCGATCTCACTCGCCAGTTTGCGAAGCCCGCCCCCTGCCAGGGGCTGCGAGCCGGTTGCCTGTCCGTCCATCGCGCGCGCTCCCGCTCAGCCGGACCCGCGCCCGGCGATGGTCCGGCACTGGCTGTAGGTGCTCGCGATCGCGGGAAAGGCGGCCGGGAGCGGTCCGTAGCTGTGATTGCCGCGCAGGCCCGCGACCGTTCCGCCGCCGCTCAATGCCGACACGCCGAACCCGCGCTGGTTTTCCGATGCGAGGATGTCGAACCATCGCGTCTGCCATGCGAGATCGTTGCTGACGAAAGCGAACCAGACCGGCCGGTCCACCGCGAAAGCCTGGGGAAGCGGCGCATGCTTCACCCCGGCGCTGTCCACCGCCGTCTCCCCGAGGTCCTGGAGCAGCGCGCCCGGCAAACCGCTCTCCAGACAGTCGTAGAGTCCGAGGCGCACCTTGGCGCCCGCCCCGCCCGCGACGGTCACTTCGAAACTGAAATGCGTCAGTGCGATCCGGATATCGAAGGCCTGGGCATAGATGAGGCTGGCAGAGGTCACCGCGACACCGCTTGCGGTCCCGAAGGTGCAGCCCGTCGCCGGATAGAAGCGGCTCGCCAGCGGATATCGCGCCAGCAGGCTTACGCCCAGGCTGCGCGGCCGCAGGTAATGCGCATCGGCCTGAGCGGCACCGCGCAGCGCCGAGGCGTCCGCTAGCGCGAGCAGCGACCGTCCGAACGCCGCGGTCTCGATCGCCGCGATGGCGCCGAGGTCCGCGTCGAAGGGCTGCGCATCGGTGATCCCGTAGCCCGCGAGCGTCGTCGGCCGCCCGCTCAGCGACGCGAAGCTGTGGGCGTGCGAAACCGCCGCCTTCCCGTCCAGCGCCCCCTGAAGCCCGGCAACGTCGCCCAGCGCATGGCCGTGGGAAAGCGGCGCCTTGCCGGCGAGCGCCTCCTGGAGCCCGGAAACATCGCCCTGCGCATGGCCGTGTGATACGGCGGCCTTCGCGTCCAGCGCCCCCTGGAGCCCAGCAACCTCGCCCAGCGCATGACCGTGCGTGACCGGCGCCTTGCCCGCCAGCGCGTCCGGGAGTCCCGCGACCTCGCCCAGCGCATGACCGTGAGCGACCGGCGCCTTCCCCGCGAGAGCGTCCTGGAGCCCCGCGACCTCGCCCAGCGCATGACCATGAGCGACCGCCGCCTTGCCCGCGAGCACCGCCTGCAGGCCGGCAATTTCGCCCGGCGCGTGCCCGTGGGCAGCGTCCGCCTTGCCGGCAAGCGCCGCCGTCAGCCCCTCGATCTCGCCGGCCGCATGCCCATGCACCGCCGCCGCCTTTGCCGCCAGCGCCTCTTCGAGCCCCTCTATGTCCTCCATCTCCGAAGCGCCGCCGCCACCCGCGTTCGAGAACCACTCGGCCGCCACCGTCAGCGCCACGCTCTTCAGCCCCGCCGCAAATGAGACGGCCTCGCCCTCCCCCGCCGACGAGACGATCGGCGTTCGCAGCAGGGTACCCCCGCTCCCGAGTTCCCCCTCGCCCACCTCCCATTCTCCCGAATGGGTGACGCCGGCGATGCAGTAATGAAAGCGCGCCCCCGGCGGCACGGCGTCGGCGAAGCGCCGGTGCCCGGCGACCGCGCCGCCGAGCGCCAGGTCCCCCGCGCCCGTCCCCCAGCTCGCCTCCCGCACCAGGTCGGCAAAGAAAAGATCGGCCACCGCGCCCTCCCATACGAACATGAAAAAAGCCGCGCCGACGAACGCCGGCGCGGCTCCAGTTTCTTCGCAGCAGCAGCCCTCAGGCCGCGAACTTCAGCAGCTTGATCGCTTCCGAATTCGCCACCTGCCCGCCGATCCGCTTCGTCGCGTAGAAATGGACGAACGGTTTGTTGGTGAACGGATCGCGCAGGATCTGCGTCTCCGTCCGCTCGGCGATGAGGTAGCCCGCGCGGAAGTTGCCGAAGGCGATCGACAGGCTGTCCGCCGCCACGTCCGGCATGTCCTCGGCCTCGACGACCGGATAGCCGAGCAGCGTATCCGGCTGCGCCGCGGTCAGCGACGGCTGCCACAGGAACGCCCCGTCCGCCGTCTTGAACTTCCTGATGCGCGCCGCCGTCGACGAGTTCATCACGAACACCGCGCCCTGCCGGTACGGCGGCCGAAGCGACTGGACGAGGTCGATCAGCTTGTCCTGCTGGTTGCTCGCCGCGAAGCCGCCCGAGACGCCCGTCCCGATATGCTGGATCGTCCCGAACGCACGCGAACCGTCGCCGGCCGCGCTCGTCGGCGCCGCGAGGAAGCCCCTCGGCCGGTTGACCCCGCTCCCGCCGACGAAGGCCGCGCCTTCGGCCCGCGCGAACTCGGTCGCGATCTCATGCGCCAGCCACGCTTCGACGTCGAACGCCGCGTCGTCGAGCATCGCCTGGCTCGCCGCCGGATTGGCGTAAAGCTCGCCGAACGGCGGCGCGATCTCGACGAAGTCCGGCGTGCCCGTCTCCGGCCGCGCCGCCGTTTCCGAGACCCAGCCGGACGGCGTGCCGCCCCGCGTCACCAGCTTGCGATACCCCGCCGAGCCGACCTTCACGACATTGGCGATCGCGCGAATGGGCGAGATGGAGGTCAGCACCCGGTCGATCGCGGCGTCGATCTCCTCGGGCACGGCATAGCCGCCGGCGCTGTCGGAAAGCCCCGACACCGCTTTCAGCTCCACGCCGGCCTCGAGCCCCTTCCTCAGATACTTCTCGACGAAGGCCGAGCTTTCCGCCGCCTTCGCCCCGCTCAGCGCCGGCCGCGCCGCCGCCACCGCCTGCGCATCCACCCTGGCCTTGAGCTGCGCCATCTCCTCCTTGAGCTGCGCCACATCCTCGTCTTCCCGCTCCAGCGCCTCGAACGAGGCCTCCAGCGGATCCGTCTTCACTTCGAGCATTCCCATAACTCCCGTTTCCCCGCACGCGCCGCACGCTTTTCCCCTCCCGCGCGTGCCGGGAGGGGGCGTTTTCCTGATCCTGTTCATTTCGCTATGGAGCCGCTCATGCAGCTCGATCCGGATGGCGCCGAACGCTTCGCCGCCGCCTTCACCCCTGATGAAATTGCCGCCCTAGCGGCCCTCTTCGAACACCAGTCGCAAAGCAGCCGCCTCGGCCGCGTGCCGGGCCTCGCCCCACTCCTCGCCCCGGCCCTCGGAATCGCCGAACGCCTGCTCGGCCCCGCCGCCCGCCCGGTCCGCGCCATCTTCTTCGACAAGAACGCCGAAAAGAATTGGGCGCTAGGCTGGCACCAGGACCGCACGATCGCCGTGTGCGCCCGCTACGATCATCCCGGCTTCACCGCCTGGACGGTGAAAACCGGCATCGACCATGTCGTGCCGCCTTTCTCCTATCTCGAATCCATGCTCACCCTGCGCATCCACCTCGACGATGCCGGGCCCGACAATGCACCGCTCCTCGTCGCACCCGGCTCGCACCGCCTCGGCCGCATCGCCGAGCCCGACATCGCGCCCGCCATCGCCCGCCTCGGCGCCCGGCCATGCCTCGCCGCCGCCGGAGATGTCTGGGCATACCGCGCCCCGGTCCTCCACGCCTCCGAGCGCGCCCGCACTCCGGCGCGCCGCCGCGTCGTCCAGCTCTTCTGCAGCGCCGAGGACCTTCCCGGCGGCCTGGAATGGCTAGGCGTCTGACCGCTCGATCGCATGCACCCGCGCCTTGGGCTGCATCGGCAGCGTGACGAGGCTGACTTCCACCAGCTCGAGGTCGATCAGCTCGCGCGGCGCCGCGCCCTGCGCCTCGCGCACCCGATATCCGAAGCTCAACCCCGTCACCGCCCCTTCGCCAAGCAGCCCCGCCGCCTCGCGCCCGTTCGCGCCTCCCGAAAGGCTGGCGATGACGCGCAGGCCTCTTTTGTCCTCGCTCAGATGCTCGATCCGCCCGATCGGCTTGCCGGCCTCGTGCTGCCACAGGAGCGGCACCGCCCCCGCGCCCCGCTTCAGCGCCCGCGCGAACGCACCCGGCCGCACCACGTCGCCGCCCCGGTCCGGCCGGTCGAACACCGCCGCATAGCCGGCGAACCTCACCGCACCAGCTCCCACAGCCCCATCCGGATGCTCATCCCGACGACGAGCAAGGCGAGCAGGATCCGGATCCCCCAGGCGACGACTTCCTTCCAGACCGTCTTCTTCGCGTCCCGCCAGGCCTGGAGCAGTTCGCGGAGCTCGTCCATGTCCCGCCGTGCCCGCACATCGTTCAGCCCCAACGACTCCAGCGCCCTGGCCGCGCCCAACTCACTCGCCTCCTCGATCAGCGCCCGCAAGGTGACGAGATCCGCCCCCTGCCCCTCAGCCTGCGCCATCAGCCGCGCCATCACAGGCGCATTGTCGCTCGCCATAAAATCTCTCCGCTGCAAAAACCCCTCTCCCGTTCAGGGAGAGGGAGGGACCCGCCTGCCAAAGGCAGGTGGGAGGGTGAGGGCACGCCTCAGCCCGGCCCCGCCACCTCCGCCGAAAACCCCAGCATCTCCCGCTTCTCCGCATCGCTCAGGAACCCCGCCCCCGAGACCTGCGACCAGAGCCGCTCCCGGTCCTCGCTGAGCGCCGTCACCTGGTCGACGTCGACGGCGAGCTTCAGCCCCGGCCACCAGGCCGCCAGCGCATCGCCGATCCCGCCCAATATCTTGCCGCCGAGCGGCAGCACCGTCAGGCGCCACAAGGCCCGGTTCGCCTCCCGGTAATTGGCGTAGGTCGAATCCCCCGGCAGCCCCATCAGCATCGGCGGAACCCCGAACGCCAAGGCGATCTCCCGCGCCGCCGCGGCTTTCAGACCGGTAAAGTCCATGTCGGCCGGCGTCAGGCTCATCGCCTCCCAGCGCAGCCCGCCTTCGAGCAGCATCGGCCGTCCCGCATTCTCCGCACCGGAAAACTGCGCATCCACCTCCTCGCGCAGCCGCGCGAACTGCTCGGACGAAAGCGCCCCCTCCTCGCCGCCGGCATAGACCAAAGCCCCGGAAGGCCGCGCCGCATTGTCGAGCAACGCCTTGTTCCACCGCGCCGCCGCATTGTGCACCGCGACCGCCCCCGCCGCCGCCCCCAGGCACCCCAGCCCATAATGATCGTCGAGCGGATGCATGGCCTTGAGGTGCACCACCGAAGGCCGCGCCAGCCCGTCCCGCGCCGGCAGCCGGCTCTTCGCCTCGCCCGCGCTGTACAGGTAAGCCGCCGGCCATCCGCCCGCATCCGCCTCCACCTTCACCCGCTCCGGCCGAAGCGCGAACAGCTCCGCGGGCGCCCCGGCCCCGTCGCAGATCACCTGCACGAACGCATTGCCATGCAGCAGCAATTGCGACGCCACCGTCTCCAGCAGCCCTGGCGAAACCATCGACACAACGCGCGCTCCAATTGCGGGACTGCCCTCCTTCTCCCGGATGAAAGTACCACTTTCATCCGAATAGACCGGTGCCCAAGCCACGCTCTCCGCCACCATCCGCACCGCCCGCTGCGCGATCGGATTGCCGAGATAGGCCTCCCGAACCTGCGCCTCATACGAACGCGGCCAATCCCCCGCGGAAGGCGCCGCCCCCCACGCACGAAAAAGCGAAGGCCGAACGCTCGCGCGCCCGGCCTTCCGCCCGAACCAGAATTTCATGTCGTCCCTCCACCTGATACCCGTCCGCCGCCGCCGCGGCCGACCCACCACCGTCATTGCGAGCAAAGCGAAGCAATCCAGCGGGCGTCGGCGCGAGTCTCCGCGGTCACCGACCAGCAAACCCGCTCGCCCCCGCCGCCCGTCCCTGCTAGGCCGCGGCCATGTCCTTCGAAATCTGGGCGCTCGGGTTCGTCGCCCTCTTCTTCACCGGCTTCACTCTGTACGCGCTGGTGAGAGGCTCCGCGCAAGGCGAGTCGCGCCGGACGGATCCGGCAGGCTATTGGCTCCTCATCGCGTTGCTCGTCACCATTGCAGGGCTGCACCTGTGGGCGCTTGAGCGAGCGCTCGGCGGCGGCCCCAGGGTCGCAACCGGCCCCGGCCTCTTCTTCGCTCCGATCTGCCTCTATCTGGTCGTGAAATGGCTTCGCGCCGGTGAGATCGTCTGGGGCAACAACCGCTTTGGGCGCCGAGACCGCGCGCAGCCCTACTGGACGATCCTCGGCATCACTCTCGTCGGCTTCGTCTTCTTCGCCGGCGCGCTCGTCTACGGCGAGCTCAGCGGGCCGCTCTAGCCCAAGGCCGCTGTTCGGGCCCGATTCGGCTACACTTCTGTGAGCGTGAAAAGAATGTGCCATAACAGCGTGACGCTGTCAAGCACATTTAGCCCATATGGCACATGACTTGAGGCCGGAAGCAGGGCACGTGCGCCACTAAGCTCCTGATTCTGCTTGCAAAAATAAAGTCTGCGTCTACCGTGGACAGCGGCTGTTGAACGGCGCCGCATTGTACCGCCATTCGAGCCCCTGCCCGTCCGAGCCCTCGATCCGCCCCGTCAGCCGATCGCCGACGCGCCGGTAGATGATCCGCTTCGGAAAATCGTTGGCCATATTCTCGAACACCGCTTCGCGCGGACCCGAGCGCACCAGGCGGAACGGAGTCGCCGTCTCGGCGCCCCGCGGCTGGGCGAAGAAGCTCATGTCGTCCGGCCCCGGCAGCCCCGCCTCGATCCGCATCTGCTCCCATGAAAAAGCCTGCCTGCCCGTGGTCACCGCATAGCCGAGCAGAACTCCGCCGCGCCGCTCGCTCCAGGTCTCCGAAACATCGCGCCCGTCCTCGCAGGAAAGCCAATATCCGGCCAGCCAGTCGAGATCCGGCTGGGCGGCCGCGGCGGCCGGTGCCGGCTGAACCGCCGCCGCCAGCGCGGCGAGAAGGATGGTCAGGCTCATGGATGGCTCCCCTTGCCATGCTTCGGCTTTGTCTTGTTCAGCAGCTCCGCCCGCAGCTTTTCCTCGGCCGCGAATTCGTCGCTGAACGAAGCGGCGATGATGCCGGTCGGGATGGCGATCAGGACGATCCCGCCGATTGAGACCAAAGCGGCCACCGCCTTGCCGATCGCGGTCACCGGAACCACGTCGCCGTAGCCGACCGTCGTCATCGTCACCGCCGTCCACCAGAGCGAGCGCGGGATCGACCCGAACTTGTCCGGCTGATGCGCCCCTTCGATCAGGTAAATGAGCGCCGACGCCGCGACCAGGAAGAATGCGAACAGCATGAAGGTGACCGCGAAATGGCTCGCCCGCGATCGCACCGCCCGCTCCATGATCCCGAACGCCCGCGAAAAGCGCCCGAGCTTCGCGATGCGCACCAGCCGGATCACCCGGAGCAGCCGGAGCAGCATCGTATTCTGCCCGACGAACGGCGCGAACGAGCCGAGGATCGCGAGCAGGTCGATGATCGCCGTCGGCGTCCGCATCCAGCGAAGGCGCGACATGCCCGTCTCCGGCGCGCACCAGACGCGAAGCGCATATTCCACCGAGAAGACCACGGCGAAGACGAGTTCGACCCCGTTGAACCAGAACTCGCGCCCGGCCGAAATCGTCGGCTCCGTCTCGAGGATCGCGAGCGTCGTCGCGATCAGGATGGCGGCGATCAGGAAGCGCGCCGCCGGCGTCATCCTCCCTTCGGGGCTGATCTGCCGGTGGACCCGGGCGCGCAGGCTCGGCCCTTCGCCGTCCAGCGTCGCATGCACCGTGTCCGCTTTCATCGCCCCGCACTCCCCGGACCAAGCTTAGCCGCTCAGCCGCCCCCGGCAAGCCACTTACGCGCCGCCGGCGTGAACAGCAGCGCAAGGCTTCCCACCTGCAGCACCGCCTGGAGCAAAGCGAGGGCGAGCGATCCGACGATGTTGCCGTTCAAGTAGCTCCCCAGCATCATCGGCAGCCCCATGGCGCAAAGGAGCAGGAGCACCCACTTGGCCGATCCGCTCCGCCCCAGCGAGACAAGGAGGACAAGCCCGGTCAGCGTCGCGAAGGTAAGGCCAAGCAGCGCCAGCATCTCGCCCGCGCCGGCACGCTCCCGAAGCTCGTCCCAGCCGATCCACGCCTGCACGCCGCCCAGCGCGACGCTCGCGAGGAACAGGCGCTCGAAGGCGAGGATGGCGGCCGGCCGGCTCAGATCAGCGCCGCCGCCGCGAAGCCGCACACGAGCAGCCCCAGGAAACCCCAGCTCACCAAGGTCAGCCGCTCGTCGATGAAGCGCTCGATCGGCTCGCCGTAGCGCTTCAGCAGGGCCGCGACGACGAAGAAGCGCACCCCGCGCGTGATCGAAGCCATCAGCACGAACAGCCCGAGGTTGAAGTGCGCCAAGCCGCTCGCGATCGTCACCAGCTTGAACGGGATCGGCGTCAGCCCCTTGATCATGATCACCCACGCTCCGTAATCGGCATACCACAACCGATATTCCGCCGCCGCGTCGTGCATCCCGTAAAGGTCCACCAGCCAGGTGCCGACGCTGTCGTAGAGGAAATAGCCGATCGCATAGCCGAAGAGGCCCCCCGCCACGGACGAGACCGTGCACACCGCCGCGATGAGATAAGCCTGCGCCCGCCGCGCCAGCACCATCGGCACCAGCATCACGTCCGGCGGGATCGGGAAGAAGCTGCTTTCGGCGAACGAGATCGCCGCCATCGCCGGAATGGCGTGGCGGTGGCGGGCGAGCCGCAACGTCCAATTGTAGAGCCCGCGAAACATCGTTCCCCGCCAAATGCGCCGGAGCCTTAGAACGCACCGCAAATCCGCGCCACCCCAATGCGCCGCGCCCACAGCTTCACCCATCCGTTCGTCCCGAGCAGCCGTCGAGCGAAGTCGAGACGGCCAGTCGAGGGACCCGACGCAAGCAGGCCCTCTCCTTGCCGTCCCCCCCGCCCTTGTGTAGTCTCGGCCCCAAGTCAGCGGCGGCCTCCCGCCGTCCGCAACGAGAACATAAGAGTGTGCGAATGGCGCAGAACGCCGCCACGTCGCCGCATCCGCCGGAGCTTATCCCGGCAGGACCGGCCACGATCGAGGCGCCGCCGAGGCGGCCGCAGCGCCACACCTATGGCGCGCTCGATCTCGGCACCAACAATTGCCGGCTCCTGATCGCCCGCCCGGCGGAGACCGGCTTCGTCGTGATCGACGCCTTTTCCCGCGTCGTGCGCCTCGGCGAAGGCCTCGCGACCAGCGGCAAGATCTCCGAACCCGCGATCGACCGCGCCCTCGCCGCCCTCACCGTCTGCTCGGAGAAGCTCCGCCGCCGCCGCGTGACACTCTCGCGCTCGGTCGCGACCGAAGCCTGCCGCCGCGCCGTCAACGGCCGCCACTTCGTCGAGCGCGTGCGCAACGAGACAGGCATCGTCCTCGACATCATCTCGCCCGAGGAGGAAGCGCGGCTCGCCATGCTCGGCTGCCACCGCCTGCTCGAGCCCGGCGACGGCCCGGCCCTCATCTTCGACATCGGCGGCGGCTCGACCGAGCTCGTCCTCATCGACACGGACGACGAAGCGCCGCGCATCCGATGCTGGTGGTCCGCGCCCTGGGGCGTCGTGTCGCTGACCGAAAGCGAAAGCCGCGACCTCGCCGATCCCGAGGACCGCCTCGCCGCCTACGGCCGGATGAAAGAGCGAGTCCGCCACGCCTTCCGCCGCTTCACCGAGCTGCTGCCGGAATCCCGCCACGACATCCGCCTCATGGGAACGAGCGGCACCGTCACCACGCTCGCCAGCGTCTACCTCGCCCTGCCGAGCTACGACCGCCGCCAGGTCGACGGCCTGATGATGCCGTCCTCGGCGATGCGCGGCGTCAGCGAAATGCTCTCCCGCATGAGCCACGCCGAGCGCTCGCAGCTTCCCTGCATCGGCTCCGAGCGCGCCGACCTCGTCGTCGCCGGCTGCGCGATCCTCGAAGCGATCATGGACATCTGGCCGGCCGAGACCCTCGGCGTCGCCGATCGCGGCATCCGCGAAGGCATATTGCGCTCCCTCATGGCCCGGGACGGCTACGACATATGAAGCGCGTCAAGACCGCCAGGGGCCGCAAGCAGAGCTCCACCGCCTGGCTCGAGCGCCAGCTCAACGACCCTTACGTGCAGCGCGCCAAGGCCGAAGGCTACCGCTCCCGCGCGGCCTACAAGCTCACCGAGCTCGACGACCGCTTCCATCTCCTGAAAGGCGTGAAGCGCGTCGTCGACCTCGGCGTCGCGCCCGGCGGCTGGACCCAGGTCGTCCGCCAGCGCTCGCCCGAAGCCCATATCGTCGGCATCGATCTCCTCCCCACCGATCCCATCGAAGGCGCGGTCATCCTCCAGATGGACTTCATGGCCGACGAAGCCCCCGAACGCCTCCGCGCGGAGCTGGGCGGCAACGCCGATCTCGTCCTCTCCGACATGGCCGCCAACACCGTCGGCCATCCCCAGACCGATCACCTGCGCACCATGGGCCTCGTCGAAGCCGGCCTCGATTTCGCCGTCCAGATCCTGCGCCCCGGCGGCGCCTTCCTCGCCAAGGTCCTGGCCGGCGGCGCCGACAACAACCTCGTCGCCGAATTGAAGCGCCGCTTCACCACCGTCAAACACGCCAAGCCCCCCGCCAGCCGCAAAGGCTCGTCCGAGTGGTACGTCGTCGCCCAAGGCTTCAAAGGCTAAAAGCCCCTCTCCCATTTAGGGAGAGGGAGGGGCCCGCCCGGCGCAGCCGGGTGGGAGGGTGAGGGCACGAAGTACGGAAATTTGCCCAAGAGCCGTCATGCCGGACATGATCCGGCATCCACCTTCTTACGACTTCCGAGAAGAAGGTGGACCCCGGATCAAGTCCGGAGTGACGTGTCGACGCTACCCCGCGTTCGCCTCGCGCGCCTCGGCCACCGCATCCCGCAGCGCCTCATAGCCCACAGCCCCCTGCAAAACCTGGTCCCCCACCACGAAGGTCGGCGTTCCCTGCGCGCCGATCGCCCGCGCGAGATCGAAATTCTTCTGGAGCTCGCCGCGCGCTTCATCGTCGAGCGCAGCCTCGGCGATCCCCACCGCCTGCCGCGCCGCGGCCACGGCCGGCGCCGTCGGCCGCCCGGAGGCGAACAATGCGTCGAAGAAAGGCCGATACCGCCCCGCGCGCGCCGCCGCCAGGCTCGCCACCGCCGCGGCCTCGCTGTCCGGCCCCAGCACCGGGAATTCGCGCCACACGACGCGCAGCTTCGGATCCTCGCGAAGCAGCCGGTCCACATGCGGATTGCTCGCCCGGCAATAGCCGCAGGCATAGTCGAAGAATTCGACGAGCACGACGTCCGGCTCCCGCGCCCCGGCCCAGGCGCCGTGGAACGGAGTCTCGAGCGCGGCGCGGCGCGGTTCGACGATGTTCGCCATCTCGCGCGCCTGCAGCGCCTCGATGGCTTCCTGGACGATTTCCGGATTGGCGACGAGGGTACGCCGCACGAAATAGCCCGAAGAGGCCGCCACCGCGACCGCGCCGATCAGCACGCCGATCAGCGCCGAAAGCAGAGCGACCGACCACCCGCTTCGCCACCAGCTCTTCTTCGCGCCCTCTGCCGGGCGCACGCCCAGGTCCGTCAACGATTGCGCCTTTGCAGCCGCTGCACTTCGCTGCGCGAAACCATCGCGATGTCCTGCGCCCTCAGCCAGTCCGGCGTGCCCACGGCGATGCCGAGCATCGCCTGCTCGGCATTGGCGAGCGCAAGCTGGGGCTGGCCGATCAGATTGTAGCGCTCGGCCGTCGCCAGCGCGGCGCGCGCCTGGTCGCCCTCACGGTCGTAGACGATGCCGAGCTGGTACCAGGCGAAGGGGTTGGTGTTGTCGCGGTTGACCGCGGCGCGCAGCACCTGCTTCGCCTCCTCGAAATGCTTGGGGTCCTCGGTCGAGATCAGCGCATGGCCGAGCATCGCCGAGATGAGCGGCTGGTCCGGCGCCTGCGCGACCGATTGCCGCAGCGACTCCAGCGCATCGCGCGGCCGCCCGGTCTCGAGCAGGATCTGCCCGCGAAGCTCCAGGAAATAGGGGTCGGTCGGGCGCTCGGCGAGCAGGCTGTCGATCTCCGCGATCGCCCGCTCGGGATGCGAGTTGCGGTGCCAGGCATAGGCGCGGGCGATCCGCGCCGGCACCGATTGGTCGCGCACCGGATAGCGCTGCAGCGTGCGGCGGGGATCGTCGACGAAGCCGATCAGCTTGGCGCGCACCCGCTGGAAGCGCTCCTCGAGGTCCGGCGGCGTGGGCCGGTCCCAGGCGGCGTCCGCCTTGTACATCGGCTCCAGCACGGACAGGCGCTCGCGGTTCAGCGGGTGGGTGCGCTCGTAGCTGTCCTCCTGCGGGATGTTGAGCCGGAATTCCTGGTTCTGGAGCCGCTCGAAAAAGGCGAGCGAGCCGCGGCCGCTGACGCCGGCGCCGCGCAGGTAGGTCGCGCCCGCCTGGTCGGCCGAAGCCTCCTGGGTGCGGCTGAAGGCGAGGAAGTTGCCGATCGCCGCGCGCTGGCCCATCGACATGATCGCCGCGCCCGCCTCGCCGCCGCCCGCCGCCATCGCCGCGGCGCCGAGCAGCATGGAAAGGATGCTGATGCCGGTCGCGGCCTTCACCCCCTCGCCCATGCGGATGATGTGGCCGCCGGTGACGTGGCCGAGCTCATGGGCGATCACGCCCTGCACTTCGTTGGCGTTCGCCGCGCGGGTGATGAGCCCGGAATGGAGGTAGACGATCTGCCCGCCCGCCACGAAGGCGTTGATGCTGTCGTCGTTGATGAGGACGACCTGCACGTCCTCCGGCCGGAGCCCCGAAGCCTGGATGAGCGGGCGCGAAATGTCGCGCAGCAGGGCCTCGGTTTCGGCGTCGCGAAGGATCGACTGCGCCTGCGCCGGCTGCGCCGCGACCGCGAAGCACATCGCCATGAGCATCAGGAAGCGCGCCAGGAACGTGCCCGGACGCGAGCGGGTGCGGAAAGCTTCGGCCATGCCCGATCCTATCCCGTCCGGGCGATGAACCCTAGATGAAATCGACGGGTTGGGGCGGCCCTTGCAGGCGCCCGGTCCCATCGCTTGACTCCCGGCTGCAGGAGGTATGTTCTCGCGGCCCAGGGGGACCTGCACATGAAGACGCTGATCGGCCTGCTGCTCATCTTCACGTCCGCGGCCTGCGCGAGCGCGGGCCGCGCTCCTGAGCCGCCGTCCGGATCGCCCCACCTGCTGATCTTCGCCGGCGACCGCGACGAGGCGGACGAGGACTTCTTCACCGTGGTCGACGTCCGGCCGGGCAGCGCGACGCTCGGCCGCGCGCTCTCGACCCTCCCGGTCGGCTTCAAAGCCTCGATGCCGCATCACATGGAATATGCGATGCCCGGCGCCGGCGAGCTGCTCTTCGCCAACGCCCATCACCACGAAGCGACGCTGCTCGTCGACGCGTCGGATCCGCTGCGCCTCCGCCTCGTGCGCAGGCTCGCGCCGCCGCCGCCTTTGCGCTTCGGGCACGATTTCGTGCGGCTGGCGAACGGCAACATTCTCGCCGGCTTCCTGCGCAGCGACGGCCCGAGTCCCGCTCCGGGCGAGACCATCGTCCCCGGCGGCCATGGCGGCCTCGCCGAATATACTTCGGCCGGAGCCTTGATCCGGCAAGCGAGCGCCGCGATTCCGGGCACCGATCCCGTCAGGGTCTATGCGATGGTGCCGATGCTCGGGATCGACCGGATCGTCACGACCAGCGCGCCGATGGACGAGGATTACAGTGCCGACGTCGTCCAGGTCTGGCGCTATTCGGACCTCGCTTTGCTCCACACGATCCGCGTCCCGCCCGGTAGGAACGCCGACGGCTCGCCTTTGCCCGGCGCGGCGCGCTACCCGTTCGGTCCGCGGCTGATGCCGGACGGAAGCATCCTCATGAACGCCTTCGGCTGCGGCTTCTATCGGCTGACCGACATCGCGTCCGACCGCCCCAAGCTCGACAACGTCTACACGATCGACGCGCCCGAAGCCCGCCAGCCCGGCCGCGTCCGCGGCGCCTGCAGCATTCCGAGCATCGTCGGCCGCCACTGGATCATGCCCGTCGGCCGCGCGAACACGGTGGTCGTGCTCGACGTCTCGAACCCCGCCGCCCCGCGCGAAGTGTCGCGCCTCGACACCCCGGCCGATTTCCATCCCCACTGGTCGGCGAAGGACCCGCTGTCGAACCGCATCGTCATCGGCGCCGAACTGGGCGGCGAACAGGGCCTGTACGTCCTGCGCCTGGACGGCGCCACCGGCCGCCTCGCCTTCGACCCGACCATCGTCTCTCAAGACGGCCGGATCGGCTACATCGATCTCGAGCGGCAGAGCTGGCCGCACGGAAACAGCGGCCCCGCCTGGGGCCACGCCGCCCTCTTCCTGCCCCCGCGCTAGACGCGCCATCGTCTCCGCGGCGGCGGCCTTTGGCCGACCGTCACGGAGACGATGTCACTCAGTCACTGATTGCCGCAGGGCGGATCAGGCTCCGAAGGTGCGCTGCCACCAGCCGCGGCGCGGCGGCCCGGAGGGCGCGTCCGAAGCCGCTTCGTCCGATCCGCTGCTTTCCGCCTGGCGGTCGAGCGCCGGGCCTTCCGGAGCGTCCGCCACCCGCGCCGCGTCGCCGCGGTCGTTGGCAGGCTCGGGCGCAGGCTCCGCCGCCGTTTCGGCAGCGGCGTCCGCGGGCGCCGGAGCGTCCTCGGTCACCTTCTTGCGGCGGCCCGCACGCGAGCGCTTCGGCGGCGGCGCCACCTCCGCGTCGGCGGCAGCCGCATCGGCCGGAGCGGCCTCGCTCACCACCGCTTCGGGGGCAGCTTCGGCAGCAGGCGCAGCCTCCTCGGCCGGCGCAGCCGAAGCCGCATCCGCATCGCCCGCCGCGGAGCGGCGCGCACGGGGACGCCGGCGAGTCTTCTTCGGCTGCTCCTCTTCTTCGGAGGAAACGGCCTCGACCGAAACAGGCGCTTCAGCCGGAGCCTCGACGCTTTCGACGGCAACGACCGGATCGATCCGCTCGCCATCGCTCTCGCCGCCCTCCGGCGCGTCATGCTCGCCGCCCTCGTAGCCGGGCTCGTTCCGGCCTTCCTCGCCGCCGTTCAGCGGCTCGCCATTCTCGCCCTGGCCGTCCCTGCGGCGTCCGCCCCTGCGGCCCCGGCGGCGGCGCTTGCGCCTGCCTTCCGCACTTTCGCGATCTTCACGCTCGCCGCGCTCGCCGCGCTCGCCGCGTTCGCCGCCGCCCCGGCCGCGGCCGCCGCGCGCGCGCTCACCGCCGCGCTCGCCGCCCTCTTCGCGCTCCTCGCGCGCCGGCTCTTCAGCGGCCTCGGCCTCTTCCTCGTCCTCGAAATCCTCCTCGTCCTCGGGGAGCAGATCCTCCTCCTCGTCGACGAGCGGCGCGGCGATCGGCGCCGGCCGCGGCCGTTCGATCGGACGCGGGCCGACGGCCTCGACGGCCATCTTCGCGCCTTCGAAGCTTTCCTCGAGCAGCACTTCCACGGTGACGCCGTAACGCGCCTCGATCTCGCCGATCTCGCCGCGCTTCCGGTTCAGCACATAGACCGCCGCCTCGCGCCCGGCGCGAAGGATGATCGTCGAGCCGCGCCCGCGCGCCGCTTCTTCCTCGAGCATGCGCAGCGCCGAAAGGCCCGCCGACGCGGCCGTCCGCATCAGCCCCGAACCGTCGCAATGCGGGCAAGGCTTGGTGGACGCTTCGAGCACACCGGTGCGGAGCCGCTGCCGGCTCATCTCCATCAAACCGAAGGACGAGATGCGGCCGACCTGGATGCGGGCGCGATCGTTCTTCAGCGCCTCCTTCATCGCTTTCTCGACCTTACGGATATGGCCGTTCGACTCCATGTCGATGAAGTCGATCACGACCAGGCCCGCCATGTCGCGCAGCCTCAATTGCCGCGCGATCTCGTTCGCCGCCTCGATGTTGGTCGCATAGGCCGTCTGCTCGATATTGTGCTCGCGCGTCGAACGGCCCGAGTTGATGTCGATCGATACCAGGGCCTCGGTCGGGTTGATCACCAGATACCCGCCGGATTTGAGCTGCACCACCGGCTGGTACATGCCCGCCAACTGGTCCTCGACACCGAAGCGCTGGAACAAAGGCACCGTGTCGTCATAGGATTTCACGCGCCGGACATGGCTCGGCATCAGGAGCTTCATGAAGGCCCGCGCCGCGCGGTAACCCTCTTCGCCCTCGACGTACACTTCCTCGATCTCTCGATGGTAGATGTCGCGGATCGCGCGCTTGATGAGGTTCGAATCCTCGTGGATGAGCGCCGGCGCCGAGCTTCCCAGCGTCTTGTCGCGGATCTCGTCCCAAAGCCGGGCGAGATAATCGAAGTCGCGCTTGATCTCGACCTTGGTGCGCGACAGCCCGGCCGTGCGCACGATGCAGCCCATGCTCGAAGGCAGGCTGAGCTCGGCCATGATCTGCTTCAGGCGCTTCCGGTCCGCGCCGTTCGAAATCTTGCGCGAAATGCCGCCGCCGTGGCTCGTATTGGGCATCAGCACGCAATAACGGCCGGCGAGGCTCAGATAGGTGGTGAGCGCCGCGCCCTTGTTGCCGCGCTCTTCCTTCACGACCTGGACGAGCAGCACCTGGCGGCGCCGGATCACGTCCTGGATCTTGTAGCGGCGCCTCAGATTCTGGCGCTTCCTGCGAAGCTCGTCGGCGGCATCGGCGTCGGCGCCGCGGCCGGTCGCTTCGGCGCGGGGGCGCGGCGCGCCTTCCTCGTCGTGATGCTCCTCGTCGTGGCCCTCGGCGGCTTCGCCCTCATGGCCGTGATCGTCGTCATAACCGTCGTCGCCGCGGTCGGCCCCGTAATCGGCACCCTCGCGCGGCTCATGGTCATGATCGTGATCGTCGTCGTCATGATCGTCATAGTGACTGTCGTCGGCGGCGCGCAGGCGCGCTTCCTCGGCGGCATGCTCCGCTTCCTCGCGAAGCAGCGCCTCGCGGTCCTCGCGCGGGATCTGGTAATAATCGGGATGGATCTCGGAAAAGGCGAGGAAGCCGTGCCGGTTCCCGCCGTAATCCACGAACGCCGCCTGCAGCGACGGCTCGACGCGCGTCACCTTGGCGAGGTAGATATTCCCTTTGAGCTGCTTGTGTTCGGCCGACTCGAAGTCGAACTCTTCAATCCTGTTTCCCTGGACCACGGCCACGCGGGTTTCTTCCCGGTGGCGCGCGTCGATCAGCATGCGCATCGTCATCAATTTCACTCCACACGCGCAGCGCGGCCGGCAGGCCTTGGCCCAAGCGGCGGCGCGCGCGCTCGTATACGGACTCGGGCGCGGCGTTCGTGCGCCGCGCGATTGTCCCGGTTGCAAAGAAAAGGGGCGTCTGTGCTGCGAGCGGCAGGCCGGCTTCGAAGCCTGGCCGCTGCGCCCCCGCGTTCACGCCGCGGCCTTGACGGGCGCGTGTGTCGGTGGGGGAGAAATGCCTCATGCAGCGTCAACCTGGTTGCCCGGCGAAAGCCGGTAATCGGTCGGTCCGGCTTCGCGGGATTGCCATGCAAACCCGGGGCTCGGCCCGATTTGGAGGTGCTAGCACTCACCGCTTCAAGCGGCAACCGGATAGTCGTTTTCGCTGGACCGGAGCGCCGCCCCGGCGGCACAAAGCGCCGCGATGACCTACGTCCTCGCCCTCCTCGCGACCCTCCTTGCCTGGGGCGCCCCGCCGCCGGGCGAAGGCGGCGCCGGCATTCCGGATGGCGGCGTCACCGTCGCGCTCGATCCCGTCGACCGCGCGCGCGGCCCGGTCGCCCTCCCCAACGTTACCCCCGCCCGCGGCGAGGATCCGCCGCTCGTCGTCATCGATCCCGGCCACGGCGGCCGCGATCCGGGCGCCGCGTCGCCCCGCGGCGGCGCCGAGAAGAACGTCACCCTGGCGCTCGCCCGCCGCATCCGCGACGACCTCGCCGCCTCCGGCCGCGTGCGCGTCGCCCTCACCCGCGAGGACGACCGCTACCTCCTCCTCCAGGAACGCTACGAGATCGCCCGCCGCCTCGGCGCCGACCTCTTCATCTCGATCCACGCCGACGCCGCCGAGAACAACGACGGCGCGCGCGGCGCGACCATCTACACCCTCTCCGAAGTCGCGTCGGACCGCGAGGCCGCCGCCCTCGCCACCCGCCAGAACGACGCGGACCGGATCGGCGGCGTCGCGATGAGCCGCGATCCGTCGGTCAACGCCATCCTGATCGACCTCGCCCAGCGCGAGAGCATGAACGTCTCGGCAGATTTCGCCCGCATCCTCTACCGCGAGGCCGGCCCGATCTTCCCCTTCCGCCCCGAATGGCACAAATTCGCCGCGTTCGTCGTCCTCAAGGCCCCGGACATCCCCTCGCTCCTCTTCGAATCCGGCTATCTCACCAACGAGGTCGACGCCGCCTACCTCCAGTCCCCGGAAGGCCAGCGCCAGATCGCCGAAGGCATGCGCCGCGCCGTCGAAGCCCATTTTGCGCGGCTGAGGCTGGAGCGGCGGAACTGAAGTTGCCGCCGAACCAGCCTCGCTTTTGCAGGGACAATCACGAACCTTGCGTGAACCTGGAGCAGACATCGCGGACGAGTTCGCGCATCTCGGCATCGGTGAGGTAGCCGGGGTATTGTGACGACGCAGGGATTGGCTCTCACGCACAAAGGCCCGTCGGGTCGGAGCGGTTGACCGGGTCTCCTCCCGCATAGGCGTAGAGGTTCATGCCGTCGCCGTAGCCGATCGGGTCGGTCTGCATGAACCGGCCGAGCCGCGGATTGTACATGCGCGCGCGGTAGTAATAGAGCCCCGCCTCCGGGATCCACGGCTGCCCGGTATATTGGAAGCGGCCGCCATTGCCCGGGTGCGGGGGACCGTATTCGTCGAAGCGGTCGACTTGCACGACGGTCCCATTGCCGTCGCTGTGGGCGACGATGGAGCCGTTCGCGTCGGCGTGCAGATAGCGGCGTCCCGTGGTGCCGCTGCCCTCATATTGGACGAGGGGCTCGTCGATCCCAGGCGCATGGACGTAGCGCCGCTGCAGAACGTCCGATCCGTTCCATTCCGCCACGATCGCATCGTAGTCATGGGTGAAGCGCGTCACCGACGTGCCGGTCACCTGCACCAGGCGGTTGAACGGATCGTTATGGAGCGGCATGCCGTGCGCCCCGGTCGGCATCGGATTGTCCCACGGGTCGGCGTAGCTGTTGCCGCTTCCCTGCACGAGATTGCGGCGTCCTCGAAAGTCAGCCGACGCCCATAGGCGCCGGCTGCTCTCTATACACTATTGCTGCACCTGCCCGATGTCGTCGGGGAGCGTCAGCATGATCGCCGCAGCATCGTCCTCCGGCCCGCCAGCACTATCGATCTGGACGCAGCCCTCTTCATCGGGCTGCCACTTGGCGGTGATGGACACACCCCTCGCAAACCTCAACTCCAGGTGCCTGTCCGAAATATCCAGAGATACGATGCGGTCTCCACAAGTTGACGCAAGTAGTGGCAAGCCGTCGTACTGCTGAACGAACGAGTCGATTTCAAGTCCCACCGCGTTGTTCTGACTGATCTCAACAGCAGTGCCAAACCTTACAACGGAATTCATGGCAGGAACTGACACCGAATACGTATTTATCGAGACGAAAGTTAGACCGATAGTGATCGATGAAACTTCGCTTTCGAGAAGATGCTTGCTGAGGTTGGTCATGGCGATTCCTATCAAAACCGAAACGGCGCGGGGATGCTAGGAGGGAAGGTCGCCCCCCACGGGTTATGCGCCGCCGGATCGGAGTCCCGGACCGCTTGGCCCGTACGGATATTCAATGCTGATCCATTTTGCCCATATACCACAAAATATCCACCGCCATTCCTGCGGCTTGATCCTGTGCCAGCGGGCTGGAATCTAATGACGTTCCTGCGGTCGCCCGGCGTCCACCCGGGTGGTACCAGCAGGGCTCCTCCACCCCTTACTCCGGGTACCCAGCGGTAGTTTCGAGGGATATTCCCAAGGCCGACTGCCCCGCCTACCACAAACCTCCTGCCGCGAAGGATGTGGGCATATGCCGGGAGCTGCGCATCAGGGACCCACTGGGACGAATTTTGGCCTGCAAGTTGAACAAGCCAGCCTGCTTCACAATCGAAAGCGAAAGAGCATTCGGCAGATCCTTCGTCGTCCAGTCCGTATGCTTGAACCGCCCAGGCGGGTTGCAAGGGGCTGTCCGGTCGCGCCTTCGCCATTTCCTGATCGCGCAGATCGGCCCACTGCCTCCAGCCGTCATCCGGAACCGTCGTGGCACTTTTCGCTGTGACGACGCAGGGATTGGCGCCCACGGCACAAAGTCCCGACGGGTCGGAGAGGTTGACCGGGTCCCCCTGCGCATAGGCGTAGAGGTTCATGCCGTCGCCATAGCCGATCGGATC
>DASQND010000114.1:0-5953 GCA_035645215.1 Allosphingosinicella sp.
CCTTCTGAACCCGCGCGGCCACCGCGCTTTGCTCGATGCTTACGGCCGGATCGACACCTCGGCCGTCGCCGCGGCGTGGGAAGAGATGCGCGGCGTCGCCGAAGAACTCGAAGAAGCCCTCGCCTCCGCCGATGCCGCCGAGCGCGACCGCGAATGGCTCGCCCACAGCGTCGAACAGCTCCGCCAGTTGAGGCCGCTGGCCGGGGAGGAACAAAGCCTCGCCTCCGCCCGCGCCTCGATGCAGGCCGGCGCGCGGCTCGGCGGCGAGCTGGAAGCGCTCGACCAGCTCCTGCAGGGCTCGGACGGCGGCCTCGCCGCGCTTCGCCAAGCCGCGCGCCGCCTCGATCGCATCGCTTCCGAGCACCCCCTCCTCGCGGAGGCCCTCGCCGCCCTCGACCGTGCCTTGGTCGAAACAGACGAGGCCGAGAACAAGCTGGAGCGCGCGCGCGAGGCGCTCGACTTCGATCCGGCGCGCCTGGAAGAGGCCGAGACCCGCTTGTTCGAGATCCGCGCCATGGCGAGGAAGCACCGGGTCGAAGCCGACGCGCTGGCCGACCACCAGTCGGAGCTCGAAGCGCGGCTGGAAGCGATCGAAGCCGGCGGCGAGCGGCTTGCCGCCCTGGAGCGCCGCCTCGCCGCCGCCCGCTCCGCCTATGACGAAGCCGCCGCCCGAGTCGCAGCCGGCCGCCGCGGCGCCGCCGCCCGCCTCGACGAAGCCGTCGCTTCGGAGCTCGCCCCCCTGAAGCTCGACGCCGCGCGCTTCCGCACCGCCTTCGCCGAGGCCGAGCCGTCGGCATCAGGCCGCGACCGCGTCGAATTCGAAGTCTCGACCAATCCGGGCGCGCCGTTCGGCCCGCTGATCAAGATCGCCAGCGGCGGCGAGCTTTCGCGCTTCGTCCTGGCATTGAAGGTCGCCCTCGCCGAGCAGGGCGGCGCGGCCACCTTGATCTTCGACGAGATCGACCGTGGAGTCGGCGGCGCGGTGGCGAGCGCGATCGGCGAGCGCCTCCACCGCCTCGCCCAGCGCAGCCAGGTCCTGGTCGTCACCCACAGCCCGCAGGTCGCCGCCCGCGGCCGCCGCCATCTCCTCATCGAAAAGAGCCACGAAGGCCTCGTCACCCGCACCAGCGTCCAGCCCCTCGACGACGCGCGCCGCCGCGAGGAGATCGCACGCATGCTGTCCGGCGCCCACGTCACCGACGAAGCCCGCGCCCAGGCGACGAGGCTCCTGGAGGCGGCATGAGCGAGGCGGACGCCGCGGCGGAGCTGGAGCGGCTCGCCCGCGAGATCGCGCACCACAACCGGCTCTATCATTCGGAAGACGCGCCGGAGATAAGCGACGCCGAATACGACGCGCTGGTGCGGCGCAATGCGGCGCTGGAGGCTGAGTTCCCGCACCTTGTCCGCGAGGACAGCCCGTCGCGGCTGGTCGGCGCGGCGCCCGCCGCGCACCTCTCCAAGGTGCGGCACGCGCTGCCGATGCTCAGCCTCGAAAACGCCTTTGCGCGGGAGGATGTCGAGGAGTTCGTGGCGCGCGTCCGCCGCTTCCTGAGCCTCTCGCCCGAGGAAGAGGTCGCGCTAACGGCCGAGCCGAAGATCGACGGCCTGTCCTGCTCGCTTCGCTACGAGCGCGGCCAACTCGTCCTCGCCGCCACGCGGGGGGATGGAACGACGGGCGAAGTCGTCACCGACAACGTCCGCACCATCCAGGACATACCGCAGCGCCTGAATGGCGCCGCTCCCGCCGTCTTCGAGGTCCGCGGCGAGGTCTATATGTCGAAGGAGGACTTCGCGGCACTCAACGCCGGCCAGGCGGAGAGCGGCGGCAAGATCTTCGCCAACCCGCGCAACGCCGCCGCCGGCTCGCTGCGCCAGAAGGATGCGAGCGTCACCGCCGCCCGGCCTCTGCGCTTCTACGCCCACGGCTGGGGCGAAGTGTCGGAGCTCCCCTCGGACAGCCAGCTGGGCGTCATGCACGCGATTCGTGACTGGGGCCTCCCCATCGCCGACCGGCTCGCCCGCTTCTCCGAGATCGAAGCCCTGCTGGAACATTATCGGGGCATCGAAGCCGCGCGGGCCGATCTCGGCTTCGACATCGACGGCGTCGTCTACAAGATCGACCGCCTCGACTGGCAGCGCCGCCTCGGCCAGGTCGCCAAGGCGCCGCGCTGGGCGCTGGCCCACAAATTCCCAGCGGAGCAGGCCCAGACCCTGCTCCGCACCATCGATATCCAGGTCGGGCGGACCGGCGCGCTGACGCCGGTGGCTCGGCTGGAGCCGGTGACGGTGGGCGGGGTCGTCGTGACCAATGCTACGCTTCACAACGAGGACGAGATCGCGCGGCTCGGCGTCCGGCCCGGTGACCGCGTCGTCGTCCAGCGGGCCGGCGACGTGATTCCGCAGATCGTCGGAAATCTGACCAAGGAGGAGCCGCGCGAGCCCTGGAGCTTCCCGGCGGAATGCCCGCGCTGCGGCTCGCATGCCGAGCGGGAGGACGACGAGGTCGTGCGCCGCTGCACCGGGGGGCTCATCTGCCCGGCGCAACGGGTCGAGCGCCTCCGCCACTTCGTCTCGCGCGCCGCGCTCGACATTGGCGGGCTCGGCGAAAAGAGCATCGTCGCCTTTTTCGAGGATGGGCTGGTGCAGTCGCCGGCGGACATCTTCCGACTCAAGGACAAGATCGAGGCGCTCGCCACGCGCGAGGGATGGGGCGGCACGTCGATCCGCAACCTCCTCGATGCGATCGAAGCCAAGCGCTCGCCGCCGCTCGACCGGCTCCTCTACGCCCTCGGCATCCGCCACGTCGGCCAGGTGACGGCACGCGACCTCGCCAGGGCGTTCGGCACGATGGAGGCGCTTCGCGGCACCGCGGTGCGCGCTGCGACCGATCCCGACGCGCTCCAGGAGCTGGTCGCGATCGAAGGCATCGGCCCCGTCGTCGCGCAGGCCGTCGCCGACTTCTTCGCCGAGCCGCACAATTTGGAAGTGGTCGACGATCTCATGCGCGAAGTCTCGCCGCCGCATTTCGTCGTCGAAACGAAGGAGTCCCCCGTGTCCGGCAAGACGCTCGTCTTCACCGGCAGCCTGGAAGCGGTGTCGCGCGACGAGGCGAAGGCGCAGGCGGAGAAACTGGGGGCGAAGGTGGCTGGGTCCGTGTCGGCGAAGACGGACCTCCTGATCGCAGGGCCGGGCGCGGGGTCGAAGCTCAAAAAGGCGGCGGAGCTTGGCATCGAGACGATCGACGAAGCGCGCTGGCTGGAGATCGTCGCCGAAGCCGGGGCGTGAAATACGCGGCACGTTTTGCTATGGCGGGCTCACGAAAGGAGAATGCGATGCGTTCCGCCCCGTTCATGATCGCGGCCCTGCTGTCGGCCGCATCCTCCGCCGCTCAGCCGCCCGCTCCGGCGCCCGCGCCGGCCCGTCCACCCATTGCGGCGCCGCCGTCGCTCGGCACCGGCACGTGCCTCAGCGACCTTCGCCGGGAGGCCGCGAGCACGCCGGCCACGTCGCGGCCGCGCCGCCTGGGCGAGCTTCCGCCGGGAGACCTCCAGCTCACCGTGATGCGGGAGGTCGACGGCTGCCACGAGCCGGTGATTGTCCGCCAGGGTTTCGGCGCGATTGGGGGCGAGCGCCGTTAGCCTCAGCCGTCATTGCGAGCCCGTCGACGCCGCCTGCGGCGGCGCTCAGGATCAACTGCTGCTGCGCAGCAGCGAAGCAATCCAGCGGACGGCGGTGCGGGCCTCCGCCGCCGTCTGGATTGCTTCGTCGCTGCGCTCCTCGCAATGACGCTGAGCTTATGGCTGCTCCTCAGCCCTTCTTCAGGACCAGAATGGGCCAGTCGCCGCGTTCGACTGTGAAGGCGCTCGCCATGCCCTGGGCGCGGTAGGCGGCGGTTACGTTTTCGGCTTGGTTCGTCAGCAGGCCAGCGAGGATCAGGCGGCCGCGGGGGGCGATGGCACCGGCGAGGGCGGGGGCGAGTTCGATCAGCGGGCCGGCGAGAATGTTGGCGGTGACGAGATCGTAGGGCGCGCGGGCGAGGAGCCGCTCGTGCGCCACGCCGGGGGCGACGACGAGCTCGACTTCGCCCCCGCCGGTGCCGAGGGGCACGCCGTTCGCCTTCGCGTTCACTTCGGCCACTTCGATCGAGACGGGATCGATGTCGGAGGCGATCACCCGCGCTTCGGGCCAGAGGTGGCGGGCGGCGAAGGCGAGGAGGCCGGTGCCGGTGCCGACGTCGGCGACGTTGGCGGCGGCGGCACCTTCCTCCTTCAGCCGGTCGAGCGCCATCAGGCAGCCGGTGGTGGTCTCGTGATGGCCGGTCCCGAAGGCGCGGCCGGCGTCGATCTCGATGGCGACGGCGCCTTCCGGCACGTCAGCGCGGTGGGCGCTGGTGTGGACGCAGAAGCGGCCGGCGAGGATCGGCTCGAGTTCCCGCTGGCTGAGGCGGAGCCAGTCCTCGTCCTCGATCGGCTCGATCTCCGGATCGATGGCGGCCGCGCTCGGCACGAGGCCGCGCACCGCCGCGACCGCGTCCGGCTCCGGCTCGCCTTCGAAAAAGGCTTCGAGGCGCCAGTCGTCCGGCCGCGCCGGGTCGGGCTCGCTGGTCATGAGGACGGGCGGGGGATCGAAGGCGTCGAACTCCGGCACGTCGCCGGCCATGCGCTCGGCCTCCTCTTTCGTGCAGGGGAGGGTGAGCTTCCAGCTCCTAACGGACATAGGAGGCGCCGTTGACGTCGATCACCGCGCCCGTCGAGGACGCCGGCGCGTCGGCGGCGAGCCAGCGCACGATCTCGGCGACTTCTTCCGGATCGGCGGGGCGGCCGAGCGGGATGTCCTTCAGGAACGCGCCGCCGCCGCGGCTGGTCAGATAATCGTCGACCATGCCGGTGACGGTGAAGCCGGGGCAGACGGCGAAGGCGTAGATGCCTTCCGCCGCATAGGCCCGGGCGATCGACTTGGTCATTGCGATCATGCCCGCCTTGGAGGCGGCATAATGCCAATGCTCGGGCGAGTCGCCGCGATACGCGGCGCGGCTGGAGACGTTGACGATCCGGCCGCCGCTTTCCACTCGCTCGCGGAAGTGGAGGACCGCGAGGCGGCAGAGCTCGGCGGAGGCGGTCAAGTTGACGCGCATCGTTCGCTCCCACTGCGCCACCCATTCCTCGCCCGAGCCGTCGATGGGCGCCGCTTCGAAGATGCCGGCATTGTTGACGAGGACGTCGATCCGGCCGTCGAGGCGCTCCAGCGCTTCGGCCCAGATGCGCGCCGCCGCGCCCGGCTGATCGAGGTCGGCCGCCACTTCATCGGGGCCGCCGCGAGTCGAGTGGCCGACCACCCGGTGGCCTTTCAAAGCGTCGAAGATCGACCGGCCGATGCCGCGGCTCGTGCCGGTGACGAGGATGTTGAGGCTCTGTGTCATGGCGCCGCCCTAGAGCGGCGGGGCGCTTGCGAAAAGCCCGGACATGCGCCGGAGATGCGAACGCCCCGGCGAAGGGGAAGCCGGGGCGCCACGCATACTCTCCAGACGCCCGGTGAGACGCCCCGACCTGATTTAGGTTCCCCGCCAACACCGCCTTTGTGCGGTAAAGCCCGGCCGCCCGAAGTTGCGCCGGAACCGGAGCTGACCGAGGAGGATTACGTCCACGTGCGCAGAGTCCGAGGGACCCCGGCCGCTGAAGGAGCTGAAATGAAGGGCTATGTCGAGAATATCGAGCGCGCGACGCTCGCCAACGAGGATTTCCGCCGGGTCGTCTACACGGGCAAGAACCTCCAGCTCGTCCTGATGACGCTGCCGCCCGGCTGCGACATCGGCGAGGAGGTGCACGAGGACATCGACCAGTTCTTCCGAATCGAGGAAGGCGAAGGCGAGATCCACATCGACGGCAACGTCAACCGCGTGGAGGACGATTTCGCCGTGATCGTGCCCGCGGGCGCGCGCCACAACGTGGTCAAC